>NZ_JBLNNF010000017.1:0-169097 GCF_047784845.1 Pseudomonas sp. NFX98 | reverse complement strand
ATCTTGTTTTCAGAAGATCAAGATCAAAAGATCGCAGCCTGCGGCAGCTCCTACAGGGAATCCTAGCGCTTTCAAGGATTGAGTATGAATAGCCTCCCCATCATCGACATCGCCCCGCTCTACAGCGACGACCAATCCGGCTGGCTCGCCGTGGCAAAAGAAATCGACCACGCCTGCCGCGAATGGGGCTTCTTCTATATCAAGGGCCACCCGATTTCCGCTGCGCGCATCGACGCGGTGCTCGACAACGCCAAGCGTTTCTTTGCTCAACCCGCCGACGAAAAACTCAAGATCGACATCACCCAGACCCGCCACCATCGCGGCTACGGCGCCATCGCCACCGAACAACTCGACCCGAGCAAACCCAGCGACCTCAAAGAAACCTTCGACATGGGTCTGCACTTGCCGGCCGAGCATCCAGACGTGCTGGCAGAGAAACCCTTGCGCGGCCCCAACCGTCATCCATCACTGCCCGGATGGGAAGCGCTGATGGAGCAGCACTACGTCGACATGCAGGCACTCGCGCAAACACTGCTGCGGGCAATGACGTTGGCGCTAGGCATCGAGCGCGACTTTTTTGATTCGCGCTTCAGCGAGCCGGTCAGCGTATTGCGGATGATCCATTACCCACCGCGCCACACCGCCAGTTCCGCCGAGCAACAAGGTGCCGGCGCGCACACCGATTACGGTTGCATCACTTTGCTCTACCAGGATGCCGCCGGTGGCCTGCAAGTCAGGAACGTAAAAGGCGAATGGATCGATGCGCCGCCGATCGAGGGCACCTTCGTGGTCAACCTCGGCGACATGATGGCGCGCTGGAGCAACGACCGTTATCTGTCGACGCCGCACCGGGTGATCAGTCCGCTGGGGGTGGATCGCTATTCGATGCCGTTCTTCGCCGAACCGCACCCCGACACGCGCATAGAATGTCTGCCCGGATGCCAGGATGCACAGCACCCGGCGAAATATCCGACCACCACCTGCGCCGAATTCCTGCTCTCGCGCTTCGCCGATACCTACGCTTATCGACGGGAACAGGAAACCGTGTAATGAACCGGCTGGTCAGGTTTTACCAATTGTTGCGGCTAGCATCTGTAGAATGGCGACCATTGCACCTGATGAGAAAAGAATTATGTACGACTGGCTGAATGCCCTGCCCAAGGCAGAACTGCACCTGCACCTTGAAGGTTCGCTGGAACCCGAGTTGCTGTTCGCCCTGGCCGAACGCAACAAGATCGACCTGCCGTGGAGCGACGTCGAAACCCTGCGCAAGGCCTACGCCTTCAACAACCTGCAAGAATTCCTCGACCTGTATTACCAGGGCGCGGATGTGCTGCGTACGTCCCAGGATTTCTACGACCTGACCTGGGCGTACCTGCTGCGCTGCAAAGCACAGAACGTGATTCACACCGAACCGTTCTTCGATCCGCAGACCCACACCGACCGTGGCATCCCGTTTGAAGTGGTGCTCAACGGCATCGCCGCAGCGCTGAAGGACGGTGAACAGCAACTGGGCATCACCAGCGGTTTGATCCTGAGTTTCCTGCGTCACTTGAGCGAAGAACAAGCGGAAAAAACCCTCGACCAGGCGCTGCCATTCCGCGATGCGTTTGTCGCCGTCGGTCTGGACAGTTCGGAGATGGGCCACCCGCCGAGCAAGTTCCAGCGCGTGTTCGACCGCGCCCGCCACGAAGGCTTCCTGACCGTCGCCCACGCCGGTGAAGAAGGCCCGCCCGAGTACATCTGGGAAGCCCTCGACCTGCTGAAAATCCAGCGCATCGACCATGGCGTGCGCGCCATCGAAGACGAGCGCCTGATGCAGCGGATCATCGACGAGGAGATCCCGCTGACCGTGTGCCCGCTGTCCAACACCAAGCTTTGCGTGTTCGATCACATGTCGCAGCACAACATTCTCGAAATGCTCGAACGTGGCGTGAAAGTGACCGTGAACTCCGATGACCCGGCGTACTTCGGCGGTTATGTCACCGAGAACTTCCATGCGCTGTACACCGATCTGGGCATGACCCAGGATCAGGCCAAGCGCCTGGCGCAGAACAGCCTGGATGCGCGGTTGGTGAAACCTTAAACAAGCAAATCGCATTGTAGGAGCCGAGCTTGCTCGCGATGGTGTATCAGTCGGGCACGCGTCAACTGACACTCCATCGCGAGCAGGCTCGCTCCTACAGGTTTGGTGTTCGGCCCTTAAAGCGCCATCTCCAGCTCGGTGTCCCTGGCGAATCGGTGGATTTCACGCTGCCCGGCAGCGGTGACCTGCAAGGCACGCGAATCGTTGGGCAGGCTCAACCAGCCCGATTGCATGAACAGCTGCAACAACGCCGCTCCCAACGCCCCGCCCATGTGCGGGCGCCTTTCGCTCCAGTCAGGACAGGCACACGCAGACTTGCCATTACGATGGGCCAGTGCCTGGATGAATACACCACGCGCCGCCAACTCGGTGGAGCCCTTGAGTGTGATCGTGATCCGTTGATCAAACTGCTCAATCCAGCCGGCATCCAGCAAGCGCTGGTACATATCCGCCGCCAGCGTGCCACCCAAATGGTCGTCGCAAAGTCGCGCGCGCAACAATGACGAGCGCAGCGCCTGAGGTTTC
This sequence comes from Pseudomonas sp. NFX98, assembly GCF_047784845.1. Taxonomy (NCBI): domain Bacteria; kingdom Pseudomonadati; phylum Pseudomonadota; class Gammaproteobacteria; order Pseudomonadales; family Pseudomonadaceae; genus Pseudomonas; species Pseudomonas sp. NFX98. Next base: position 166,486 of record NZ_JBLNNF010000017.1, on the reverse strand, counting down.
GCCAAGGGCGGGGTGCGTTTGAAAATATCCGGGATGTCCTGGGGGGCGCTGGCCAGCGTGGCACTGGCCAACGCTTCGATCGCGGCACCGATTTCGGGGGCAGCCAGACGGAAGAAGCGTTTGCGTGCGCGGGTTTCGACTTTCAACAGACCTCCGGCAGACAAGCGCCCCAGGTGGGCATTGGCCGAAGACGGTGACAGCCCGGCCAACAGGGCCAGTTCTTCGGCTTGGCGCGCCGAGCCGTCCATCAAGGCCCACATCATTGTGCTGCGCTTTGGGTCAGCCAGTAAGGTGGCTATCTGGCTGATGCAAGGTGCATGTTCCATGAATTCACTCCCTGTTGAATCGTTTCGTCTACTGCTCGGAGACATCTTGACCAGTATTGTGCCGTCGGCCAAGACGTGGAAACCGCCACAAACCAGGCAACACCTTCGCTCATACCCACCATCACCGGGCACCGGTTGCAGAGGTCTGGTGATGGGGCATGGGGCACAGCCGAATCGAGCATGGCTGCACTATTGCGATGAACGCTGCGTACATGAGGCGAGCGCTAGTATAGGCGGGTTGAGCGCAGGTTCCTGCCCTCCGCAAACCGGTGAAGGTGATAGTTCCTGAGGGAAATTTCGCTTTTTGCCTGCGACTAATGATCGATTCCCGAGAACCCCGGAAAATGACTGCTCAACCGGGCGCAACGACTGGCAAGCATTTCCCGCAACAGGTTCACCGGCTTACTCAATTGTGCGCGATGGGCGCACAACAGATTCAGCGGTGCACGCTCACAGAGCAGCTCCGGCATCAGTACCTTCAAGCGACCGGCGAGCACATCGGCGGCCACATCGAGCCACGATTTGTAGGCAATCCCGGCTCCTGCCACCGCCCACAGGCGCACGACATCGGCATCGTCACTGAAACGGTCACCGCTGACGGTCAGGCCGACCTCGCGTTTGCCATCGTGAAAACTCCAGTGGTCGTGGACCCGGCTGCCGAGCATGAACAGCAAGCAATTGTGCTGAGCCAACTGCTCCAGTTGCCGTGGCTCGCCATGTCGGGCCAGATAACTCGGCGCGGCACACAGTACGCGGCGGTTTTGCGGGGCGATGGGCAGTGCCACCAGGCTGGAGTCTTCCGGCTCGCCGTAGCGCAGGGCAATGTCCACCGGTTGGCGGAACAGATCGGCGATGCGGTCACCCAGCAATAAACGCACGGTGAGTTTCGGATGTTCGCGCTGAAACTCGTCCAGCCACGGCAGCAGCAGGTTGCGACCGAAGTCCGATGGCGCCGACAGTTGCAACACACCGCTGACCTGATCCTGGCCACTGGCCAACAAACGCCGACCTTCGTCGAGGTTGCTCAGGGCCGCGCGGGCATATTCGAGAAAGCCTTCACCTTCGGCGGTCAGGCGCAAGCTGCGGGTCGAGCGGGCGAGCAAGCGGACACCGAGTTGCTGTTCGATGCGCTTCAACGCCGCGCTGGCCACCGCCGCCGACATGTCCATGCCCCGCGCAGCCGCCGACAGGCTGCCGAGGTCCGCCGCCCGAACGAACAACTGCAAGTCATCGAAACGCAGCATTTGAAGCCCCGATTATCAAAAAAATATTGAAAGAGACTGCTCTTTTAGCGGCTTTTATCTTCAGGAGAAATAGCCAATCATCTGCCCATCGAATTCAGCCCGTTCCCGGAGTCGCCGATGTCCCAGCCTTTTACCGCTATTGCCACCCTCATCGCCAAACCCGGCCAGCAGGATGCCCTTGAACAACACCTGCGGGCGCTGGTGGAACCGACCCGCGCCGAAGCCGGTTGCGGGCAATACGACCTGCATCAGGATCAGGCCAATCCGCTGGCCTTCTACATGATCGAACACTGGAGCAGCGACGAAGCCCTGCAAGCCCACGACGACAGTGCGCATATCCAGAACTTCCGCGCCAAGGCCCCTGACTTCCTCGAACATTTCGAACTCAAGCGCCTGCGCACCCTCGCCTGATTTGTTCTTCTATCCAGTTAATTCGCGGAGTTATTGATGAAAGCCATTGCCTATTACGCGTCCCTGCCGATCAGCGACGAAAAATCCCTGCAAGACATCGAACTGCCGGAGCCGTTCGCCGGGCCGCGCGACCTGTTGGTGGAGGTCAAAGCCATTTCGGTCAACCCGGTGGACACCAAGGTCCGTCAGAACGTCCAGCCTGAAGGTGGCGCCGCCAAAGTGCTGGGCTGGGACGTGGCCGGTGTGGTCAAAGCCGTCGGCAGTGAAGTGACCTTGTTCAAGGCTGGGGACAAAGTGTTCTACGCCGGCTCCATTGCCCGCGCTGGCGGCAACAGCGAACTGCATGTGGTGGATGAGCGGATCGTCGGCCATATGCCGAAAACCCTGGGTTTCGCTGAAGCCGCCGCCCTGCCCCTGACGGCGATCACCGCATGGGAATTGCTCTTCGAACGCCTGCAAGTGCGCGAAGGTAAAACCGACGAAGGCCAGAGCCTTCTGATCGTCGGTGCAGCCGGCGGTGTCGGCTCGATCCTGACGCAATTGGCCAAACAGCTCACCGGTCTGAAGGTGATCGGCACCGCTTCGCGTCCGCAAACCCAGAGCTGGGTGAAAGAGTTGGGCGCCGATCAGGTGATCGATCACAGCCAGCCACTGAGCGAAGAGCTCAAGCGCGCCGGCATCAATCAAGTGACCCACGTTGCCAGCCTGACCCAGACTGACCATCACCTGGATCAATTGGTCGAGGCGCTGGCGCCACAGGGCAAACTGGCGCTGATCGATGACCCGAAATCCCTCGACGTGACCAAGCTCAAACGCAAGAGCCTGTCGCTGCATTGGGAGTTCATGTACACCCGCTCGCTGTTCGAAACTGCGGACATGATCGAGCAACACAACCTGCTCAACCGCGTGGCGCAGCTGATCGATGCCGGGACACTGAAAACCACGGTTGGCGAACACTTCGGCACCATCAATGCGGCGAATCTGCGTCGTGCTCATGCCCTGCTGGAAAGCGGCAAATCCAAGGGCAAGATTGTGCTGGAAGGGTTCTAAACACCCGAAAAAAAACATCGCAGGCTGACCCGGAGCCTGCGATGTTTTTTGTTACAAACCGTCAGTCCGACAGTTGACCCTTGTCACAATAGCGATCGTATTCAGGTCTACAATCGAATTTCCTGCGAGGCACCCTTTTACGAAACATCTTTCACTAGACGTCTTTTACAAGAGGAGTTCAGCTATGAAGATCCTGATAAAAGAATTGGCAAAATCCCAGTGGCAGGTCCGCCTGGACCAGCATGCGGTAACCTTCCGCAGCGAAACCGAAGCCCGAAATTTCATGCGCACCCTTGAAGCACGCATTCAAGCCCCTCACCCAATCCCCGCCCTTCACTCGCAGCGCGCTGCCGGCTGAATCGCTCTCAAACCTGGGCTTGCGCCAGTGCCCGGGCATTTTGCAAACGCCGGGTGAGCATCGCCACGCTCACCACCAGAATTCCGCACAGGCTGATGACCATGGCCATCGGCATGGCGCTGCCATCGTGCAAAACACCCACCAGCGCGGCCGCACCGGCGGCGACGCTGAATTGCAGGCAACCGAGCATCGCCGAAGCGCTGCCGGCGCGAGCACCCTGGCCGTTCATCGCGCACGCTGACGCGTTGGGCAGGATGCAGCCGAGGCTGGCGATACAGATGAACAGTGGAATCAACAACGGCCACAGTTGTGCCGTGTGCATTGCACTCACGGCAAGCAAAGCCAGCCCGGCGCCCAGGTAAACCCACACGGCGCGCGTCAACAGGAATGCCGGCCCACGCTTGGCCAGCAATCGTGCGTTGACCTGCGCCACCAGAATGAAGCCCGCCGCATTGGCACCGAAGAACCAGCCGAAATGCTCGGCCGGGATGCCATAAAGCTTGATGATGACGAACGGCGAACCCGCGATGTAGGAAAACATCCCGGCGATGGCGATACCACCGGTCAGCGCATGGCCGAGGTATACCGGCTCCTTCACCAACCGACCGTATTGTCTCAGCGCCCCTGACAACGGTTGGCGTGGCAGATGGGCGGGCATGCTTTCCGGCAATCCGAGTGCGACGGCTAAACCGGCCAGTGCGCTGAAACCGGTCAGCACCAGAAAGATCGACTGCCAACCTGTGGTGTTCACCAACAGACCGCCGAGCATCGGCGCGAGGATCGGCGCCAGGCCCATCACCAACATCAGCTGCGAAAAGACTTTTGCCGAGCCCACTGCATCGCATTTATCACTGACCACCGCCCGCGAGATCACCATCCCTGCGCAACCGCCCAGTGCCTGGACGAAGCGTGCGCCGATCAGCCATTCCAGGTTCGGCGCATAGGCGCACGCCAGCGAAGCGGCGGTGAACAGGCCAACGCCCATGAGCAATGGCAGGCGCCGCCCGAAACGATCCGCTACCGGTCCGTAAGCCAGTTGGCCAATGGACAAGCCGAGGAAATACGCGGCCAGCGTGAGTTGAACGTGTTTTTCGTCAGTGCCGAAGGCAAGCGCCATGGCCGGGAACGCGGGCAGGTAGAAATCGATCGCCAGCGGACCGAATGCGCTCAAGGCGCCAAGAATCAGAATTGTGCGGAAGTTCATCAGGCATCCAGTGAGGCAGAGGTCGGCAGCCCGACAGTCTAGCCGCGCATGGACGCCTTGAACATTCCGATAGCTCGCTAACTATTAAAAAGATCAGGCTAATTTGATGCTGTAGCCTTCTTCACTGATCGCGTCGATCACCTGCTGCGCGGTGAGCGCGCTTTCGACACCGACCTCTTTCGCCGCCAGATCGACGCGCACGCTGGCTGCCGGGTCCTGAGCCTGAACAGCCTGAGTGATGGCCCTGACGCAGTGACCGCAGGACATACCTTCAACATTGAACACTTGCATGGAATGACTCCTTTAATGAGGCTCATGAATGAGGCTGAGTACAGTCTTGAGCTTGCCACCGTGGCAAGGTCAAGTTCTGCAGTGATCTGCCGGGCTGGCAATCGGCGCCGCGCTCGGCCAAGCTGCGTTCATCTATGACTCGACTCAGGAGATTCAGCCATGCGCTGGTCAGCTTTCAGCCTGTTTGGCTTCCTCAGCCTTTTCGCCGCCCTGCCCTCGGCCCATGCCGCCGGGGAGGACTATGGCGTGCTGATCATTTCCCGCGAGCGCCTGGAAGTCGCGACCAATTGCGAGATCGGCGTGTATATCCAGGATCAATTGGCGGCGCGGCTGTTTCAAGAGCAAAGCACTTCGTTCAACCTGCCGCCGGGCAATGTGTCCCTGCGCCTCAAACTGCTGCCGGGTCAGGCAGCGGGCTGCAACCCGGGCATGCTCGCACCGGGTTCGCAGGACATCCAGCTCAGGGCCGGCGACGTGCTCAAGTACCGGATTGCGATGACGCAGGAAGGGATGTACCTGAAACGCGCAGGCTTGGGGTACTGAGTCGTCTGTGAAAAGATCGCAGCCTTCGGCAGCTCCTACAGGCGTACACATAATTTTGTAGGAGCTGCCGAAGGCTGCGAACTTTTGCTTTGAAAATGGCGCTTGACCTTGCCAGCATGGCAAGGTTGATCCTGTAGGCATCTTCTACAGGGAGCGCGACCGATGTCCGAATCCACCACTTTCGATCTGCCGATTGCCGGCATGACCTGCGCCAGTTGCGCCGGGCGTGTCGAGCGTGCCTTGAGCAAAGTCATCGGCGCCAGTGCCGTCAGCGTCAACCTGGCCACCGAACAGGCCCGGGTTCAGGCGCCTGCCGACAGCCTGCCAGCCTTGATGGATGCGGTGCAAAAGGCCGGTTACAGCGTGCCGCAGCAGTCGATTGAACTGAGCATCGACGGCATGACCTGCGCCTCCTGCGTCGGTCGCGTCGAGCGGGCACTGAACAAAGTGCCGGGGGTGAAGAGCGTCAGCGTCAACCTCGCCAACGAACGCGCGCACCTGGAACTGCTCGGGCAGATCGATCCGCAAGCCTTGATTTCTGCCGTGACCAAGGCGGGTTACGCCGCGAGCGTCTGGGAAGCCGAGCACCCACAAACCGACAATCAACAATCCCGTCTGCACCGCGAGCGCTGGGCCTTGATCGCGGCCATCGCCCTCGCCTTGCCGCTGGTGTTACCGATGCTGCTGCAACCGTTCGGCGTGCACTGGATGCTGCCGGCCTGGGCGCAATTCGCCTTGGCCACACCGGTGCAATTCATCTTCGGCGCACGGTTTTATGTGGCCGCGTGGAAAGCCGTGCACGCCGGTGCCGGCAACATGGATTTGCTGGTCGCGCTCGGCACCAGCGCCGGTTATGGCTTGAGTGTCTACGAGTGGGCCACCGCTGCAGGCCGCATGCCGCATCTGTATTTCGAAGCCTCGGCGGTGGTGATCGCTCTGGTGTTGCTGGGCAAATATCTGGAGAGCCGCGCCAAGCGCCAGACCGCCAGCGCCATTCGCGCCCTTGAAGCGTTACGTCCGGAGCGGGCGATTCAGGTGATTGACGGCCAAGAACGGGACGTCGCCATCAGCGCCCTGCGCCTCAATGATCTGGTAATGGTCAAACCCGGCGAACGTTTCCCGGTGGACGGTGAAGTGGTCGAAGGCCAGAGTCATGCCGATGAAGCGTTGATCAGCGGCGAAAGCCTGCCGGTGCCCAAACAACCCGGAGACAAGGTAACCGGTGGCGCAATCAACGGTGAAGGTCGGCTATTGGTTCGCACGCAAGCACTTGGCGCGGAAACCGTGCTGGCCCGCATCATCCGTCTGGTGGAAGACGCTCAAGCGGCGAAAGCCCCGATCCAGAAACTGGTGGATAAAGTCAGCCAGATTTTCGTCCCGGTGGTCCTGCTGCTGGCGTTGGCGACGCTGGTCGGTTGGTGGCTGTATGGCGCGCCGCTGGAAACCGCGCTGATCAACGCCGTCGCGGTGCTGGTGATCGCCTGCCCTTGTGCACTGGGTCTGGCTACGCCGACGGCGATCATGGCTGGTACTGGCGTGGCGGCGCGTTACGGGATTCTGATCAAGGACGCCGAAGCGCTGGAGCGTGCCCATGAAGTCAGTTCGGTGGTGTTCGACAAGACCGGCACCCTGACTTCGGGCACGCCGCGTATCGCCCACTTGAGTGCCGTCGATGGTGACGAAGCCACCCTGCTGCAATGGGCCGGAGCTCTGCAACGGGGCAGCGAGCATCCATTGGCCAAAGCTGTACTGGATGCGTGTAAAGAACGCGATTTGTCCGTGGCCGATGTCACTGACAGCCAATCCCTGACCGGGCGCGGTATCGCTGGCAACCTGGATGGTCGTCGTTTGGCGTTGGGCAACCGGCGCCTGCTGGAAGAAAGCGGTCTGAGCACAGGCGCTTTGGCTGACTCAGCCACTGCGTGGGAAACCGAGGGCCGGACGCTGTCCTGGCTGATCGAGCAAAGCCCCGCGCCGAAAGTGTTGGGCCTGTTCGCCTTCGGTGACACGCTCAAGCCCGGCGCTCTGCAAGCGGTGCAGCAACTCAATGCACGGCACATCAGCAGCCACCTGCTGACCGGTGACAATCGCGGCAGTGCCAAAGTCGTCGCCGAGGCGCTGGGCATCACCGACGTACACGCCGAAGTGCTGCCGGCGGACAAAGCCGCCACCGTCGCGGCGCTGAAGAAAACCGGCGTGGTGGCAATGGTCGGTGACGGCATCAACGATGCACCGGCCTTGGCGGCGGCTGACATCGGCATCGCCATGGGCGGCGGCACCGATGTGGCCATGCATGCAGCCGGGATCACCCTGATGCGTGGCGATCCGCGTCTGGTGCCGGCGGCGCTGGAGATCAGCCGCAAGACCTACGCGAAGATCCGGCAGAACCTGTTCTGGGCCTTCGTCTACAACCTGATCGGCATTCCACTGGCGGCCTTCGGTTTCCTCAATCCGGTGCTGGCCGGTGCGGCGATGGCATTGTCGAGCGTCAGCGTGGTCAGCAATGCGTTACTGTTGAAAACCTGGAAGCCCAAGGATCTGGAGGACAACCGATGAACATCGGCCAAGCGGCTCGCCATAGTGGCCTGAGCGCAAAAATGATCCGTTATTACGAGTCCATCGGTTTGCTCAAGGCGGCCCATCGCACCGACAGCGGTTATCGGATGTACGGCGATGACGACCTGCATACGCTGGCGTTCATCAAGCGCTCCCGGGACCTGGGGTTTTCCCTCGAAGAGGTCGGCAAGCTGCTGACCCTGTGGCAGGACCGCCAGCGCGCCAGCGCCGATGTGAAGGCCCTGGCCCGGCAGCATATCGATGAGTTGAACCAGAAGATCCGCGAACTGGGGCAGTTGCGCGATACGTTGCAGGATCTGGTTGAGCACTGTCAGGGGGATCACCGGCCGGATTGTCCGATTTTGAAGAATCTCGAGTCGGGGTGTTGCAACTGAAAATCGGCTTGTATGTAGGAGCTGCCGAAGGCTGCGATCTTTTGATTTTAGAAGCAAAGATCAAAAGATCGCAGCCTTCGGCAGCTCCTACAGGGGACTACAAAAAACCCGGCCGAAGCCGGGTTTTTGTTTAACCGATCACTGCATCCACGGCGGAGGCGGCTCTTCGGCTTTGTTGGGTGGTGCGTCATCAGCGGCACGGGCCGCTTGCTTGCGCTCTTCATCAAGGCGCGCGGCCTCGATCTCGCGCATGATGCCACCCACGTCGGCCAACTCTTCCGGTTCGTCGAACTCGCCGGTCAATACGCTGGCCGGGTGCAAGGTGCCCGCTTCGAACAAGGCCCACATTTCCTTGGCGTACTTGGTCTTTTTCAGCTCCGGCGCAAACCGGCCGAAATAGGACGCCATGTTGCCCACATCCCGCTCCAGCATGCTGAACGCGTGGTTGTTGCCCGCTGCGTCCACGGCTTGCGGCAAGTCGATGATCACCGGGCCGGTCGGAGTCAGCAGCACGTTGAACTCGGAAAGGTCACCGTGCACCAGGCCGGTACACAGCATCAGCACGATCTGCGAAATCAGAAACGCGTGATACTCGCGCGCCTGGTCTGGCTCCAGCACCACGTCGTTCAGACGCGGCGCGGCATCGCCGTACTCGTCGGCCACCAATTCCATCAGCAGCACGCCTTCAAGGAAGTCATACGGCTTGGGCACCCGGACACCGGCGTTGGCCAGGCGGAACAGTGCCGCCACTTCAGCGTTCTGCCAGGCGTCTTCGGTTTCCTTGCGACCAAACTTGGAACCCTTGGCCATGGCCCGGGCCTGACGGCTGTTGCGCACCTTGCGGCCTTCCTGATACTCGGCCGCCTGACGGAAACTGCGTTTGTTCGCCTCCTTGTAGACCTTCGCGCAACGTAACTGGTTACCGCAGCGCACTACGTAAACAGCTGCTTCTTTACCACTCATGAGTGGGCGCAGCACCTCGTCGACCAGACCGTCCTCGATCAGGGGTTCAATGCGTTTTGGAGTCTTCATCAGCTTTTATTGTGGGTCCTTTATTACCAAACACGCGAAAGTCATTCGTTATACGGCAATCCACCCAATCGGGGGAGGGGGTGCCGACCTATGAACATTGCAGATGCACACAATGTGCCGGTTTCATCACGAAAACCTGCGCCCCATCCCCCGTCCGCCCCGGATCATAACCGAGCCTGAAGCACTTGTTGTCCGGGGGCTGCATGGGCATTTGTGACAGAAGCTGACACCTGGACACGACCGTTCGCAGGATTTTTCGGAACAGGCCTCAATTTCCTCCGACAACAGCCGAAGTCCTTAGTGACAAACTGATTTGTCCGACAATTGCAGCACCAACAATAGCGATGTCGCACTCATGGACCCGGGTTGACCAAAAAACGTTTACGGCTGCCAAAAAACCGCGAGTCATCTGCACTGCGTGGGCCTACAAGAAAATCTGGAGCGCGGATGAACATCAAACAGAAGTTGACCTGGGCGTTTGCAATCATCGCCTGCTTGCCCGTGGTGCTGGTCGCCACCCTCGTTGTGCTGAACTTGCGCAGTGATGCCAAGGACGAATTCGTCGACAACAGCGGTCGCGAAATCCGTCAGGTCAGCAATGCCATGCAACTGTTCTTCGACGGCATCAGCCAGAACGTCGAGTATCTGGCCAAGCAACCGCTGATCACCAACTCCGACGACAGCCTCAAGACCTACATGAGCGCCAACGCCGCCAGCATTCCTCAGGGCGAGTCGGACAAAAAACTCTTCGGTTTCCTGCAGGACCTGGGCAACGCTCACCCATCCTATGCCTACGCGATTCTCGGCACCGCCGCGGGTGGTTATGTGTCGTGGCCGGACGATGCCAAGCTGGCCAACTACGATCCGCGCCAGCGTCCGTGGTACAAGGCGGCCCAGGCCAAACCGGGTAAGCCGTTCCGTACCGAGGCCTATTACTGGGCCGAAAACGATACGTCCTATGTCAGCACCGTACGCACCATCGACAACAAGCTGGGCACCAACGGCGGCGTGGTCAGCATCGACGTGTCGCTCAAACAGCTCACCGAACTGGTCAAACAGATCAAGCTCGGCGAAACCGGCTACCTGATGCTGCTGGAAAACTCCGGCACCGTGCTGGTCGATCCGAAGCAACCGGAACACAACTTCAAAGCCCTTGGCAGCCTCGGCGACGGTTATGCGCAACTGGCCAAGGCCGGCAAAGGCCTGGTCGAAGTCGAACTCAACGGCGAACGCTACATGGCCAACGTCTGGCCGTCCGAGCAACTGGGCTGGACCTTCATCGGCCTGATCAAGCAAAGCGACGTGATGAGCACCGCGACCCAACTGACCTGGTTGATCGCGATCATCGCCGCCGTGCTGGCCGTGGTCTTCGCCATTGTCGGTGCCAGTTTCGCCAGCGTCATCGTGCGGCCGATCCGCAGCGTGGCCGACGGCCTGGAAGGCATCGCCCAAGGTGAAGGTGACCTGACCAAGAACCTGCAAGTGCGTGGCAGCGATGAAACCGCGCAACTGGCCAACTGGTTCAACCAGTTCCTCACCGCGATTCGCAGCCTGATCCAGAGCATCGGCGGCGCCGCGACCAAGATTCTCGCCACCTCGAAGAGCTCGACCCAGGTTTCCAGCGACATGGCTGAAGCCGCCGGGCGCCAGCGTGAAGCGGTGGACATGGTGTCCACGGCGTTCCACGAAATGGTCGCCACCGCGAACGAAGTGGCACGCTCTTGCAGCCAGGCCGCCGAGTCGGCGGACAGCGGCCAGCGTCAGGCCCGTGAAGGTCAGCAACAGATCGATGCGGCGGTAAACAGCGTGGATCGCCTGAGCCAGGAAATCGAACAGTCAGCGCAGTCGATGCAACAGCTTGAGCGCGACAGCAACGACATCCAGTCGATCCTCGGGACCATTCGCTCGATCGCCGAACAGACCAACCTGCTGGCCCTGAACGCGGCCATCGAAGCGGCACGCGCCGGTGAACAAGGTCGTGGATTTGCGGTGGTGGCCGACGAAGTGCGGGCGCTGGCCAAGCGCACGGCCGATTCCACGGCAGAAATCGACGGGCTGCTGGGCAACCTCGCCAAGCGCACCAGCCAGGTGACCCAGCAAATGCATGCGAGCCTGGAAGTATCGCAGCAATCGGTCACCCGCATCGGCGAAGCACGCAGCAGTTTCGGGCAGATCCGCGAGTCGGTGGACGTAATCCGCGACATGAACACCCAGATCGCCACGGCGGCGGAACAACAGCACCAAGTGGCCGAAGACATCAACCGCCATATCAGCCAGATCCATGGCGATGCGCAACTGGTGGCGGAACTGGCCAACTCGGCGCGCCTGGATTCCCAGAGCCTGGCCGGGTTGTCGAATGAGCTGGATGGGTTGGTTCGCCGGTTCAGAACCTGAAGATCAAAAGATCGCAGCCTGCGGCAGCTCCTACACGGGATCGGTGCATACCCTGTAGGAGCTGCCGCAGGCTGCGATCTTTTAGCCCCATTACTGCCTGAACAATTCCCCCGGCGTAAACCCGAACAACCCCTTGAACGCCGCAATAAACGCCGACGTCGAGTCATACCCGCAGGCCAATGCAGTATTGGTCACACTGTCCCCCTCCTCCAGCAAACTCAACGACGACAATAGCCGCATACGCTGGCGCCAGCCGCGAAAACTCAACCCGGTTTCGCGCTGGAACAAACGCATCAGGGTTTTCTCCGACGTGCCCAAGCGCTCTGCCCATGCCTGCAAGGTCGCGTGTTGCTCGGGGTTTTCGATCAGCTCGTTGCACAATCCCAACAACCGTTCATGGCGTGGCAACGGCAGGGAAAATCCGACTTCCGGCAGCGTCGCCAATTGATCCAGCAACACACCCACCAGCCGCGCTTCCTGACTGTCGCCTTGCGGATACTCCACCGGCAACAAACAAAAACTCTTGATCAGCTCCCGGGCCAGCGGCGTCACTTCCAGCACCCGACAACGCCCGTCGGCCCACTGGCAATCTTCGCGACGTACGTACAGGCTGCGCATCTCGGCGCGCATAGATGTCACCACCTGATGATCAAGATCCGCCGGAATCCAGATCCCCCACTGCGGCGGCGCGAAGAAACTGCCCTCGGCGGTGTGCACGCCGAGAACGCCGCTGATGGCGTAGGAAAACTGCACCCAGTCGTGGCGATGGGACGGCGTCCACGAACCGGCATTGAGGCTCTCCACCCGGGCGTACAGCGGGCGCGGTAGCGCGGTGATCGGCGGGATGCTGCGTTCGAGGGAGATTTGTCCGTTGGTCGGCATTGACGAGCCTTGTGTTGCGAGACGGCTGATGAGAGCGAAGTTAATTCATGCCCCCAATCTATTCAACACCGCTAATCCCCTGTGGGAGCTGGCTTGCCAGCGATAGCGGTGTGTCAGGCAACAGAGATGTCATATGCGCGGTCCCCATCGCTGGCAAGCCAGCTCCCACAGGTTTCTGGTTTCAACCCATAACAATTTTCAACGTTCGATGATGGCAGTCACACCCTGCCCGCCCGCCGCACAAATCGAAATCAACCCACGCCCCTTCCCCGCCGCATCCAACAGCTTCGCCAGGTTGGCAACAATGCGCCCACCCGTAGCGGCAAACGGATGCCCCGCTGCCAGTGAACTGCCTTTGACGTTGAGTCGGCTGCGGTCGATCGAGCCCAGTGGCGCATCGAGGCCGAGGCGGGTTTTGCAGTACTCCGGATCTTCCCAGGCCTTCAAGGTACAGAGCACTTGCGCGGCGAAGGCTTCGTGGATTTCGTAGTAGTCGAAATCCTGCAAAGTCAGGCCGTTGCGCGCCAGCAAGCGCGGCACGGCGTACACCGGCGCCATCAGCAAGCCTTCGGCACCGTTGACGAAATCCACCGCCGCCGCTTCGCCATCGCGCAGGTAGGCAAGAATCGGCAAGCCGCGCTCCTTGGCCCATTGCTCGCTGCCCAGCAACACCAGCGACGCGCCATCGGTCAACGGCGTGGAGTTTCCTGCGGTCAACGTGCCCTTGGCGCTTTTCTCGTAAGCCGGTTTGAGTGCGGCAAGCTTTTCCAACGTTGAATCCGGGCGCAGGTTGTTGTCGCGGGTGAGGCCGAGGAACGGTGTCATCAGATCGTTGTGCCAACCTTCGGCGTAGGACGCGGCGAGTTTCTGATGGCTCTCCAGCGCCAGTTGATCCTGAGCTTCGCGAGAAATGTTCCAGGTCTGCGCCATCAACTCGCAATGCTGCCCCATGGACAGACCGGTGCGCGGCTCGCCGTTGCGCGGGAACTCGGGGATGAAATCCCGTGGCCGCAATTGCAGGAAAGTTTTCAGTTTATCGCCGGTGCTCTTGGCGCGGTTGGCTTGCAGCAGGATCTTGCGCAGGCCTTCGCTGACACTGATCGGCGCATCCGATGTGGTGTCGACGCCTCCGGCAATGCCGCACTCGATCTGGCCCAAGGCAATCTTGTTCGCCACCAGCAACGCCGCTTCCAACCCGGTGCCGCAGGCTTGCTGGATGTCGTAGGCCGGGGTCGAAGGCGATAGCCGTGAGCCGAGCACACACTCGCGGGTGAGGTTCATGTCTCGCGACAACTTGAGCACTGCCCCGGCAACCACTTCACCGATGCGCAGGCCATGCAGGTTGTAGCGTTCGATCAGACCTTCGAGCGCGGCGGTGAGCATGTCATGGTTACTGGCGGTGGCGTACGGTCCGTTGGAACGGGCGAAAGGAATCCGGTTACCGCCGATGATCGCGACGCGGTGCAGTTGAGTCATGAAAAGCTCCTTCGATAAATCAAGTTTGAACACCGCTCCCTTGTAGGAGCCGAGCTTGCTCGCGATGGCGGTATCTCAGCTACATTGAAGTCGACTGACCCACCGCCATCGCGAGCAAGCTCGGCTCCTACAGGGATTGCATGGTCACAGAGAATTCGGGATCAACCGATGTGCTGTGATCAAGCGTAGGCCTAATCTCGTGGATCGAACGACTGATCGCCATTCATGGTCCACACTTTGAACCCCAGCTTTCGGAGCGCGTTCCATGTCTGACCGCTATATCGACTTCGCCAATTCCTCCATCGGCCATCGTCTGGTCGGGGCCCTGGGCCTGCCTTCGCCGACCCGCCTGGAACGCTGGCAAGCAGGCCGGCTGCGGCCTGTAGACGGTGCGTTGCTGATCGGTGGCGGGCCGCTGGCGGAGAAAGTCAGCGCCTTCGCCAACCGCCTGACCGATGCGATCTACAGCTACGGCACCGAGCCTTCGATGGCCACTGCATGGATTCCCGGCCACGGGCCGAAACTCAAGGCCGTGGTGTTCGATGCCAGTGATCTGGTGCAAACCGATCAGCTCAAACAGCTGCGCGAGTTCTTTCAGCCACTGATGAAGAACCTCGATCACTGCGCGCATCTGGTGATTCTCGGGCGTGATCCACAGACCCTGAGCGATCCGTTCGCGGCCAGCGTGCAGCGCGCTCTGGAAGGTTTCAGTCGCTCGCTGGCCAAAGAGCTGCGCAGCGGCGGCACCTTGCAGCTGATCCATGTCGGCGAAGGTGCAGAAGATCAACTGGAAGGGCCGCTGCGGTTTTTCCTCTCGCCGAAAAGCGCGTTCGTCTCCGGCCAGGTGATTCGCCTGAACGCCTGCGATACGCAGGTGAGTGACTGGACGCGACCGCTGGCCGGGCGCAAGGCATTGGTTACCGGCGCGGCGCGTGGCATCGGCGCCTCCATCGCCGAAACCCTGGCCCGCGACGGCGCCGACGTCATCCTGCTCGACGTGCCACCCGCCAAAACCGATCTCGAAGCCCTCGCCGCACGCCTCGGCGGGCGCAGCATCACCCTCGATATTTGCGCCGAAGACGCCGCCACGCAATTGATCGAACAATTGCCGGACGGCATCGACATCGTGGTGCACAACGCCGGCATCACCCGCGACAAAACCCTGGCCAACATGACCCCGGAATTCTGGGACGCGGTGCTCGCGGTCAATCTCAATGCGCCGCAAGTGCTGACCAAGGCCTTGCTCGACAACGGCAGCCTGAGCGACGACGGTCGGGTGATCCTGCTGGCGTCCATCAGCGGCATCGCCGGCAATCGCGGACAAACCAATTATGCGGCGAGCAAGGCCGGGTTGATCGGTCTGGCGCAAGCCTGGGCACCGCTGCTGCAAGAACGCGGCATCAGCATCAACGCCGTCGCGCCCGGTTTCATCGAAACCCAGATGACCGCCCACATTCCGTTCGGCCTGCGCGAAGCCGGGCGGCGCATGAGTTCGCTGGGCCAGGGCGGCCTGCCGCAAGACGTCGCCGAAGCGGTGGCGTGGCTGGCGCAACCGGGCACTGGCGCGTTCACCGGACAGGCCTTGCGCGTCTGCGGGCAAAGTGTTCTGGGGGCTTAAACATGATCACTGACTGGCACACGCTCAACCGCGAACCAAGCCTGCCGGGGCTTTACGCGCGAGCAGCGACGCGACGAAAAATTACCGGCACCACCCTGCCCGATTCAGGTTTGCGCTGTTGGGTCGACGTCGACCCGAAACGCCTGGCAGCCTATCGCCAAGTCTGCGGTTTCGCCGACAACAGCCTGCTGCCGCCGACTTATCCGCACATCCTCGCTTTCGCCTTGCAGATGCAATTGCTCACCGCCAAAGAGTTTCCGTTTCCGCTGCTGGGGCTGATTCACCTCAGCAATCGCATTCGTATATTGCGACCCATGGGCGGGGTCAATCGAGTGCGGGTCAGCGTGCAGGTGCAGAACCTGCAACCTCACGCCAAAGGGGCGACCTTCGATCTGCTGACGACCCTGGACGATCAGTTGGGGCCGTTGTGGGAAGCGCAGAGCCAGATGCTCTGTCGTGGGGTCAAGCTCGAAGGCGAGCCTGTCGAAGAGGTGCTCGTTCCGACGCTGACGCTGACGCAGGTCGCGCAATGGAAAGCGCCTTCCGACATCGGCCGGCGCTACGCCAAAGTCTCCGGCGACTACAACCCGATTCACCTGAGCGCGGCCAGTGCAAAGTTGTTCGGCTTCCCCTCGGCCATCGCCCACGGGCTATGGAACAAGGCCCGCACACTGGCCGCGCTGGCCGACCATCTGCCGACGGCGAACATCGAGATTGCGGTGCAGTTCAGAAAACCGGTGCGCCTGCCCAGCGAAGTCGCATTGCTGGCCAGCGCGGCGGGGTCCAGTGGTGATCTGCAATTGATCGGGGCCGGGGATCTTGAGCATATGGTCGGGCATTGGCGGCCGATTGCCTGACAGATCAAAAGATCGTCCGAACGCGGCCCGAGCCTGCGGCAGCTCCTACAAGGGGATACATTCCAACCGCAGGCTGCGATCTTTTTCGGCGCTCAAACATGGTCAATTGTGTATATATCACTTAAGTTTTCATCCCCTCGCCCCATCCCGCCCCGCCAACATCTGCCATTGATTTAAAAAGCATTTTCATCCGCGCCTATACCCAAGGTATTAGCACTTGGGCAGCACGCCAGCGCCTGTATAAAACGGTTTAATACCAAGTTGAGAGTGGCGTCGTAGAGCCCTTGCGATTGTCATGTGGACAACGGACGAAGACATGGCCGGCGACAGAACCGGTCAGCCATCGAAGACAACGACGTTGTTACAGGTGCAAGGACTCTCACTCATGAACACTCAAGTGTGGTGCAAATCGGCAACAGCATTGGCGCTCATTCTCTCCCTCGGCCTGGCCGGTTGCAGCAGCGGCGGTGGCGGCCATCACAGCAGCTCCGACAGTTCCTCGCCGGACAGTGAAACCACGGCGGGCACCGGAGGAACGGGCGGCAGTGGCGGCGGAACGGGTGGCACTGGCGGCGGCACCACCGACCCGACCAATCCCACCAACCCGACAGATCCGACAGATCCCACCACCCCGACCAACCCCGGCGCGGCACCGCTGGTGACCACCACGCTGATACAGGATGTCGGCACCACCGTGGGTGGCGTCGGCGAGGGTGTCGGGCAGATCGGCGACTCGCTGGGCTCAGTGCCGGTGGTCGGTGGCGTGGTGCAAAGCGTGGCCAACACAACCGGCAACGTGGTGAGCACACTGGGCGACGGCGTCGCCAATGGCCTGGGCAAACTGGGCACCGATCCGAACGGTCTCGGCGTCACGGCGTCGGCGGTGGGTGGCGTGGTGCAGGATGTCGGCAACGGCGTGTCCGATGTCAGCGGCAAACTCGCTACCGCCACCAACAGTGTTCCTGTCGTCGGCGGTGTAGTGACCCGAGTCGCACCGGTACTGGATGGCGTCGGCGAGAAAGTCACCATGCTAGGCGACACCCTGAGCACCGCCACCACGACCGGTCCCTTGGGCTCGGTGACCAAAGAAGTCGGCAACAAACTCGTGCCGGTGATCGCCATGGTCGAGAGCACCACCGACAAGATCGGTGACGCGACCGGTCTGGGTGATCCACTCAAAGGCATCGTCAAGAAGGTCGGCGACAGCGTCGATGGCGTGGGCGATAAGGTCACCGATGCCGGCAATGGCAATGCATTGACCAACACCGTGGGCGGCGCACTGAGCAACACCGGGACCACGGTCGGCAAGGCGGGCGGTCTGGTGTCCAATGGCAGCGGATCGGGCGGCAGCGGCTTGCTCGAAACGGTGGGTGGCGCCGTGGTGAACGTCGGTGCCGGACTGAATATCGGCAACACCAATGGCGTGGTCAGTGCAGCCGGAGTGAATGGAGTTGCCGGCGGCAATCTGATCGCGACGGTGGGTGGCGCACTCGGCGGCAGCGGCATCGCCAGCACCGGCCCGACCGCGCCTTTGGCCACACTCGGTACGAACGTTGGGGCCGCGATCAACCCGGTCACAACCGCCGTTTCCGGGCTCACCCAAAACATCGGCGGCGCCACCGGGATCGGTGCCCCCGTCGCCAGCCTAACCGGCCAGGCCGGCGCTGCGGTCGCCAACCTCGGCGGCGCGATTGCCGGCAGCAACGCCAACCCGGTGGTCACCGCACTGGGCAATACAGTCACCACCGTGGGCGGGACCGTCACTGCCGCCGGCGGCCTGGTCAATGGCGGCACTGGCACAACCGGTGGTCTCGGTGGCGTGCTGGGCGGACTGACCGGCGCACTGGGCGGCAACCGCCGCTGATTTGCACCTGGCCGCATCGACGGCCATACCTACAGCGCCTACGCTTGGTTGGAGGCGGAAGATCCTGCTCAGTCTTCCGCCTTTTCTTTGGATCATGGAGATCCATACGCAAACAAGGAGTGTCCCATGCGCGTTATGGCTTGCTTGCTGCTATTGCCCCTCAGCTCCCCCCTCCTCGCCGACATCTTGCCCAGTTTTCTCAATAGCAACGAAACCATCCGCAACCTGCCCGTGCCGAACCTGCCCGCCGACGCTTATCGTCCGACTGCCGCGCCACTGCAAGTCCCGGAACCCGGCGCGACCCGGGCCCAACCGCTGATGATGGGCACCAAAGTCACCCTGAAAACCGTGCAGATCGAAGGCGGGACGATCTACCCGTTGAACGAACTGGCTGCGGTCTATCAGCCGCTGCTGGGCCACGAAACCAGCATGGCCGATCTGATCGAGGCGACCCGCAACATCACGCGTCGCTATCAACAGGATGGCTACCTGCTGTCCTACGCCTTCCTGCCACAACAGACGTTCGAAAACGGCGTGGCGCGCGTGGTGCTGGTGGAGGGTTACATCAAGGATTATCAACTGCAGGGCGACGTCGGACGGGTCAAAGGTTTGCTGGATAAACTGGTGGCCAAGCTCCAGGCCGAACGACCGCTGACCCGCAAAACGTTCGAACGCTACACCACACTGATGAGCCGCATCCCCGGCGTGAGCTTGCAGGCGCAAGTGCCGCCACCGGGCACCACCGACGGCGCAACCCAACTGATCGCCCAGGCCAGCCGCAAACCTTTCACCAGTACGATGAGCACCACCGAAGACAATCGCAACGGTCTCCAGGCATTGCTCGGTGTGAGCAGCAATTCCCAGACGGTGATGGGTGAACAACTGAGCCTCAGCGGCCTGTTTCCACCGGGCGATGATGACGAACATTACTACCGTCTGGACTACAACCAGTTCCTCAATGCCGAAGGCACGCAACTGGCGCTATCCGCCTCGCGCTACCGCGCCGACCCGGGCACGAATGTGCAACTGGACAACGGCCTCGAACTCAAACCCCATCGGGAAAACGATCGCTACTCGATCGGCTTCAGTCATCCCGTGATCGCCTCGCCCAACGAATTGCTCAGCGCCGGTTCGCGTCTTTATGCGGTCAATGACAAGACCCGCTACACGGTGGTTGGCTTCCCGCTCAGCGTCGAAGAACGCACCGACATCCGCGCCCTGGCGTTCGAAAGCGACTGGCGCAAAGCCGACGCGCAACGCCTGCGTATCCTCAGCGGCGGCTTGTATCAGGGCATCGACGGCATGGGCGCAAAAACCAACAACACCACCCTCGACCTGGACTTCTTCCGGCTGCGGTTATCGGGTGTGCAAAGCGACAAGTTTTTCGACAACTGGCAAGGCGTACTGTCCGCCGCGCTGTACTGGAGCGACGACACCTTGCCCGACAGCGAGCGCGCCGTGTTCGGCGGACAAAACTTCGGGCGTGGCTACCCCGACGACCAGGCATCCGGCGACAAGGGTTGGGGCGTGGCCTACGAGGTGAACTACAGCTTCAATCGCGAGGGGAATTGGGTGCGGGTCCTGCAACCGTATGTGGTGCTGGACCGGGCCAAGACCTGGTTCAACGATTTGCCCGTCAAGGCCAATGACATGTCATCGGCGGCGGTGGGTTTGCGGTTTGGCGATGCCCGGTACTACAACATTGCGCTGGAGGTGGCCAAGGCGATGTCGGAGGAAGCGCTGGATACTTTCAATCGGCGGCCGCGGTATAGCGTTAGTTTTAGTTATCAGTTGTAGGAGATGGGTTGGCTGAGAGGGCGCCATCGCCAGCGGGCTGGCTCCCACAGGAGACGGGTGTATCCGTAAGAAATTGGTTGGCTGGCAGGCCGCCATCGCTGGCAAGCCAGCTCCCACAGTAGAGCAACGCGGCGTACACCCAAGCTTTTCACCACTCCACAGGCCGAGCGTTAGCTCGCCTGCCGCTTTTGATCTTGATCCACCCGCCCCATCGGAAGGCTGAGTGGAGGCGTTTATCCGGGGGTGGGCGCGTAGCGCCGTGCGGCGAAGCCGCACACATCGAGAGGAGGTCGTCGCGAAGCAGACCGGAGGCGATGCCCCCGGATGAATGCCGGAGCGAAGGAACACCGAGCTCTAGCGAGGTGCCGTACGTAAGGGGCGAGACCTTTTGGTTCCTTTTGTGTCGTTTGACAAAAGGGACTCGCCGTAAGGGCGAAACCATAAGTAGCCGTTACCGAAGAAACGGATATGTACCAAAATCAATCAAGACGCAGATCACCCCTTGACCAAATAAACCTGCGGCATCGGAAACAAATTATTCAAAGTCTCCAACAACCTCACGTGATAAATCGGCTTGCGAAACAAATCCAGCACCTGCAACCGCAACATGTCACTCACATCGTCCATATCCGCATGCCCGGACATCACAATCACCGGCAAATGCTGCCGCGAAGTATGGTCGCGCAAACGCTTGATCAGCGACATGCCACTCTCTTCCGGCATGCGCAAATCGGTGATCACCAGCGCGATATCGGGATAGCGCGTCAGGTGTTGCAGTGCAAGCTTGACCGACGTAGCGGTAAAACAGTTGAACCCCTCACCCTCCAGCAATTCCGCCAGTTCGAGCAATGCATCTTCTTCGTCATCGACCAGAAGAAGTTGCTGTCGCGGCGATGCTGGAGCGTTCATAAGGCAACCCTGCAATGGACTGAGCGCAGACGTTAGGATCACTTTGAAACAATCGCCGATGACCGGCGTCTTTGTCACAACGCAGCTTTGATCGCCGTGAAAGTCGTTGTGATAGAGGTTTTGACGCCTGTGCTGAATCCGGCAAGCACCACCGCCACCATGGCAGCAATAATCGCGTACTCAATACCCGAAGCACCCTCGGTATCCTTGATCAGCCCCTTGTAAAAAGCGACTTCCGATTTGACCTTCTGAACAAGCTTCGAAAAAGACATGACCTATCTCCTGGAGCACCGGGTGTTGCATAAGCGCAACATGATTCCCCTGTGCCAGCACCAGCATTGTCGGCATTCCCCTACCCAACAACTGTAAATACGCATTAACACGAAAGTATTAGTCGTTTCGTTGACGTCAAAAAACATGACATTTCATCGTAAAGTTTTACTTTCACTGGATTTTTAGCCTTCGGTAATGGCGTTTTGCTCTAGCTGCGCTACGGTCAAATAGCGAAATAGTTTTATGTTCATAGCTGCCTGATTGCGAAGTTTTCTCGTTGGATAGACGAGGTCGTTAGCAGCAGGAAAGGGAGAGCCGTCATGAACAGCCGTTTCATCTTGAGTCTTGCCGGATTGTCTCTGGTGGGCGCTGTCATTGCCGGTTACTGGGGCTTCACGTCAAACCGTCAACCGGCCGCTGCCGCCGTTGCGCAACCCGCGACCACCACACCGGGAACCACCGCTCAGGCACCTGTGCCGCAGGAAGAAGACACCACCCGCCAGCCCGTGGTGGTTCTGCAACGTGACATCGCCCCGTTTGTGCAAATCACCGCCGCCGACGTTGCCCTGGAAAAACTCCGCACCGTTCCCGCCGGCAGCCTGACCCGCCTCGATCAAGCCATTGGCCGCACACCGTGGCGCGCCCTCAGCGCCGGTAGTTGGCTGAGCGACGAAAGCTTTGAAGCCGGCAGCACGCTGGCGCGGATGATTCGCCCCGATGAACGCGCCCTCGCCGTCGCCGTGGATGAAGTGATCAATGCCGCAGGTCAACTGACACCGGGGGACTATGTTGATGTGCTGCTGTTTTTGCGCGGCGACACCGACAACCTTCAGCCCTCGGCACAACTGGTGGTCCCTGCCTTGCGTGTGCTGGGAGTGGGCGAGCAAATGGGCTTGACCAACGACGGCCAACCCGCCAGCCCGGCCCGCAGCAACGATGACAGACTCAGACAGGAACAACAGCGCGTTGGCGCCCGCACCGTGCTGCTCGCCGTGCCCGAACAACTGCTGAGCCGCTTGATGCTCGCCGCGCAGGCCGGGGTGTTACGCCTGGCCGTGCGCAGCGCCGATGAAAAACGCCTGTCCCGTTACTGGGCCGGCGAAAGCGATGCCCCGGCCAACATCGCGAACGCCAATCGCCAGCTGATTCAGTTCAATCAACTGGCCATGACATCGCCGCCCAAACCTGTCGTCGCCAGCGGTGCCGCCGCGCCGCGCAAGTCGAATGTGGAAGTCATCCGCGGCAATGAAATCACTCAAAAGACCCCCTGAATCGAGCAAGGACGCCTTTTAATGCGCAGACGTATTACGCCGTTGTTCAACGGCTTGTTCTGGGCCACCTTGCTGAGCGGCTTGCCACTGGCGTCGGCAATCGCTGCAACCGGCAGTTGCGCCACGCTCGGCCCATTGCCGGCCGCACTGGAAGTTGGCGAAGGTCAGCAACAGGAACTGCAGTCACCCGTGGCGATTACCCGGATCGCCGTCGGTGACCCGAAAATCGCCGACGTGCGGGTCAATGGCAATCAGGCGTTCATGCTCACCGGCGTCGCCCCCGGCACGACCAGCCTGATGGTCTGGACCGCCTGCGCCAGCGCACCGCGCCAAAGCATGGTGTTCGTCCAGGGTCGCGCAACAACAGCCATGACCACTGCGCGACAATTACCGTCCGCTGATCCCTTGCTGCCATCGCAGGTGCAGACCGACATCCGCTTCGTCGAAGTCAGCCGCACCAAACTGAAAGAGGCCAGCACCTCGATCTACGGCAAAAACTCGAACTTCCTGTTCGGCTCCCCCGGCACCGTGCCCGGCACAGCAGTGACGCCACGGGTGTTTCCGCTGCGCAACCTCGATCCACGCATTGCCGTGCCGAGCATTCCGTTGGCCAACGACATGTTCAACATCGTCGCCGGTGGCGGTAACTTCCTCGCCATCATCAATGCCATGGAAGGCAGCGGTTTTGCCTACACCCTGGCGCGGCCGAGCCTGGTGGCGATCAGCGGACAGAGCGCAAGCTTCCTGGCGGGCGGTGAAATTCCGATCCCGATCCCCAGCGCAAACAGCAACAGCTACTCCATCGAATACAAGGAATTCGGCATCCGCCTGACGCTCACGCCGACGGTGGTCAGCAATGACCAGATCGCCCTCAAGGTCGCCCCCGAAGTCAGCGAACTGGACTACAACAACGCCGTGACCATCGGCGGCACCACGGTGCCGGCCTTCACCATCCGCCGCACCGACACCAGCATTTCCCTGGCCGATGGCGAGAGTTTTGTCATCAGCGGTTTGATCAGCACGCAAAACACTTCGCAGGTGAACAAGTTTCCGGGGCTGGGTGACATCCCGATCCTCGGCGCGTTCTTTCGCAGCTCCTCGATCAATCGCGAAGAACGGGAACTGCTGATGATCGTCACGCCGCACCTGGTGCAGCCGTTGGCCGTCAACGCACCACTGCCGTCGCTGCCCGGTGAAAAACTGCGCAATTACGACCCGAACTGGTATCGCCTGTACTTCCTCGAAAACGGCGACTTCGATAAACGCAGCGGGCTATCGCAATGAGCCAGAACCTGAGTCAGACCTTTCTTGCGATCACGCGCAACAGCACCGATCTGGAGTGGCTGCAAGGCGCCCTCACCCCGCTGGGCCAAGTGGTCAGCGCCGGTGGCGGCAGCCTCGACGAACTGCTGGCGCTGGTAGACGTGACCTTCGCCAGCCTGGTGTTTGTCGGCCTTGATCGGGAACACGTGGTCGCCCAATGCGCGCTGATCGAAGGTGCACTGGAAGCCAAGCCGATGCTGGCCATCGTCGCGCTGGGCGACGGCATGGACAACCAACTCGTGCTCAATGCCATGCGCGCCGGGGCGCGGGATTTCGTCGCCTATGGCTCGCGCTCCAGTGAAGTCGCCGGTCTGGTGCGCCGCTTGGGCAAACGCCTGCCGCCCGTGGCGCCGAACACTCAGCTTGGCGGCCTGACCGTGCTGTACGGGGTGCAGAGCAATGCCGATGGCGCGCTGCTCGCCAACCATATGGCGCAAGTAGTACAAAAGAGCGGCCAGCAAACCCTGCTGCTCGATCTCGGATTGCCGCGCGGCGACAGCCTGGCCTTGCTGGGACTGGAGAGTTCGTTTCATTTCGGCGATGCCTTGCGCCATGTGCGCCGCCTCGACGCGACGCTGATCGACAGCGCCTTCACCCGTTGCGAAGTGGGGCTACGTATCCTCGCCTACGCCAGCAACGATGAAGCGCTGGAACACACCAGCGCTGCCGAGTTGTACATGCTGCTCAGCGCCCTGCGCCAACACTTCCAGCACATCGTGGTGAACCTCACCGGCCAACCGGACAGCGAAGCCTTGCGCACCTTCGTCAGCCACTGCGACAAGCTGTTGTGGTACACCGACCAGAACGTGATCGACTGCCGGCGCAATCTCGCGGTGCTAAACCTGTGGCGCGAAAAAGGCATGAAACTCGATCACGCCAGGCTGTTGATCGATCGCTACCTGCGCAGCGTCGCACCGGACTCCGATGCCCTGGGCAAAAGCTTCGGCATGGAAATCATCGCCACCCTCGCCTACAGCCCGGAGGTGCGCCTGAACGCCAAGAACCAGGGAGTGACCCTGTTTGAACTGGCGCCCCGCGAAGTCCTCACCCAAAGCCTGCGCACCCTCGGTGAACGCCTGGCCAAACGCTCCGAAAGCCTGGCCAAACCCAAGTCCTGGTTCAGTCGCTTGCGAGGTGTGCAATGAGCGCAGAAAAACTGTTCGGCGCCAGCCCGCGTGCGGTGGCCGGCAACACCGATCACGATGGCCTGAAACTGGTGCTGCACCGCTACATCATCGATGCCATCGAAGAGTCCGGCAAAAACCTGCTGGAAGGTTCGCGGCAAGTGCTGTCGCAGTTCGTCATCGACAAAGTCGCCGAGTACATCGCGCGTTTGCACCTGGCGATTTCCCGTTACGAGATGGAGCGACTGGCCGAAGAAATCGTCGACGAGCTCACCGGATTCGGCCCACTGGAAGTGCTGCTGCGCGACTCGTCGGTAACCGAGATTCTGGTCAACGGCCCGCACCGGGTGTTCATCGAGCGCGACGGCGTATTGCATCAGAGCGATTTGCGTTTCATCGATGCGCACCACGTCGAGCGTGTCATCCAGCGCATTCTGGCGCCGCTGGGCCGGCGGCTTGACGAGTCTTCGCCGATGGTCGATGCACGCCTGCCGGACGGCAGCCGGGTCAACGCGATCATTCCACCGATTGCCCTCGACGGCCCGTGCCTGTCGATTCGAAAATTCCGCCAGGACATGCTCAACAGCACCGACCTGATGGCCACGCAAACCATCGATCAGGCGATTTTCGAGTTCCTGCAAGAAGCCGTAGGCAAGCGCTGCAACATTCTTATCAGCGGCGGCACCGGCACCGGCAAGACCACGCTGCTGAACATTCTCAGCCAGTTGATCAACCCCCACGAACGCTTGGTAACCATCGAAGACGTCGCCGAATTGCAACTTGGCCACCCGCATGTGGTGCGCCTGGAAACCCGTCCGCCGAATGCCGAAGGCCATGGTGAAGTGAAGGCCAGCGACCTGATTCGCAACGCCCTGCGGATGCGTCCGGACCGGATCATCCTCGGCGAGATTCGCGGAGTCGAAGTGGTCGACGTACTCACCGCGATGAACACCGGCCACGACGGCTCCATGAGTACCGTGCACGCCAACAATGCCCAGGATGCCTTGCTGCGACTCGAAACCCTGGTCGGCCTGACGGGCCGCAGCATCGCCGAACGGACGCTGCGGCAAATGATCTGCGCAGCGCTGGATGTGGTGATCCAGTTGACGCGCATGCCCGATGGCCGCCGTTGCGTCAGCGAAGTGGTCGAGGTGATCGGCATCCGCGAAGACGTGTACGTCACCAATACCCTGTTCCGCCTCGATCGGCGCACAGGTTTCGGCTTCATGCGCGAAGCGGCCAACCCCGCCGGCGACAAACTGCGTCGCGAGGCGACGCTCTCCTCCAACGCGTACTGAAGGCCACGGCATGCTCAAACCGTTGCTGCTCACCCTCGTTTGCCTGTCACTGCTCGGTCTGTCGGTGCGCCTGCTCATCCGAGGGCTGCGCCAACCCGGCACCGAGCGCGCACTGGAACGCCTGACTCAAGGGCAACCGGAACGCGTGGTGCAGAAAACCTCGTGGGTGGCACTGGAGCGCGCCTTTTTGCGCGCAGGCCTGGGTCGACCCATGGAACGGTTGGGGTTATGGCTGACACTTTGGGGGTTGGGCGCCTTACTCGGATTGGTCGCGGGCGGCTGGCTGGGGTTGCTCGTGCTGTTGCTGCTGCCTCCGGTGGTTTTGCGGCTGTATGTGCAGTGGCGATACCAGCGCCGGCTCAAGCGCATGATCGAACAATTGCCGCCGCTGCTCGATCACACCGTGCGCAGCCTGAAGTCCGGACGCACCCTGGCCGATGCCGTGCTCGGTGCCATCGACGCCGCCGAGAATCCACTCAAGCACGCACTGGGCCGGGTGCAGCGCAACGTGCAGCTGGGTGTCAGCCTGCCGGATGCCGCTTCGGACTTCGCCGAACTGTACGACAAAGACGAACTGCGCCTGTTCGCCCTCGGCCTGAAGGTCAACCACCGCTACGGCGGCAACGCCAGCGAGCTGCTGGAAAACCTGATCAAGATGATCCGCGAACGTGAACAAGCCGCTCGCCAGCTGAGCGCCATGACCGGCGAAACCCGGGTCACGGCGGTGGTCCTGGCGCTGCTGCCGATCACAGTCGCCGCCTACTTTCTGATCTCCAATCCGAAATACCTGCTAACCATGTGGAACGACGGCTCCGGGCAAATGATGCTGGTGAGCGCGATCGCCTTGCAGGTGTTCGGGTGTCTGGCGCTGTGGCGTATGTTGCGCAGCCTATGAACCTGTCCATGTTGCTGAGCTCGCTGCTGTTCATAACGGCCTCGTTGCTGCTGTTGAGTGTCGTGCTGGAGCTGCGCCGACGTGCCCGTCAGGTGGTGCAGCGCCTGGACGGCAAAACCCCGAGCGACAATCGTTTCAGCCAGTGGCTGCATGCACTGGGCGCCAGCCGGGTCGGTCAGCAATCGGTCAAGCTCGAC
Source organism: Pseudomonas sp. NFX98 (assembly GCF_047784845.1). NCBI lineage: Bacteria > Pseudomonadati > Pseudomonadota > Gammaproteobacteria > Pseudomonadales > Pseudomonadaceae > Pseudomonas > Pseudomonas sp. NFX98. Next base: position 138,898 of record NZ_JBLNNF010000017.1, on the reverse strand, counting down.
AACGAAACCCAGACGCTGCTCAACGCCCTCGGCTGGCGCACCGCACGCAAGCGCGCCATGTTCGCGGCGTTCCAGGTTGGCGCACCCGTGCTGGCGCTGATCTTGTGCCTGCTGATCCAGGGTCTGTTTTTCCCCAACGTGGTCAATCAGTGGATCGCCCCGGCATTCGCTCTCGGCATCGGTTATCTGTTGCCCAAACGCCTGTTGGCGGCGGCCGCGCATCATCGGCAGAAAAAACTGGCGATCGAAATCTCCACCTTCATTCCGCTGCTGCGCATCCTGTTTGAATCAGGCATGGCGGTGGAGCAATCGCTGCGCGTATTGAGCAACGACGGCAAACAACTGCTGCCGATCCTGACCCATGAATTGCGCCTGGTACTGGCCCGTGTCGACTCCGGCCTGGAACTGGGCGAAGAACTGCACAAAGCCACTCGCCTGCTGGCGGTGGATGAATTCACCGACACCTGCGTGATCCTGCAACAGCTGATCCATCAGGGCGGCGGTGCAATGAAATCCCTGCTGGCGCTCAAGCTGTTGCTCGATGACCGGCGCCTGACGCGCCTGCAGGAATACATCTCCAAGATGTCCGCAAAAATGTCCGTCGTGATGATGCTGTTTCTCTTCCCGGCGTTGTTGATCGTACTGGCCGGCCCGGGCTTCACCGCCCTGGCCCGGGCCTTTGCTTCCTGAGAGGGAACCTGATGAAAGCACTGATTGCCGGTTTGAGTCTGCTGATGCTGGGCGGTTGCGCGAGCAACGGCCAGACACCCTGGAGCGCCCTGACCGACTCCGCCAGTTGCGGCAAATTGAGTTCCGAACAACAGCTGTCGCTGAACCTCGCCGACGACATGGCCAAGGACGGCAAACTCCACGCCAGCCTGGCCAACCTGCAAAGCCTGACGGACAACCTCGCCGACGTACGCCTGCGCAAGGCCAAGGTTTATCGACTGCTGGACCGCAGCGAAGCCGAGCCGTTGTACCGCAGCTTGCTCGGTGGCTGCATGGCCGCCGAAGCCGAACACGGTCTGGGCCAACTTGCCGCCGCCTCGGGCGATCACGGTCAGGCACAAGCCCACCTGCAACGGGCCGCACGACTGGCGCCCACCGATGAAAAAATCCGCAACGACCTGGGCGTGGTGTACCTCAATCAATTGCGGGTCGAAGACGCCAAATTCGAATTCCTCACCGCCATCGAACTCAAGCAAAGCGATCAACTGGCTGCAGTGAATCTGGTGACTTTATTGATCTACCAGGACGACTGGAACCGCGCCGCCGAACTGGTCAGCCGCCTCGGCCTGAGCCCGGCCCAAGTCACCGAAGCCCAGGCCCGCGCCGAAAAACTCAAGGCCCCGGCCAAATCCGGCGCCACCATTGCCGCCCAGGTCGCCGCCGTCACCAACCCGGCGCTTCAGTAGGGAGAACCCACATGAAACCGACCACCCTCTGCTGCCTCGGCCTGCTGGCCCTGCCCCTCGCCAGCCACGCCATCGACGCCGGCCCGGCCTCACCGCAACAGCAGGAAACCGAAGGCTGGCTGCAACTGCAATCGCGCAATACCTTCGCCTCCGACAAGCCACAAACCGCCAGCGCCACCGAACGTGAACTGGCGATGCAGCGCTGGCTGAAGAGCTTTCAGCATGAGATACCGGCGTTTTTTGATCAGTATGAGGGGGGGAAAGTGGACAGTGGGGCGGGGGAATAGTCGCTTTTTTGTAGGAGCTGCCGCAGGCTGCGATCTTTTGACTTTGATTTTAAAGATCAAAAGATCGTCCGAACGCGGCCCGAACCTGCGGCAGCTCCTACAGGTATTGGCGTTATTCCTGCGGATCGAGGTTATCCAGCGCCCGATTCACTGCCAGCTCACCGAGCATGATGATTTGCGCAATACCCAGCAATGCATTGCGATGCGGACTGTCCAGAAACCCCGCGAGGTCACTGGCCATGATGCTGGCCGACGCCAACGATTCGCATGCGTGGGCCAACAGGGTTTCGGTGTTGATGTCAGGAACGATGACGAACATCGAGCTGGGCTGGCGCGGGGATGCCGAGTTTTTGTCGGGATTGAGATGGTAATCCAGCGCACGGTCGGCGGCTTCGTGGAGCTTTTTTGAGTGGGTAGATACGTAGGGGGAAGCGGGGTCGGTTTCGGGGGGATTTGGGGTTGGTTTGATCATTGCTACACCTCTGGGATGAAATGGAGCCACGTCCAAATTGCCGCGACGCAATTTTGGGTGGCAGCTGTACGCGGGTTCGCGGACCGATCCCAGAGGCATTTCGGCATACCCGAAGGTATCCCACGCACAGTCGCCATGACACAAAACGACAGACACCTATCGTGCTGTTGTCAGGTGGAGCGATTATGCCTCAAGAATCGAGCCGCGACGCCCGGACGCTGAGTTTTCAGCGACAGACAAAGGCTAGAGATCGCACGTCCGACGGACAACCTGAAAAACGTGTGGGAAGGTTCCGGTGTTTTTATTCACCGTTAAACATCGTCGACTGTTCCGCCGCCATCGCCAGCAGGCTGGCTCCCACAGTTGGATTGGGTGCATTCGCAAGAAATTGGTGGACTGACAGGTCGCCATCGCTGGCAAGCCAGCTCCCACAGGGTTAGTGGGTGTACCCAGGATTTGCGAGCATCCGAATTATTGTGGGAGCAAGCTTGCTCCCGATGAACGACGACGCGGCCTGTTAATTGCGCTAGTCCTGCGGATCGAGGTTATCCAGCGCCCGATTCACGGCCAGCTCACCGAGCATGATGATCTGCGCAATACCCAGCAATGCATTGCGATGCGGACTGTCCAGAAACCCCGCGAGGTCACTGGCCATGATGCTGGCTGACGCCAACGATTCGCATGCGTGGGCCAACAGGGTTTCGGTGTTGATGTCGGGAACGATGACGAACATCGAGCTGGGCTGGCGCGGGGGTGCCGAGTCTTTGTCGGGATTGAGATGGTAATCCAGCGCACGATCGGCGGCTTCGTGAAGCTTTTTTGAGTGGGTAGATTCGTAGGGGGAAGCGGGGTTGGTTTCGGGGGGATTTGGGGTTGGTTTGATCATGGTGAAGCTCCATTCGAAGATTGGAGTTCGCCACCACTGCGACCAAGCAGAAGGGTGGCGAACTGAACGCAGGTTGGTCGACCAGGGAATGGAAACCCGGCAGGGCCTAGGCCCTCCCACGCACAGTTCGCCATTGAGCAAACACCAAAATGCCGCTCGCGCGGCACTGTGCGCCATTCTAAACCCGGGCGACCAAACCCGATCACTGAATTTGCAGTGACGAACAAAGGCTAGAGATCGCACGTCCGACGGACAACCTGAAAAACGTGTGGGAAGGTTCCGGTGTTTTTATCCACCGTTAAACATCGTCGACTGTTCCGCCGCCATCGCCAGCAGGCTGGCTCCCACAGTTGGATTGGGTGCAGTAGCAAGAAATTGGTCGGCTGACAGGCCGCCATCGCTGGCAAGCCAGCTCCCACAGGGTTAGTGGGCGTACCCAGGATTTGCGAACAACCGAGATTATTGTGGGAGCGAGCTTGCTCGCGATGAGGCCGGCAGATTCAACATCGATGTCGCCTGACACTCCGTCATCGCGAGCAGGCTCACTCCTACAGTTGGATTGGGTGCATTCGCAAGAAATTGGTCGGCTGACAGGCCGCCATCGCTGGCAAGCCAGCTCCCACAGGGTTGGTGGGTGTACCCCAGATTTGCGAACAACCGAGATTATTGTGGGAGCGGGGCTTGCCCGCGATGAGGGCGGTGGATTCAACATCGATGTCGCCTGACAGGCCGTCATCGCGAGCAGGCTCACTCCTGCAATTGGATTGTGTGCATTCGAAAGAAATTGGTCGGCTGACAGGCCGCCATCGCGGGCAAGCCTTGCTCCTACAGAGAAGCAAAAGCAAAAGCAGATCAGCACACACCACCGAGTTGCTTCTCACCACTCAACAGGCCGAGCGTTAGCTCGCCTGCCGCTTTTGATCTTGATCCACCCGCCCCATCGGCAGGCTGAGTGGAGGTGTTCATCCGGGGAGTGGCGCGCAGCGCCGTGCGGCGAAGCCGCACACATCGAGAGGAGGTCGTCGCGAAGCAGACCGGAGGCGATGCCCCCGGATGAATGCCGGAGCGAAGGAACCCCGAGCTCTAGCGAGGGGCCGTACGTAAGGGGCGAGCGTTTTTTGCTTACTTTTTAGCTGGGCCGGCATTCCGGCGCTTGTAAAAAAGTGAGTCGCCGTAAGGGCGAAACCCTAAGCCTCCGTTACCGCAGCAACGGATATGTACTCCGACCCCAAAAAACTCAATGCGCCGTAACCCTCTGCCGCATCCCCGAATTACTAGGCGACAAAGCTAACGCCAACTGCGTCCGATTATGCATATGCGTCAACCGCAAAACCTGCGACACATACAACTTCACCGTGTTCTCGGTAATCCCCAACTCACAGGCAATCTGATAATTGGTCTGCCCCTTGCCCACCAACCGCGCCACATCCAGCTGCCGAGGTGACAACTGATTGAAAATCGCCGGCATCTCCACCCGATCCACATCGCTGACATCACCGTCATCCGTCGAAGCCGACGAATACGGCGTACGCCGAACCTTGTCCAGGTCCTGGTACAAATCATCGATCGACTCGGACAGGTATTGCAGCTTCTGATTCAAATGCCCCAACTGCAGCGTCTTCTGCCGCTCATGCAACGCCACCTCCTGACGCTGCAAACCTTCGAGCAACTCGTGCAGGTCAATCGGCTTCTGGTAGTAATCGGCAATCCCGGCACGCAGGGCCTTGATCACATCCTGCTTGTCCGCCTGCCCGGTCAACATGATCGCTTCAAACGCGCGATGCTTGCCGGACAACCGCTGAAGCTCCTGAACCAATTGAATCCCGTCCAGGCCAGGCATGTGCAAATCACAGAGCACCAGCCCGATGTCGGTGTCGTCATTGAATCGTTCGATGGCTTGATGGCCGGACTCGCAAGGCACACAACGGTAACCATTGTTCTCAAGATATTCGCAGAGTTCTTCAACGATCGAGGGCTGATCATCGACCACAAGGATTTTTACTGCCGAGGTACGCTTGTTCACGTGCAACTCCCTGCAAGGTCAAAGGCTGACCGTTCCTGTATCCACCGCTTAAGGCTGTACAACTCTTGTATGAAAGTAGTCGCTCTTGGCCACTCTGTACAAAACGAACGACTAGCGGAGCCAGGCCAACGTCAGCAAAAAACCCACCAGCAAGAAGGGCGCAAAGGGTTGTTTCTTTGACATTCCTGGCTCCAGGTAACGGATATGACTTCTAAACCCTTGACCGATAAGCAGCCAGACTCTTGGCGCCAGCAGCCACCAAAACACGCTGGCCAATCCGGCGCCGATAAACACGCCCAGCACATGCCGACCGTCGGTCGCGAGGCCCAGCGCGGTCATCAGTTTTACATCGCCCGCACCCAGCCTTCGCATCGCATAACCGGGCAAGGTGAAGGCCAGTGCCAGCAGCGCCGCCCAGCCGCCTTGTTCGGCAGGTGCGCCTAGCCAGGTGGTGCCGCTCCACAGCAACCAGGCCAGGGCCAATGCCCCGCCGCCCAACGTCAGGGCATTGGCGATATGGCGCTCCCGGGCATCCTGCGCGGCGCACAGCGCCAGCCAGATCAGTAGGACAAAGCTTTGCATTCGGTAAAAAACATCCCTTTTGGCTGAATGATTCTATGCTGACATTACGCAGTGATGGTCAGGGTAGACGCACTCATGAAAACCAACCTCCCCCGCAAGCAAAAAGGCGCCGCCGCAATTGAATTTGCCTTGGTGTTCGTCATCTTTTTCGCAGTGTTCTATGCAATCGTCACGTACAGCCTGCCGCTGTTGCTGATGCAATCTTTCAACCAGTCCACCGCCGAAGCCGTGCGCCGTAGCGTGGCGCTGGACCCGAACACACCGAGTTACGAAACCGCGTTGAAAACGGTGGTCAATGATGAGTTGAAGCGGCAACTGGCATGGATCCCTACCGCGCTGCAATTCAATGTAGATACCGACACGACCACCACTTTTACAGCCGGTGTGTTGAAGGTCAGCATTAACTATCCCACCAACAAATTGAGTGCGGTCATTCCGTTTCTGAACCTGCCGGGTATCGGCCCGGTGCCGAATTTGCCCGCCACGCTCACCGCCAGTTCGAGCCTTCAATTTTGAGTGCCGGGGACAAACTCTTCGGGCGTCTGCTCAACCGTCACCCTTCACCGCCTGCGCAATCCCTGAAGCCGCTGAGCGTGCTGAGTGTCGGTTTGCAGATGCATCTGGATGCCGAAGGCCAGGTGCTGCATTTGACGGGGCCGTTGCGGCATCTGCTCGCGCAACAGGTACCCACTGCGCAGGCGCCGCATCTGCTCGACTTCCTGTTGCCCCATTGCAGTCTCGTGGTCGAGGGTTCACCGGCTGACTGGCAAGGGCAGCAACTGGACCTGGACTTTTACGGCCTCAGTGGCCAGCCCCTGCATCTGCGTGGCTGGGTCCAGCCGTTGGCCGATGTCTGGTTATTGCAGCTGTTGGATATTGGCGACCTGCTGCTCGAACGCCGGCAATCGCGCCTGCGTGATCAATGTCAGTTGCTGGCAGCGCAGATCGGCGAGCATTTGCGCGTGTGCAGCCTGACGCGTTTACCCGAGGTGCTGAGCGAACAACTGCAAAGCCTGGCCCAGCGTTTCCAGATCCCGTGCATCGCCTTGGCATTGCTCGATGAGCAGGAACAGGGTTGGCAGATTCACCAGCACTACGAAGGTTTCGACGCGCCGCAGCTTTGGCAAACGGGGCAGCGCCTGGGCACCGGCCTCGACAGCCTCAACGGCTCCGCGCCCCAGCACCTCAATCTGATGGAGCATCCGCGCCTGCAAGGCACCTTCGGCAATACCGAGGGTTTCGTCGTGCCCTATCACGATGCCCAAGGGGTGGCGGCCTGGTTGTTGTGTGGTTGCTGGTCGGTGCAGCAACGAGCGCCCGACGTCGGGATGATTGACTGGCTGCAATTCGCTGCCGCGCTCGCCGCGCCCGTGCTGGAGCGCTTGCGCGAACACCGGCATCACCTGCAACTGGAACGCCTTGAGTCGCTGCAAGCCTTGCTTGGCACAGGCTGGTGGGAAGTGTTCAGCGACAGCGCCGAGGTGCAATTGGCCCCCTCACTGGCCAGCACGCTGAACCTCGGGATCCTGCGTTTGCCCGTGCAGGACTGGCTTGATCAGGTGCACCCAGCCGACCGCGAAGAGCTGCGCAGTCGCCTGCAAACCTTGCAGGATGAAAGCACGCCGCTATTGCTGTGCGTGCGCCTGCGTCCCCTCGATAACACCTCGACGCCCGCCTGGTATCGCCTGCAAGGCCAAGCCCTGGGCGTCGGCAAGAACCGCCGTCTGGTCGGTTTCATGCTCGACATCAGCGACATCAAGAACCAGGAACAAAACACCGCCGCGGCCCATGCGCGGCTGGACAATCTGATCGCCCGTTCGCCCGCGGTCATTTACGTGCAGCGCTATGTCGAAGGTGCATTGCAACCGACCTTCTTCAGCGACAGCCTGGGGCCGTTGCTCGGCTGGACTCTCGCCGAATGCACCGGCGCCGCGTTGGTCGAACGGGTTCACCCCGAGGACCGCGACCGCTATTTCGAACGCACTCGCCAACTGCTGCGCGAAGGCTCGGTGAGCAGCCGCTATCGGCTGCGCGACAGTCGTGGCGATTACCACTGGTTGCTCGATGAAGCCAAGCTGCTGCGCGATGACCTTGGCCTGCCGGTGGAAGCCGTTGGCCTGTGGCTGGACGTCACCGAAGCGACCCTGGCGACCGAGCGGGTCAAGCAGAGCGAGGAACGTTACCGGATTCTGGTGGAAGACTCGCCAGCGATGATCTGCCGCTATCGCCCGGACCTGACCCTGACCTTCGGCAACAAGCCGCTGGCGACGTATCTGGAGTGCACGCCGGAACAATTGCCGGGGGTGAACCTGGGCAACTGGATGTCCCAGGAACAGCGTGAGGCATTCACCCAACGCCTGAGTCAGCTGAGCCCCGAGTTTCCGGTGAGTACCGCCGAGATCAACCTGCAACTGCCCGGCCGCGAACATGCGTGGTGGGTCTGGTCGGATCGCGGCGTGTTCGACCCGCAAGGCCAGTTGCTGGAAATTCAAGCCGTGGGTCGCGACAACACCGAAGTGCGTCGCTCGCAACAGCAACTCACGCAAAGCGCGAAAATGGCCACCCTCGGCGAAATGGCCACAGGCCTGGCCCATGAAATCAACCAGCCGCTGAACGTGATGCGCATGGCCATCGTCAATGTGCTCAAGCGCCTGAGCAACGGCGATGCGCAGATTGATTACCTGACCGACAAACTCAACCGCATCGATGCGCAGGTGCAGCGCGCCGCACGCGTGGTCGATCACATGCGCGTGTTCGGCCGTCGCTCGGAAATCGAAGAGCACCCGTTCAACCCGGTCCAGGCCATCGAAGGCACGCTGTCGCTGCTGGCCGAAGGCATGCGCGGCAAAGGCGTGGATTTGCGCATCAGTGAGACGGGTTTTGAGGTGTTGGTGCGCGGCCATGTCGATCAGCTTGAGCAAGTATTGATCAATCTGATGGTCAACGCACGGGACGCATTACTCGGCAAGCGTGAAGGCCATCCAGAATTCAAACCGTGGATCGCCGTGTACGCCGAGCGCCATGAGCAGTCGGTGCGGCTGTGGGTCGAGGACAACGGCGGCGGCATTGATCACCGTTTGCTGGAGCGGATTTTCGAACCGTTTTTCACCACCAAACCGGTGGGCGTCGGCACGGGTCTCGGGCTGTCGGTGAGCTACGGCATTGTCGAGAACATGGGCGGCAAACTCAGCGTCAGGAACTCCACCGAAGGCGCGCGGTTCTGCATTGAATTGCCGGTTGTGCCGGCGGATCAGATCACCAGATAGGCTTTGCCTTTCTCACCGCAGGTCAGGTTGAAACCGACGTCGACTTTGTTGATGTCGATGCCGAGGTTCATCAGCAGATTGTCCACGATTGGGTCGACCAGCGGTGCGAGCAGGCCGCTGATGGCGGTGATCAACAACGAAACGACCTGGGAAAGCGTCGACAACAGCATACTGAGCAGCGATCCCAACAAGCTGCCGATGGTCGGCGTATGTTGAATCAACGTGACCCCGCCCAGTGTGCTCTTCAGGCCGCCGACCACCCCGGTCACGGTAACCGGGTGGCTTGGAACCGGTGACACGTTGATCTCATGGGGATTGACGAAGGTGTAATTGGGTTCGGTTTTGCCGGCAATCGGGCTGTCGATCATGATTTCGCTGCCGCCACCACCGAAGGGGGTACGCGCGCCACAGCTGAACAAGTGGCAGGTTTTCGAACCGATATCTACTAGCGGCAATGGCGACAGGCTTGGAGAAGGTGAGGACGAGAGCCAGACGGCATCGTCTATCTGGCCGACTTTGACTTGTACCGCCGCAATGTTGGTGGTGGCAGTGAGACTCTTGCTGGTTGGGGTGGCACAGGAGTAATCGGTCACGTAACTGCTGCCCTTGCCTGCTTCGATGCCGACGTCGAGGCTCAGCCCATTGGGCAGTATTTTCAGATCGGTCTGTGTGCAGTTGCCGAGTATGCAACCAATCCCCAGCAATGTATTGACCGAACCCACCGCCGTGGACAACAGCGAGTTGACCAGTTGCAGAACGGGGTCTATCAGCGACAGATCAACCGCCACCAAAACACGAATCTGCGCCGTACTCACATAAATCCTGTTCACCCCCAGCGGCGCGACTTTCGCCAACGCCGGGTCACCGACTGCCGAAAACTGCGGCGGCTGAATGACTTTTATGCGGGTCGTCACGCCTGCCAATCCCAACAAATTCACCGGCAACACGGCGTTCACCGCGCTGTTCTTGTTCGCGAGTTGGACAAACCCCTGGATCAGTTGGAACAGCTGCACCGTGGCGTCCAGCCCTTGCGCTTGCGCGCCGGTTTGCAATTGCAGCAGATCACCCAGCTTGATGGGCGACGCGGCGGAGGCCGATAGTTGCAGATTGGCCAACGCGGTTTTGACTTCCACCGTGGCGCCGCTCTGACCCGCTACAGTGGCCGCAGCCTTGATGAACTTGGTGACACTGCCTTGCGTGTTCAGCAGCGCGGTGTAGTTGCCGGCCGTAACGCCCAGTTCGATGGCGAGTTGATCCATGAATTTCAGCAGGTTGATATCGGTCTTGACCAAGCCGTCCCAGCCGCCGACGGTCAGGTTGACATTGCCCCCCAGCAGCGTCGAAAACAGTGGGTTCAACAGGTTTGATCGGGCGCTATCGACTCCCAGCAAAGTGCTTCGGATACTCAGTTGCGCCAGCGTCTGTTTGGGCTCGGCGGCGACGGCGGTGGCACTGAGCAGGGTAGTGAGACTAACCGGCCCGCCGGACAGCAATGCACCTATGCCCGCTGCCACGCTGGTGGTGACGGGACGGCTGACGGTGACTTGCACGGCAGCGGTTTTCGTGGAGTCGGGAGCAAACGCTCGAAAATTATCCGCGCCGGTCTGCAAGGTGCCGCAATTGACCACCAGCGTATTGTCCGCGTTGACGGTAAACCCGTTGCGCGTCGCGCTTTGCGTGGCGTAGGTGGTTGCACTCTGGCCGGACTTGCAGTTGCCATCGCGGGTCACGGCTTCAAGTGCCGCGGTGTCCGCCACCCGCTGCAGCTTGCGTTGTTCCAGATAGAGCCTGCCGGAATCGATCACCAGCAGCGTAAACCCCAGGGCCGCCAACAAGGTGCCGGCCGCCATCAAACCGATCGCCCCCCGTTGCCGGGCCGGGCCGCGTAACTGCATGCGAGGCGACATCGCGCACTCCTTTGCCGGCGCACTGCCGAGCGCTACCTCCATTGGTTAACGCAGTGTAGACAAGGGATGGCGAGACTGCTGGCAACTCGCCATTTCTGCCACCGGAAAACAACTGTAGGAGTGAGCCTGCTCGCGATAGCAGCGTGACAGTCGACGCAAATGCTGACTGATACATCGCTATCGCGAGCAGGCTCACTCCTACAGGGAATATGTGGTGTTTACTTGGGTGGATAGTTCGCCAATATCCGGGTCACCGTTTCGCGTATCGCATTGCTGCGATCGGTAGGGTTCGGTGTGCGGCTGAGTATCTGCTCGTCGCTGCCGCGCCACACCAGTTTGCCGTCCTTGCCGTCGAGCAGGTCGATCTGGATGGTCGCCACTTTGTAGTTAACCAGACGGGTTTCGTTGTACATCGGCGCGCCCCAGTAGCCGTACCACGGGTTGCCCCAACCGCCGCCATAGTTGGTGGTCACCTGTTGCTGGCGCTCTTCGACTATCAGGTAGGTCTGCACATTCAAATCACCCTTGGCACCCGCTGCGGCCGGACGCAGGCCACGCTGATCGAGTTGATCGGCTACCGACTGACGGACGCGCTGCTCGGTCAGGTCGCTCTTGATGCGTGGGTCATCGGGGCGGTATTGCAGGACCGGTTCTTTCCAGCTCCAGCTGCGATAGGCGGCGAAGTCGCGGCTGGCATCGAAGTCATGATTGACCTGGTTGGCGGCGCAGGCACTGAGCAGCGCGACCACTGCCAGTAAAGCGAAACGGCGGAACATGATGATTCTCCGATTGAAGACATGAACCTGCGAAATGCTTCTTATCTACAGAAGCTAACTGGGAGGATACGCCGACATTGCCTTTTCTACAGCCTCCCGTATGGCATCCGCTTGCTGACTTTGGGTGCCCCGGTTGCTGGTTTCGGCGCTGGAACTCCACACCGGTTGACCGCTTTGCGCGTCGAACAGATCCACACGCACCACCACGACCTGTTCCTGATAGGTGCGAATGATCGGCACAGTGGCGTAGCCACCGTAGCCACTGCCATAGCGGTTGTAACCGCCGTAACCGCCGTAACCACCGTAGTAGCCACCGTCGTAGTAATCATCGCGGACCTGGCGTAAACGGGTTTCCATCCGCAGATCGGCGCTGACGAACAGGTCGGCCGGACGATTGTCATGCAGCGGACGCAAGCCGCGTTGATCGAGCGCACTGCTGACCGCTTCGGCAACCTGCGCCGAGTCCGCCCATGCGGTGCCCGGCGGCATTTGCCCGTTGAGCCAGGCCCAGCTGCGGTAGCGTCCGTAGTCGCGGGGCGGCGCAGGGTAGGCGCTGCGGTCGAAGGTGTTGGCCGCCTGCGGTGGCGCCGGTGGAATGGGATTGGAGGACGCCACATACGGGTTGCTGCCCTGACAGGCAGCCAAACCCAGACAGATCAGCAACAACCCTGTACGACTTTTCATTTCGGGCTCCGATCAGATCGGCCGACAGATCCAGTGCAAATAACGCCCAAGCCCGGCAAAGCTTGGGTGACGGCGGTGCGCCAGTTCCATTTCGAGCAAATCCAGCAGTTCGGCGCGGGCCTGGAATTCCACCGGCATGTAGTCGTGAAAAACCCGCACTCCACTCTGGCTTTCGACCCGCCACAAGCCGTCAAGTTGCGCCGCCAATTCCCGTGGATCGAGCGGTTGTTGCGGGGTGAGGCTCTGCTTCTCGCCGGCCATGTCGTTCTTGCGCATCTTGCGGAAGTGGCCCTTGAGCAAGTTGCGGTAAATCAGCGCATCGCGGTTGTAGAACGCCAGCGACAGCCAGCCATCGGCCTTGGTCAGTTGATGCAACACCGGCAGGATCGCGTGCGGTTCGGCCAGCCATTCCAGCACGGCGTGACACATCACCAGATCATAGGGTTCGGTGAGCTGACCGAGCAGTTCCTGCCACGGTGCCTGAATGAACGTAGCCGTTTGCCCGGCCTCGGCGAAACGCTGGCGGGCGCCTTCGAGCATCGGCTCGGCAGGCTCGGCCAACGTGACGTCATGCCCGCGTTCGGCCAGCCACAACGACATGTGGCCAAGCCCGGCGCCGATATCCAGCACGCGCAGCGGTCGGTCCGGCAAGGATTCGGCCAGGTCGGCCTGCAACACCGCCAGGCGAATCGCGCCTTTGGCACCGCCGTAGATTTTTTCGGCGAAACGGGTCGCCAGTTGATCGAAATGACGGTCGCTCATCAGCTGAACCTCCGCTCGCTGTCGGCCAGTTTGCTGCGCACCACGTCATTCATGTCCAGCCCCAACTCGCCGCACAGCAACAGTAGATAAAGCACGATGTCACCGATTTCCTGGCCGGCATGGGCCAGTTTGTCCGCCGGCAATTGCCGTGACTGGTCTTCGGTCAGCCACTGGAAAATCTCCACCAGCTCGGCCATTTCGACACTCGCGGCCATGGCCAGGTTTTTCGGGCTGTGAAATTGCCGCCAGTCATTGCGGTCACGGATGGCGTGCAGGCGTTCGGTCAGTTCAACAAGGTTCATCGGGCTCTCCTGAAGGCGTATAGCTTCGGGGGGATGGCGGGTGAAGGCAAGTGACAAAGAGAGGCCGGCTCCCACAGTTACAGCGCAACCCTCTATGCTTGTGGGGAACTCGGTACGGTGATCAATGGCCCAACCGTGCATCTCATTCATCAGGACGCTCATTCCATGCAGGTAGAAGGTTTTTTCGAATGGCTCGGTCAGGCACTTGGCTCCGTCATCCGTTTCATCGTTGACGCCCTCAGTGGCCTTTTCCAGTTGGTGAGCCGTGCCAGCAGCAACTTTGTCGAAGGCTTATCCCGCGCCCTGGGCATGGACACCTCGATCATCAGCATCGTTATCTTGATCCTGGGGCTGGTGCTCTTGTGGTCGGCGATCCGCGCGTTCATGAATGCGGCGTTCATCATGGGGATCATCTGGTTGATGCTGGGGCTTTGGTTGCTCAGCTGGATCATGCACTGACACCCCCCACATTCGATCGCGGCAGATTGCCGATGTGTCGCTACAATGCCCGCTCCCCCAAGGAGCCTGCATGTCCAACCTGATTGCCGACTGGCGCGACCGTCCTACCCATCGTCGGGTCTGGGCGCTGGCGGCGCCGATGATTCTCTCGAACATTTCCGTACCGCTGGTTGCGCTGGTCGACAGCACCGTCATCGGTCACCTGCCCCATGCCCATCAACTCGGTGCCGTCGCGATCGGGGCCAGCCTGTACACCTTTCTGGCCTGGGCCGTGGGCTTTCTGCGCATGGGCACCACCGGTTTCGCAGCTCAAGCCGCCGGGCGTGGCGATGGCGCGGCGTTGCGGCAGATTTTGTTGCAGGGCCTGCTGTTGGCCATGGGCCTGGCGATTGTGCTCGGCGCCGTGGGCGTGCCGTTGAGCGGGGTCGCGCTGCACTTCATGCAGCCGTCAGCCGAACTGGACCAGATGACCCGCGAGTTTTTCCACACGCGGCTGTTCGGCCTGCCAGCGGCACTGGCCAGTTATGCGCTGGTCGGCTGGTTCCTCGGCACACAAAACGCCCGTGCTCCACTGGCGATTCTGCTAACCACCAATCTGGTCAACATCGCCCTGAACCTGTGGTTTGTCCTCGGTCTGGAATGGGGCGTGGTCGGTGCTGCCCGTGCCTCGGTGATCGCCGAGTGGACCGGCGCCCTGATCGGCCTGGTGATGACTCGCCACGCCTTGCGCGCTTACCCCGGCCATATCGTCTGGAGCGCATTGCGGCTGTGGCACAGCTGGCGACCGCTGCTGGCGGTCAACCGCGACATCTTCCTGCGCAGCCTGGCCCTGCAATCGGTGTTTTTCCTGATCACCGTGCAAGGCGCGCGTCTGGGTGATGCCACTGTCGCCGCCAACGCCCTGCTGCTCAACGGCTTGCTGCTGACTGCCCACGCCCTCGATGGTCTGGCCCACGCCGTGGAAGCCCTGTGCGGGCATGCCATCGGTGCCCGTGACCGCGATGCCCTGCGACGCTCTCTGGTGGTGGCGTGCGGCTGGTCGTTGCTGGCGAGCCTGGGCTTTGCTGCGCTATTTCTGTTGGCCGGGCACTTGTTCATCGAGATGCAGACCGACATCACCAGCGTGCGCGACACCGCGTTCATCTACCTGCCCTACCTCGCGGCGCTGCCGTTGATTGCGGTCTGGAGCTACCTGCTCGACGGCTTGTT
Organism: Pseudomonas sp. NFX98; assembly: GCF_047784845.1. Classification (NCBI taxonomy): domain Bacteria; kingdom Pseudomonadati; phylum Pseudomonadota; class Gammaproteobacteria; order Pseudomonadales; family Pseudomonadaceae; genus Pseudomonas; species Pseudomonas sp. NFX98. Next base: position 123,868 of record NZ_JBLNNF010000017.1, on the reverse strand, counting down.
CATCGGCGCCACCCGCGCCCGTGAAATGCGCAACGGCATGCTGCTGACAGTGGTGTTGCTGGTGCCGTTCGCCTGGGCGTTGCAAGGTTTGGGCAACCATGGACTGTGGATAACTTTCCTGCTGTTCATGGTGCTGCGCAGCCTGACCCTCGGCGTGATCGCCTGGCGCCTGCGTCGCAACGACGGCTGGTTCGCCCGCGCCCACTGACCGGCCGACGTTCAGGATTGATCGCTCTGCCAGCGGTTGCGCAGGCTGTCGAGCCGCTCCTGCTGGGTTTGTCCGGTCAATGGCGACAAAAGCGCTGCGTAAGGATGCAGCAGGCGCAACCATAACCAGTCATCCAGCACCGGGCGCTCGCTGAAACCCAGCGCCAGCCCTTCCTGCAAATGGGACCACATCCACGCGTAGTCCGTCGCGGTAGATCGGCTCCAGTGCCAGGCGTGCTGTTCCAGCAGGCAGGTTTGCAGTTTTTCCCGTTGCCGGGGGCTTAGGTTTTCTTCGACGGTCAAAGGGCTGACGGCCACCCCGGGATTGAGCAACTGCTGCCAGCCCTGACTGCCAATCGCCCGGTCGGCCCAGGTGCCACCAAACCAGCGCATCTGGCTGATCGGCCCCAACCAGCGAGTCAGTTCCCCGGCATCGCAGGCGTCGAAAAAATAGCTGGCGGTGTGCGGGTTGTAGTAACTCAGCAAGGCGCGATGGTGCAGACCGAAACTGACCGTGAGCATGCGCCGCAAGTGCGCCAGCAACGTCGACGTCGAGGCCTCGCTGACCAACAGCAAGCCACGCCAGTGCTGAGCATCGCGCTCGCATATCTGGGCCAACTCCGGGCAGCTACGCAGGTCGATCAGCGCCGGGCCTTGTTCACCCAACGCATGCCATTCGGTATTTTCAAACAGCCAGAACCATCGGGCCTGGGCAAACCTGCTTTTCAACATCACACCCGCCTGCGGCGTGCCCGGTACATCCAGCAACAGCCATTGCGGGGGCGCATCGGGCGTGTGCACGGCGTTCATGCCGCACCGCTCTGGCCAAGTCGCACTGCCGTCCGGCAGGTGCAAAGCGCCTGCGCGCAATGATTGAAGCTGCCGCCACCAGGCATCAGACACAACAACAGCAAAGGCTCACCCGATCGCAGCCAGTCCTGCACGCCTTCGGGCGGGTGCTCATCGACGGGGGCGCCCCCCGCCGCATCAGCCTTTTCACCCTGCTTGGGCTGGTGAAGCACCCCGGTGATCAATGGCTGATCCGGATCGCCTTCGATGAAACTCACCACCACCTCCACACCCTCGTTCAACGGCGCGCCACTGGCCGTTTGCAACGGCGGCGCCAACGGCAGCCAACAGTGGCCGGGCGTCGCACCCTCCCCCTGATACGACCAGTCAAACTGCACGGCCACCGGACGCGACGGATCCGGCTGTGGCTCATCAACACTCACCACCCATCCCCGTTGCAGGCTGTGCATCCTTGGCTTCGGCGCGCAGTGCGGTGACTCGAACGGTGCAGCCCAGTGCATCGCGCGCACTTGATTCCGGTAAGGGTTGAGCGGGTCCTGGCTGCCCTGATGTTCTATATGGGTCAGCAGCCACAGCTGATTCCACTCCCTCACCGGATGGTCGACCAGCGGCATCCATTGCCCACTGCGCAACGTCGCCAGATCCGTGTGGCATTCAGCACTTTGCTGCACGCTGTCGGCGCATCGCTGCACCTCGAAGCGCCGCACCGCCGATGGTTCACCCTCGCGCCTGAAGACCGCCACGTCACCCACGGGAAAATGCGTCTGCCCATCGGCGAACACCACGCAGTGTCCGCGTGCGGGGGACTCAAAGTGATAGTGAATCCGCTCCTGGGCACACAGCCGTTGCAGGAATTGCAGGTCCGATTCGCGGTACTGCGTGCAGAAATCCCGCAGCGGATAATCATCGTCCAGTTCGAAGCGCCGGTCCTGGCCGACAATTCCGTGTTCCCTGAGCACCTGGTCGAGGATTTGCGGCACCGAACGGGCGCTGAAGATACGTTGGCTGAATCGCTGGGCCAGGCAAGAAAGCTTCGGCCCCAGCCGCACATGGCAAAGCCTGAGCGTCGAACCATGGTCGCGCTGCACCAGTTCATGCAGTTGTCCATGGATGCTGTTTCCCGCCGGCCCGAAATGCAAGACGGCCGAGCGGTACAGCAAGCTGGCGAGGTCGAGTGCCGGGTCGTTGATCAGCAGATCCACGTCGAACACGAACGGCTCGCTGATGGCTTCTCTACCGGTAAAGGCCAGGACCTCGAAGGCGTCGGACAGACCTGCTACGACCAGACGAAATTCAGGTTCGTTGACGGGATCGAACATCGGCGATTCTCTACAGGAGGGGCGGCCGGGGATTCTCGCCGAGAGACATGGCCGAGTAGAGAGGCGAAGTACAACTTAGGAAATGACCTACGCGAAAAGAAGACCAAATGGCTTGGATAGCCGAGGACGTAGGTCGTTTCGCGTGGAAAAAGAGAAACGCCGCACCAGGTCATCTGAAATTTCCGCAGCGCACGGTACATTTTCAGACAACCTGATGTGAGCGGGACTTACCTCAGGAAGACAGGTAAGACGAACGGGTCAGGCCCAGACGCAGGGCATCGAGGAACTGAGTGCGCTCGGCGGTACTGATGCGGGCATTGGCGCACTTGTCGCGGTAATGGGTCATCAGTTCTTCGGGCGACAAGTGCACGTAGCGCAGCATGTCTTCGATGGTGTCGTGGGTTTCGATACCGGCGTGGTACACGCTGCCATCGGCATTCTGGTAGATGTTCACCGAATCGGTGTCACCGAACAGGTTGTGCATGTCGCCGAGAATTTCCTGGTAGGCGCCCACCAGGAACACGCCCAACAGATAATCCTCACCTTCGTTCAACGCGTGTACCGGCAGGCTGGTTTCAATGCTCTGCTCGTCGACGTACTGGTTGATCTTACCGTCGGAGTCGCAGGTCAAATCCTGCAGCACGGCACGTCGCAGCGGCTCTTCGTCGAGACGGTGCAGCGGGATGATCGGCAGTACCTGATCGATGGCCCAGGTGTCCGGCAGGCTCTGGAATACCGAGAAGTTGCAGATGTACTTGTCGGCCAGCTTGTCGTTGAGTTCGTCCAGCACCTGACGGTGGGAACGCTGACGCGCCTTCAACGAGTTGTGCAGGCGACGGCACACGGCGAAATAGCATTGCTCGGCCAGGGCTTTTTCGGCCAGGGTCAGCTTGCCGTCGGCGTACTGGGCAGCGATATCGCTCATGTAGTGCGTGGCACGCCAGTAGGTTTCGGTGACCATTTCAATGTCGGTCGGACCCAGCAGGTCCACCAGCCACTGCACGGTTTCCGGCAGCGCTTCCTTGTTCTCGATCTGCGGCACGTCGTCGTTGTGTTTCTCGACGTCGGTCACCTGGATCACCAGCATGGCGTGATGCGCGGTCAGGGAGCGGCCGCTTTCGGAGAAGATGTTCGGGTGCGGCAGGCTCTGCGCGTCGCAGAATTCCTTGAGCATCCCGACCACGACACCGGCGTAATCGTCCATGTCGTAGTTGATGGAACTGGCGTTACGCGAGTGCGTACCGTCGTAGTCCACGCCCAAACCGCCGCCGACGTCGATGTGGTCCACCGGCAGGCCGAGGTTGCGCAATTCGCCGTAGTAACGGATCGCTTCCTTGAAGCCGTGCTGGTAGTCGGCCAGGTTGGCGATCTGCGAACCCATGTGGAAGTGCAGCAGGCGAATGCCCTGATCCAGGCCAGCGGCGCGGAAACGCTCGACCACCGACAGTAATTGCGCCGCCGACAGACCGAACTTGGATTTCTCGCCACCGGTGTCCGCCCACTTGGACGAGGCCAGGGACGACAGGCGCACACGCAGGCCCACCTGTGGCTTGACCTTCAACGAGGCCGCTTCTTCGATCACCAGGCCGACTTCGGATTCTTTCTCGATCACGATGAACACATTGTGGCCGAGCTTCTGGCCCATCAAGGCCAGGCGAATGAACTCGCGGTCCTTGTAGCCGTTGCAGACGATGGTGCCGCCCTTCGGCGCCAGCGCCAGCACCGCCAGCAGTTCTGGCTTGGAGCCGGCTTCCAGACCGATGGACACGTTCTGGGTGGCGATGATGTTCTCGATCACCGCTTCCTGCTGGTTCACCTTGATCGGGTACAGCGCGGTGTACTTGCTCTGGTATTCCAGACGCGCAATGTTGGCGTCGAACGCACCGGTCAGCTGACGCACGCGGTCTTGCAGAATGTCCGGGAAACGGACCAGCAACGGCAGCGACAGGCCGCTTTTGCGCAGCTGGTCGACTTGTTCGAACAAGTCGATAGGCGAACTGCTCGGACCGTTCGGACGAACTTCGACGCGACCGGCGTCATTGATCGCGAAATACCCGGCCCCCCAATGGCGAATCCCGTAAACACTGCGGCTGTCCGCAACTGTCCATTGGCTGCCATCGTCTTTGCGTGTGCGTCGTACGGACATCGAAGTCCCCTATAAAGAAGTCATAGTGCGTCGCCTGGATTCAGGCCGGCGCAGTCTAAAGAATGAAAATGACGGTTCGTCAACGAGGGGGTAGACCCCGCCGACGGCAGTGAGTTTAGAAACCGGTCATGAACAGGCTCTGTGAAAACCATGGTGACGACGCCGGGCCTGAACGCAATCAGAACCGGATCAAGCCGCAGGTGGGTTTCACAGAGGCTGCTAGCCGCCGGACTTCTTCGCTTTGAAACCGTGTTTGATCAGCTCAGCCAAGAGTAGCTCGACATGATCGCCCTGGATTTCAATGATCCCGTCTTTCAACGCCCCACCGGTGCCACAGCGTTTCTTCAACGTGGTCGCCAGTTCCTTGAGCGCGTCTTCAGCCAACGGCACGCCGGTGATGGTGGTCACCGTCTTGCCGCCACGGCCCTTGCTTTCGCGACGCACGCGAGCGATGCCGTCGCCGGCCGGGATAACGGTCTGTTTGCAGATACAGGCGTCCACCGGTTTACTGCAATCCGGGCAATGACGACCTGCGTCGGTGGAAAATACCAGGCCACCTAAGGCGGCGAAGGATGCGGCTTTTTTGGCCACCGGCAATCCTCTTGGGAGGACAAAGACTGGTCGCAGCACTTGGGCAAGGCTATCGACCGCGAAGCCCCACTCAGGCAGGGGCAGCGCTACTGAAACGGTACAACTCTTTTATGTAGGAGCTGACGAGTGCAACGAGGCTGCGATCTTTTGATTTTGAATCAAAAGCAAAGTCAAAAGATCGCAGCCTGCGGCAGCTCCTACAGGAAGCAATACCGGTTCAGCTTGAAAAGGTCGCGCAGTGTAACGGCAAAAACGCCGATTGCTAAGAGCCAATCGGCGCCAATTTATGCCTCTTTTGCGACGTCTTCGCCACGGGAACGAAGATAGCGCTTCAACGCAGCCAAAGAGTCCGGGCAGTAAGGCTTTTGCTCGATTTCCTGCATGACCTGATCAATGGGGATAAAGCGCGCTTCCAGCACCTCTTCCGGTTGCAGGATCAACGGGCCGTCCCACACCGCCGAAAACGCCGAACACCACAGGCGATTGCCGGTGTCCTCGAAGAAAAAGTGATCGTGGGCGGTCAATTCCACCCCGCTCACACCCAATTCCTCTTCCAGCTCCCGGGCCGCCGACTCGGCATAGGTTTCCGAGGCAAGCACCATGCCGCCCGCCGCCACGTCCCAATAACCGGGATAAATCGCCTTGCTCAACGTCCGCCGATGCACACACAGTTCGCCAGCGGAGTTGAATAGCATGATGTAGGTACCGCGCCCGATCAGCCCGCGCTCACGCAGTTCGGAACGAACCAGTGCGCCGAGCAGGTTGTCCTGCTCGTCGACCCAGGCGATCTGTTCAGCATCAGAGGCCGCACGGTGCGCAGCCTCTCTGGCGTTATCGACCATGACTCAGCCCTGATTGAGCAATTGACGCAAATCGATCACTGCCGCGTTGGCCCGGGAAATATAGTTGGCCATGACCAGCGAGTGGTTGGCCAACACGCCGAAGCCGCTGCCGTTGAGGATCATCGGGCTCCAGACCGGCTCTTGCGAGGCTTCCAGTTCACGAATGATCTGACGCACGCTGACCGTGGCGTTCTTCTTGGCCAGTACATCGGCAAAGTCGACTTCGATGGCGCGCAGCAAGTGCGACAAGGCCCAGGCCTGACCACGAGCCTCGTAGAACACGTTGTCGATTTGCAGCCACGGGGTTTCGACGATTTCTTCGTCAACCTGCGGCGCGACACCCGGTACCACGACCTCGGTCTTCAGCGCCGTGTTGAGCTTGACCCGGCCAACGCTGGCGGACAGTCGTTGCGACAGCGAACCCAGGCGCGTGCCGACGTCACCCAGCCAGTTGTTCAGGTTGTCGGCGCGGGCATAAAACAGCGCGCTCTTCTGGTTCGGGTCAGACAGGCGCGCCTGATAACGGCTCAGGGAGTTGATGCCTTCCTGGTATTCGGACTCACTGGACGGCAGCACCCAACTCTTGTTGTCGAAGTTGAAACGCGGCTCGGCCTTGGCCAGGTCGGCGTCTTCAGCGGACTGCGACTGCGAGCGGGCGAAGTCTTTACGCAGTGCACGGCTCAGATCACGCACCTGCACCAACACGCCATATTCCCAGCTCGGCATGTTGTCCATCCACAGGCCCGGCGGGAAACGGTCGTTGGAAATGTAACCGCCCTGCTTGGTCAGCAACGTGCCGGCAACGGTCTTGAGGGTTTCCACCGTGGTGTAGCCGACCACCATTTGCTTGCCTTCTTTCTCGGCAGCCATTTGCGCCGTCTGCTGCACCGGGAACAGCTCGGGCTCCTGGCTCCAGTACCAACCGAGAGCAATCGCCACCAACAGGTAGAGGCCGATCAACGTGACCAGCGCGCGGCTGAACAACAGGCCGCCCAGATAACTGCGGGTGGCCGATTTCGGCTCAGCGGCACGTTCAGGCGCGCTACCGGCGCGGTTCTTCCAGTCCAGCATGGCGATTTCCTTTCTATTACTTGGGTTCATCGGTTCGACCACAACCATACAACAACGTGCCTTGGCCCGGCACCCGACGTCGGGCTAATGAGGAAAATTATCCGCCCACAGCCCCTAAGGGAATCCCTTAGGCCCCTGCACACGAAATTGCGCTTCTATTTAAGCCGACAAAAATCGAAAGAGCCTGACAGACGAGATTCACTTTCACCCTTGGAAATGGTTGCATAAACAGCAGCAGAACCCTTGAAAGCCCCAGCTAACAGGCACTTCACGAGAATCAACATTCGATTACCGACTCATCAGTCAGAAACTGAATGCGTCCGCTTTGCAGATTATTGACGTACAGCTCTCATGTTATTGAAAAGAGGTGCTAGCATAGAGCCACCAGTCGACCTCAGCGTGCACCCTAACTAGTAGTCAGGATATGACCGAGCCAGAAGACCCCAGCCGCGAGCGCCTCAAGCACCACTTTGCCCAGCGGGTAATTCATCAGGCACGTCAGATACTTGAGATATGGCAGCGCCTGCAACGCAGCGAGTGGTCCACCACCGATTTGTCGGAACTGAGCGAGGCCAACCTGCGCCTGCTGCGTTTCGCCGAGCGCTTCGAACAGCCGGAACACACGCAACTGGCACGCCACATCGGCCAGTCGCTGGAGGCTGTTGACGCCAATCGCGGGCGCCTGAGCAGCGGTCTGATCACCGACCTCAACCGTTTGATGCAGCGCCTCTCGCGCACCGGTCTGCGGCATGGCGATCAGCTCGACCAAACGTTCCTGCCGCCGCTGCGCAAGCCGATCTACGTGATGTTGCAGGACCACGACCGCGCTGAACGCCTGGCCAAACAACTGGAATTCTTCGGGCTCAGCGCCCAGTCCCTCGACAGCGTGGCGGCGTTTCGTTCCTCGATGGTCGAGCGTCTGCCCGCAGCGATTGTCATGGACGTCGACTTCAGTGGCGCCGGCGTTGGCCTGAAACTGGCCGCCGAAGCCCAGGAAGGTCTCGATCATCGTTTACCGCTGCTGTTTTTCAGCCTGCACGAAACCGATACCCCGACCCGACTCGCTGCCGTGCGCGCCGGTGGCCAGGAGTTCCTCACCGGCACCCTGGAAGCGTCGAGCCTGCTGGAAAAAATCGAGGTCCTGACCTGCGTCGCCCAGTACGAACCTTATAAAGTGCTGATCATCGACGACTCCCGTGCCCAAGCCCTGCACACCGAGCGTCTGCTCAACAGTGCCGGGATCGTCACCCGCACGCTGATCGAACCGATCCAGGCCATGGCCGAACTGGCGGACTTCCAACCGGACCTGATCATCCTCGACATGTACATGCCGGCCTGCACCGGTACCGAACTGGCCAAGGTGATCCGCCACAACGACCGTTATGTCAGCGTGCCGATCATTTATCTGTCGGCCGAGGACGATCTGGACAAACAACTCGACGCCATGAGCGAGGGCGGCGATGACTTCCTGACCAAGCCGATCAAGCCGCGGCACCTGATCACCACCGTGCGCAACCGCGCGGCGCGGGCACGCAACCTCAAGGCGCGGATGGTCCGCGACAGCCTCACCGGTCTGTACAACCACACTCACATTCTGCAATTGCTCGAAGACTGCTCGTTCCGCGCGCGCCGCGAGAACAAGCCGCTGAGCTTTGCCATGCTCGACATCGACCACTTCAAACGGGTCAACGACAGCCACGGCCACCCCATGGGCGACCGGGTGATCAAGAGCCTCGCGCTGTTTCTCAAGCAGCGGTTGCGCAAGACCGACTTCATTGGCCGCTACGGCGGCGAAGAGTTCGCCATCGTCATGCCCGACACCGACCTCGAAGCGGCCTGGAACGTACTGGATGAAATCCGTCAGCGTTTTGCCGAAATCCACTACCCTGCCCAGCCGCAGGATCTGTGGTGCACCTTCAGCGCCGGGGTGGTCGAGTTGTGCGAAAACTCAGACAGCCTGTCGATGGCCAGTCAGGCTGACGAGGCGCTGTACCGGGCAAAAGGCGCCGGACGCAACCGCGTGCAGGCCGCGCAGACGTCAAAGCAAAGTGCCACTTTTTCATCTCAATCGACCCCTTCCGTCATAACCCTGTAACAGAAACGCAATAACTTCAGGCACTTACCATTCTGCCGTTGGTAGTCCTGCGATGCGCCTGAAGCTGCTCACCAATCTCAACACCGTCCTTTTAGTCGCCGTGTGCGTCGCCCTTGGCGCCACGCTTTGGTGGTCGCAAAAAGCCCTCGAACGCCCCTATCTATTAATGGAGCGTTACCTGGGTTTGTCCCAGCAGTTCCAGAATGAAGTGGCGCGCAATGTCGAGGACTACCTCGGCAGCGGCGATGCCCTGCGCTTGAGCAGCGCCAGCCAGGCCATCGACCACCTGCAAAAGGAACTCGGGGAGCTGCCACCGGCGCTGGCTGAAACCTTGCGCCCAAGCCTGTCGAACCTCGACGAATTCAGCAAAACCGACTTGCTCGCCGCCGGCAAACTCGCGGGCGACCCGCAGGCCCTGTTGCTGCAAGCCGAGCGCGAACTGGGCGCCAGCCTTGACCAACTCAGCCAGTACGCCAAAGGCAACGCGGCCTACCTGACACCGCTACTCGCCGCATCCCAGCATCTCGGCAAACTGTCGCTGGCCCGGGACAAACTGGTCAGCAGCGGTCGCAGCGAGCTGGCCGCCGATGTCGAGCGCGAAGTCAGCAACATCCGCACCCAAGCCGAGCAAATCGATGCCTTGCCGCTGCTTGGCGTGGCAGCCAGCAGCGAATCGAACACCGATGATTTCGCCGCGATGATGGGCCTGGAGAACACCGAAAAAGCCGTCGCCGAAGATGCCGGCGTCGGCTTCAAGCGCGAACTCAACAGTTTGCTCAACCGTTACCCGGCAGAACTGGCGCGCACCCGTGACCAGATCCAGAAACGCGCCGACCTCAGCACCGCGACCCACCTGAAAATCGCCGACGTGCAGCAAGCCATCGCCGGCCTGGAGCCGGTGGTGCGCGCCCAGCACGGGCAGATCCAGGGCGAGGTGCGACTGATGCAAGGGCTGATGATCGGCCTGATTCTGCTGATCGCGCTGCTGATCGATACCTTGCAACGCAAACTCGCCCGCACCCTGACCAACCTCGCCCCCGCCCTTTCGACCTGGGCCGAAGGTGACTTCAGCCAGGATATCCAGCTGGGCAAGACCAACCGCGAACTGCATGACATCCAAGCGTCGCTCAATCGCTTGCGCGCCTATCTGGTGGCCCTGGTGGGGACCATTCGCCTCAACGCCGAACAAGTCGCCGGCAGCAGCCGCACCCTGGCCGAGTTGAGCAATGAACTGCACAGCGGCGCCGAGCATCAGGCCGGTGACACAGCGCTGATCCGCGATTCCCTCGGCGAACTGGAAGCGACCATCCAGCAAGTCGCCGGCGATGCCAGCCAGGCCGCCGACGCCAGTCGTCATGCGGGGCTGGCGGTGGAGCAAGGGCAGAAAGTCATCGGCCTGAGCCTGACCGGCCTGCATGCGCTGGTAGAAGAAGTACAGGGCAACGCGCAGATGATCGAACATCTGGCCGAAGAATCCGCGACCATCGGCGGCGTGCTGACGGTGATCCGCTCGATTGCCGACCAGACCAACCTGCTGGCCCTGAACGCCGCCATTGAAGCGGCGCGTGCCGGGGAAATGGGTCGCGGTTTTGCCGTGGTGGCCGAAGAAGTGCGCTCGCTGGCGCAACGCACCGCCGGCGCCACGGCCGAAATCCAGACCTTGATCGCCGGCCTGCAAACCGCCGCACGGCAATCGGTCGAAGGCATGCGCGCCCAGGTCGAACATGCCGAAGCCACGGCCAACCAGGCCCAGGCGGCCGACGGCGCGCTGGATAAAATCGTCGGGGCGATCCAGACCATTTCCGACACCGCCGTCCGCATCGCCGATGTCACCGCCCAGCAGAGCGGCGCCGTCAGTGAGATTCGCGATCACAGTGAACGGATTCATCAATTGGGTGGGGATAACCTGCTGCGCATTGGTGAAGGGCGTGAGCAGGGAGAAAACCTGCTGGTATTGGGTGGGCAGTTGTACACCGCCGTTCAAGCCTTCCGCGTCTGACAGATAGCCCCCTGTAGGAGCTGCCGCAGGCGGCGATCTTTTGACTTTGATTTTTTAAGATCAAGATCAAAAGATCGCAGCCTGCGGCAGCTCCTACAGAGGGCGGCGACAGCGTGCGCTCTCAGCTATCATGCCGGCATCATTGATACGCGAGATTGTCATGCGCCGTTTGCTTTGCCTGCTGTTTCTGATCCTCGCCCTGCCGGCCTCCGCCAGCGGTTTGCTGGAGAGTCGCCCCAGTTCGACCCTGGGTTCGATCAACAACAGCGTCGACTTCCTGCCGGTGCGCGAAGCGTTTCAATTGAACCTGGTAGAAAGTACCCCGCAATCGATCAAACTGCGCTTCGTCGCCACCGAGGGCTATTACCTCTACCGACATCGCTTTCAGTTTCGCGCTGAACCAGCCGAGGTCGTGCTTGGCGCGGCGCAATTGCCCGACGGGCAAAAAAAGCACGATGAGTACTTCGGCGATGTCGAGGTCTACCACGGCATTCTCGATGTAGAACTGCCGCGCACCGATCAGCGCGCCTTCACCCTGGCCGTGACTTATCAGGGCTGCGCCGACAAAGGTCTGTGTTATCCGCCGGAAACCGAGCGCCTGAGCATCGACGGCAGCGGCAGTCCTGCAACGACTCATGACTGGAGCTGGCGCGAACTGGCACTGTTCTTCCTCGCCGGCCTCGGCCTGACCTTTACCCCGTGCGTGCTGCCGATGCTGCCGATCCTTTCCGGCGTGGTGTTGCGCGGTCAGGTCGGTGGCTGGCGCGGTTTCAACCTGTCGCTCGCCTATGTGCTGCCAATGGCAATCTGCTTCGCCTTGCTTGGCGCGTTGATGGGGATGTTCGGCGCGCAGCTGAATCTTCAGGCGCGGCTGCAATCGGCCTGGGTACTGGTGCCGTTCGCGATGTTTTTTGCCGTGTTCGCTTTGGCGATGTTCGGCGTGTTTGAACTCAAGTTGCCGCAAGCCATCAGCACTCGACTGGACCGCATTGCCGGTCGCACCGAAGGTGGCTCGCTATGGGGCGCGGCGGTGCTGGGCGTGGTTTCCAGCCTGTTGGTTTCGCCCTGCGTTTCAGCACCATTGGCCGGCGCGTTGCTGTACATCAGCGCCAGCGGCGATGCCTTGGGCGGCGGTTTGAAACTGTTCATGCTCGGCCTCGGCATGGGCGCGCCGTTGTTGTTGGTCGCGACCGGTGGCGCGGCGTGGCTGCCGAAAAGCGGACCGTGGCTGGTCTACGTGAAAAACGCGATTGGCGTGCTGCTGCTGGGGCTGGCGATCGGCTTGCTCAGCCGGGTGTTGCCGGGCCAAGTCACCTTGCTGTTGATCGGATTGCTGACCGCTGGCGTCGGTTTGTTCATGGGTGCCCTGGAGTTCGTCTACAAACCGCCGAGAAAACGCCTGGGCCAACTGTTCGGAATGTTCCTGCTGTTTTATGCGCTGGCCTGTTGGTATGGCGGGTTCAGCGGGCAGAGCGATCCGTTTAATCCGATCGGCCAGTCGCGCACAGTCGTCAGTACCGAAGCCGCACCCGAGACCAGCGCCTGGCAAACCGTCAGCACCCCGGCAGATCTCGACCGTGTGCTCGCCCAAGCCAGCTCGTCCGGCACCCCGCTGCTGCTGGACTGGTACGCCGACTGGTGCATCAGTTGCAAAGTCATCGAGCACGAAGTGCTGAATGACACTACCGTTGTCGAACGCCTCAAGGGCTACCGTCTGGTTCGCTTCGACATCACCGAGAGCAACGCCGAACAACGCGCATTGCTTGACCGCTACAAACTGTTCGGCCCTCCAGCGCTGATGTTTTTCGGCAAGGACGGCGTCGAACGCGCCGATGTGAGGGTGATTGGCGAGATCAATGCGATGGACTTCGCCGAACGTGTTGCGAAAGCAAATGACCGGATTTAATCACTCGGTCATATATTTCGCGCAAACATCGGCCATCGTGCTGGCTATTGCATAGAACTGGACAGTCACAAAGGCTTTGCGGCATAGTCGCCGGGTTCTGACAATTGCACACGGATAACAAAGGAACAGCCGATGGCGACGCTACTCGTCCTGCACGGACCCAACCTGAACTTGCTCGGCACCCGCGAACCGGGCACCTACGGCGCCACGACACTGGCGCAGATCAACCAGGACCTGGAACGCCGCGCCCGTGAAGGCGGCCACCATTTGCTGCACCTGCAAAGCAACGCCGAGTACGAATTGATTGACCGAATCCACGCCGCTCGCAGCGAAGGCGTTGACTTCATTTTGATCAACCCAGCAGCTTTTACACATACAAGTGTCGCATTACGTGACGCGCTGCTGGCGGTGAGCATCCCATTCATCGAAGTGCATTTGTCCAACGTGCACAAACGCGAACCTTTCCGCCATCACTCTTACTTCTCCGACGTAGCGGTGGGAGTGATCTGCGGCCTTGGCGCCAGCGGTTACCGACTGGCCCTGGAGGCCGCGCTAGAACAGCTTGAAACACAGGCAACGACTTGAACTACAAGCGTTAAACGCCCCTGACCGACCCTTGGGAGTTGATGATTCATGGATATCCGTAAAGTTAAGAAACTGATCGAATTGCTGGAAGAGTCCGGCATCGACGAGCTCGAGATCAAGGAAGGCGAAGAGTCCGTACGCATCAGCCGTCATAGCAAGACCCCGGCTCAGCAGTACTACGCACCGGCTCCAATGCCTGCTCCGGCTGCCGCGCCTGTCGCTGCCGCCGCTCCGGCTGCCGCTGCACCAGCCGCTCCTGCTGCGCCAGTGTTGAACGGCACCGTTGCCCGTTCGCCGATGGTCGGTACGTTCTATCGCAAGTCTTCGCCAACCTCGCCGTCCTTCGTTGAAGTCGGCCAGACCGTGAAGAAAGGCGACACCCTGTGCATCGTTGAAGCCATGAAGATGATGAACCACATCGAAGCTGAAACCAGCGGTGTGATCGAATCCATCCTCGTTGAAGACGGCCAGCCGGTTGAGTACGACCAACCGCTGTTCACCATCGTTTGAACCGCGGAGAGCCTTTGATGACTGCGAAGTTGGAAAAAGTTCTGATCGCCAACCGCGGTGAGATCGCCCTGCGGATCCTGCGCGCTTGCAAAGAGATGGGCATCAAGACCGTCGCCGTTTACTCCAAGGCTGACAAGGAACTGATGCACCTGGGTCTGGCAGACGAGTCCGTCTGCATCGGCCCGGCATCGGCCGCCCACTCCTACCTGCACATTCCGGCAATCATCGCCGCAGCCGAAGTGACTGGCGCCACCGCCATTCACCCGGGCTACGGTTTCCTTGCGGAAAACGCCGACTTCGCCGAGCAGGTCGAGAACTCCGGCTTCGCCTTCATCGGTCCGAAAGCTGAAACCATCCGCCTGATGGGCGACAAGGTTTCGGCCAAGCACGCGATGATCGCCGCTGGCGTACCGACTGTTCCGGGTTCTGACGGCCCGCTGCCGGAAGACGAAGAAACCGCTCTGCGCATTGGTCGCGAAGTGGGTTATCCGGTGATCATCAAAGCCGCTGGCGGCGGTGGTGGTCGCGGCATGCGCGTTGTGCATAAAGAAGAAGACCTGATCTCCTTCGCCAAACTGACCCGCACCGAAGCAGGCGCGGCGTTCGGCAACCCGATGGTCTATCTGGAAAAATTCCTGACCAACCCACGTCACGTGGAAGTCCAGGTTCTTTCCGACGGTCAGGGCCATGCCATCCATCTGGGCGACCGCGATTGCTCGCTGCAACGCCGTCACCAGAAAGTTCTCGAAGAAGCGCCGGCACCGGGCATCGACGAGAAAGCTCGCCAGGAAGTTTTCGCTCGCTGCGTCAAGGCGTGCATCGACATCGGTTACCGTGGCGCAGGTACTTTCGAGTTTCTGTACGAAAACGGTCGCTTCTACTTCATCGAGATGAACACTCGTGTCCAGGTAGAGCACCCGGTTTCGGAAATGGTCACCGGTATCGACATCGTCAAGGAGATGCTCAGCATCGCCGCCGGCAACAAGCTGTCGTTCACCCAGGATGACGTGGTCATCCGCGGTCACGCGCTGGAATGCCGGATCAACGCCGAAGACCCGAAAACGTTCATGCCGAGCCCAGGCACGGTCAAGCACTTCCACGCTCCAGGCGGCAACGGCGTTCGCGTCGATTCGCATCTGTACAGTGGTTATGCCGTTCCGCCGAACTACGATTCGTTGATCGGCAAGCTGATCACCTACGGCGCAACCCGCGACGAAGCCATGGCGCGCATGCGCAATGCGCTGGACGAGATCGTGGTTGACGGGATCAAGACCAACATCCCGCTGCACCGCGACCTGACCCGCGACGAAGGCTTCTGCAAAGGGGGCGTGAACATTCACTACCTCGAGCACAAGCTGGCTGCCGAGAAGCACTAAACTTCGACCCGATCAACAAAGCCGCCTTCGGGCGGCTTTGTTGTTTAAGATCAAAAGATCGCAGCCTGCGGCAGCTCCTACATTGGAATGCGTTCCCCTGTAGATACAAGGAGCTGCCGCAGGCTGCGATCTTTTGATCTTCGGCCATGGTCGTCTTCTGAGCCCCGCTCGCGTAAACTTGCGCGCTTCTCGCAGCCCGCTAGGCTGCAATCAATATTTTTCAAAGGTGCCCGCCATGCCTTGGCTGCAAGTCCGTCTCGCCATCAGCCCAGAACAAGCCGAAACCTACGAAGACGCTTTCCTTGAAGTGGGCGCCGTATCGGTGACCTTCATGGACGCCGAAGATCAGCCGATCTTCGAGCCGGAACTCAATACCACGCCGCTGTGGTCGCACACGCACCTGCTGGCTCTGTTCGAAGGTGGCACCGAGCCCGGCCCGGTGCTGGCCCATCTGGAACTGCTGACCGGCAGCCCGCTGCCCGAACATCACAGCGAAGTGATCGAAGACCAGGACTGGGAACGCAGCTGGATGGACGGCTTCCAGCCGATGCGTTTCGGCCAGCGCCTGTGGATCGTGCCGAGCTGGCACGCGGCGCCGGAGCCTGATGCGGTAAACCTGCTGCTCGATCCGGGCCTGGCATTCGGCACCGGCACTCACCCGACCACCGCGCTGTGCCTGGAATGGCTCGACGGTCAGGACCTGAAAGACTGCAACGTTTTGGACTTCGGCTGCGGCTCAGGAATTCTGGCGATTGCCGCCCTGCTGCTGGGCGCGAAGGAAGCCGTCGGCACCGACATCGACGTACAGGCGCTGGAAGCCTCCCGCGACAACGCCGGGCGCAACCATATTGCTGACGAACTCTTCCCTCTGTACCTGCCGGAAGATCTGCCGCAGGTTCAGGCCGACGTGCTGGTCGCCAACATTCTCGCCGGCCCGCTGGTATCCCTGGCGCCGCAACTGTCCGGCCTGGTCAAGTCCGGCGGGCGTCTGGCGCTGTCGGGCATCCTTGCCGAGCAAGGCGACGACGTCGCTGCCGCCTACGCCAAGGACTTCGATCTGGACCCGATCGCCAATCGCGATGGCTGGGTGCGCATCACAGGCCGTCGGCGCTAGAATGAACGCCTGCATAAACCGGATCGCCGCATGACCGACAGCTTCGTCACCCAGTGCCCGCATTGCCAAACCAGCTTCCGCGTAAGCCATGCTCAGTTGAGCGTGGCACGTGGTGTCGTTCGCTGTGGCTCATGCCTGCAGGTGTTCAACGCTGCCAAGCAATTGCTTGAGCAGGCCGGCAAAGAGCCGGTCGTGCCGGCCGCTCCGACTGTCGTCGAAACACCGCCAGCCGCGGAACCCCGGGCCATCAGCCAAAAGCAATGGTCCGCCGCCGAACTGGATCTGGACAGTCTCGACCTCGACGAAGAACTCGCCCGCCTCGAACAGCGGGAAATCCAGCCGACCACCGAATTCGGCCGGCCTCGTGAAGACAGCCTCAGCGCACGCCGCGACAGCGTCGAAAATGACGAGGAACCCTGGACCACCGACAGCCTGTTCAGCGAATCGGCCGCCGACCGCGCGCAAGCGGTCGACGATCTTGATGACCTCGAACCACTCGACACGCCTGACACTGAGGAACCGCTGAAGGAGACGGGCATACTCGCCCGCACCGAACCGTCGCTGTCACTGGAGCCCGTAGAGCTGGACGACGAACTGCAGCCGCCGCAGCTTCGCCTGCACGATCCGCTCGATGCACCGCTTCATCACGAACGCCTGTCGGCAACGACAACTGAAGAAATCGACGACGAACTGCCCTCGGTCGAGCCGCTGCGAAAACGCCGTGAGCGCGGCGAACCGGGGGTTCGTGCCGAAGTCTTGCAAGACCTGACCGATGACCCACTGCAACTGGACTGGCAAAAACGCCGCTCGCCGTGGGGTCGCCGTTTCTTCTGGTTATTGATGATCCTGCTCGGCGCCGGCGCACTCGTCGGCCAGTACGTCGCCTACCACTTCGACGAACTGGCGCGCCAGGACCAGTACCGTCCGTGGTTTCAGCAACTGTGCCCGCAAATCGGTTGCACCGTGCCTTCCAAGGTCGACATTGCGAAGATCAAAAGCAGCAATCTGGTCGTCCGCAGCCACCCGGAGTTCAGCGGCGCACTGGTGGTCGACGCGATCATCTACAACCGCGCGACCTTCTCCCAGCCTTTCCCGTTGCTGGAATTGCGTTTTGCCGACCTTAACGGCCACCTGATCGCCAGTCGTCGCTTCAAACCCGGCGAGTACCTCAACGGCGACCTCGAAGGCATGGTGGAAATGCCTCCGCAAACGCCGATTCACATCGCGCTGGACATTCTCGACCCCGGCGCCAAAGCAGTGAACTACAGCCTGAGCTTCCACTCGCCCGAGTGAAACGATTCACTGCCCCCCGATTGACGACAGCTTTCTGACTACGCCCGCCCGGACCAAACCGCTGGCGATAACAGAATAACTGTTCAGATTTTGTTCAATTCGACCTTTATCCAGTCATCGAGAGCGGGTATCATGCCAACCCTTTTTCGAACTCTAATGATCCGGCCCCACAACAGGGAAGTCCTATGTCGGCGGTACGCATCGGTCCATATACATTACACAACGGCTTGATTCTCGCCCCGATGGCGGGCGTCACCGACCAACCCTTTCGTCAGTTGTGCAAGCGATTGGGTGCGGGACTAGTAGTCTCGGAAATGGTCACCAGCGACATGAGTTTGTGGAACACCCGCAAGTCGCGGATGCGCATGATCCACGAAGGTGATCCCGAGCCACGCTCGGTACAGATCGCCGGTGGCGACGCGCAGATGCTGGCGGATGCGGCCCGGGCCAACGTCGAACTGGGCGCACAGATTATTGATATCAACATGGGCTGTCCGGCGAAGAAGGTCTGCAACAAGGCCGCCGGTTCCGCACTGTTGAAAGATGAAGCATTGGTCACCGAGATCCTGCAGGCCGTCGTGGCGGCGGTTGATGTGCCGGTTACCTTGAAGATCCGCACCGGTTGGGACCGGGACAACAAGAATGGCCTGACGGTGGCGAAGATCGCCGAGCAGGCAGGCATTACGGCGTTGGCGGTCCATGGCCGCACCCGTGCTGATCTGTACACCGGTGAAGCCGAGTACGACACCATTGCCGCGATCAAGCAGGCGGTGTCGATGCCGGTTTTCGCCAACGGCGATATCGATTCGCCGGAAAAGGCCCGCTACGTGCTTGACGCGACCGGTGCCGATGGCCTGTTGATTGGCCGGGCTGCCCAGGGGCGGCCATGGATTTTTCGCGAGATCGACCATTTCCTGCGTACCGGCGAGAAGCTCCCGGCGCTGGAACTGGTCGAGGTGGAACGCATCCTGCTAGAGCATCTGGCTGCGCTGCACGCCTTCTATGGAGACGTGATGGGCGTACGCATTGCTCGAAAGCATGTGGGCTGGTATCTCGCAACCCTGCCGGGCGCCAGGGAGTTTCGCGCCCACTTCAATCGTTTGGATGGTACGGAAACACAATGCGCCAACGTTCGGGAGTTTTTCGCCGAGCGTTACAAGAGCCTGACAGGGGACGGAGAGTGGGTGGCCGCATGACGATGATGACCGAGACTTTAGTGAGTGGAACAACACCCGTGAGCGACAACGTGAATTTGAAACAGCACCTCAATACCCCAAGCGAAGAAGGTCAGACCCTTCGCGGGAGTGTCGAGAAAGCGCTGCACAATTATTTCGCCCACCTTGAGGGCGCTGCCGTCACGGATGTGTACAACCTGGTGCTCTCCGAAGTCGAGGCTCCCCTGCTCGAATGCGTGATGAACTACGTCAAGGGCAACCAGACCAAGGCCAGCGAGATGCTCGGACTCAACCGGGGCACGCTGCGCAAGAAACTCAAGCAGTACGATTTGCTGTAAGCATTCAATCAAACCAGAAAGGCGCCCGCGTAAAACCGGTCGCCTTTTTTGCTGACTTCCTTTGCTTTTGATGGAAATTGAGATGACCGACCAGACTACCCGCCTGCCGATCCGCCGCGCCTTGATCAGCGTTTCCGACAAGACCGGGATCCTCGAATTCGCCAAAGAGCTTGAAGCCTTGGGCGTCGAGATCCTCTCCACCGGCGGAACGTTCAAGCTGCTGCAGGACAACGGCGTTGCCGCAGTGGAAGTCGCTGATTACACCGGTTTTGCCGAAATGATGGACGGCCGGGTAAAAACCTTGCACCCGAAAATCCACGGCGGGATCCTCGGTCGTCGCGGTACCGACGACGCCATCATGAACGAGCACGGCATCAAGCCGATCGACCTGGTAGCGGTCAACCTGTACCCGTTCGAAGCCACTATCAACAAGCCAGGCTGCGACCTGCCGACCGCGATCGAGAACATCGACATCGGCGGCCCGACCATGGTCCGTTCCGCGGCCAAGAACCACAAAGACGTGGCCATCGTGGTTAACGCCGGCGATTACGCCAGCGTCCTGGAAAACCTCAAGGCCGGTGGCCTGACCTACGCCCAGCGTTTCGACCTGATGCTCAAGGCGTTCGAACACACCGCCGCCTACGACGGCATGATCGCCAACTACATGGGCACCGTGAACCAGACTGCCGAGACACTCTCGACCTCCGGCCGCAGCGAATTCCCGCGCACCTTCAACAGCCAGTTCATCAAGGCCCAGGAAATGCGCTACGGCGAGAACCCGCACCAGAGCGCGGCGTTCTACGTGGAAGCCAAGCCTGCCGAAGTCGGCATCGCCACCGCGACCCAACTGCAAGGCAAGGAACTGTCGTACAACAACGTGGCCGACACCGACGCCGCGCTGGAATGCGTGAAGAGCTTCGTCAAGCCAGCCTGCGTGATCGTCAAGCACGCCAACCCGTGCGGCGTGGCCGTCAGCCCGGACGCTGAAGGCGGTATCCGCAAGGCCTACGACCTGGCCTATGCCACCGACACCGAATCCGCTTTCGGCGGCATCATAGCCTTCAACCGCGAACTGGACGCCGAGACTGCCAAGGCCATCGTCGAGCGTCAGTTCGTCGAAGTGATCATCGCTCCATCCGTCAGCGAAGAAGCCCGCGCCATCGTCGCCGCCAAAGCCAACGTACGCCTGCTGGCCTGCGGCGAGTGGTCGGCTGACCGCGCCGCTGCCTGGGACTACAAGCGCGTCAACGGTGGCCTGCTGGTGCAGAGCCGCGACATCGGCATGATCGGCGCCGATGACCTGAAAGTCGTGACCAAACGCGCACCGACCGAACAGGAAATCCACGACCTGATCTTCGCCTGGAAAGTCGCCAAGTACGTCAAGTCCAACGCCATCGTCTACGCCAAGAATCGCCAGACCATCGGTGTCGGCGCGGGTCAGATGAGCCGCGTGAACTCCGCGCGTATTGCTGCGATCAAGGCAGAGCATGCTGGCCTGCAGGTAGCCGGTTCGGTGATGGCTTCCGACGCCTTCTTCCCGTTCCGCGATGGTCTGGACAATGCGGCCAAGGTCGGTATCACTGCGGTGATCCAGCCAGGCGGTTCGATGCGAGATGCGGAAGTGATTGCTGCTGCCGATGAAGCCGGCATCGCCATGGTCTTCACCGGCATGCGCCACTTCCGTCACTGATACAACGCTCCTCTTGTAAGAGCTACGTAGGAGCTGCCGGAGGCTGCGATCTTTTGACTTTGATTCAAAAAATCAAAAGATCGCAGCCTCGTTTCACTCGACAGCTCCTACACAGCTCCTACAGGGGTTTTGAAGCGCCCCACGGATTTTTGAGGTTTTTGAAATGAATGTTTTGATCATTGGCAGCGGTGGCCGTGAACACGCCCTGGCCTGGAAAGTGGCTCAGGATCCGCGTGTACAGAAGGTATTCGTCGCTCCAGGCAACGCTGGTACCGCCATCGAAGCCAAGTGCGAGAACGTCGCCATCGACGTATTGGCCCTTGAGCAACTGGCGGACTTTGCCGAGAAAAACGTTTCCCTGACCATCGTTGGCCCTGAAGTGCCACTGGTTGCCGGCGTCGTTGACCTGTTCCGCTCCCGTGGCCTGGACTGCTTCGGTCCGACCGCTGGCGCCGCTCAGCTGGAAGGTTCGAAAGCCTTCACCAAGGACTTCCTGGCTCGCCACAAGATTCCGACCGCCGACTACCAGAACTTCACCGAGATCGAGCCGGCCCTGGCTTACCTGCGTGAAAAAGGTGCGCCGATCGTGATCAAGGCCGATGGCCTGGCTGCCGGTAAAGGCGTGATCGTTGCCATGACCCTGGCCGAAGCCGAAGACGCCGTGCGTGACATGCTGGCGGGCAATGCCTTTGGCGATGCCGGTTCGCGCGTGGTGATCGAAGAATTCCTGGACGGCGAAGAAGCCAGTTTCATTGTCATGGTCGACGGCAAGAACGTGTTGCCGATGGCCACCAGCCAAGACCACAAACGCGTCGGCGACGGCGACACCGGTCCGAACACCGGCGGCATGGGTGCTTACTCCCCTGCTCCAGTTGTGACCAGCGAAGTGCACAAGCGCGTCATGGACCTGGTGATCTGGCCGACGGTTCGCGGCATGGCCGAGGAAGGGAACGTCTACACTGGCTTCCTTTACGCGGGCCTGATGATCGACAAGGCTGGTAACCCAAAAGTTATCGAATTTAACTGCCGTTTCGGCGACCCTGAAACCCAACCGGTCATGCTGCGTTTGCAGTCGAGCCTGGTGCTGCTGGTAGAAGCGGCGCTGGCACAGGCGCTGGACAAGGTCGAGGCACAATGGGATCCACGTCCGAGCGTCGGCATCGTGCTGGCTGCGGGCGGCTACCCTGGTGACTACGCCAAAGGCGCGGCCATCAACGGCCTGGATGCAGCGGCGGCACTGGAAGGCAAAGTTTTCCACGCCGGTACTGCTCTTGAAGACGGTCAGGTTGTTACGGCCGGTGGTCGTGTGCTTTGCGCCACTGCCATGGGCGCCAGCGTCGATGCTGCACAGCAGCAGGCTTACAAGCTGGCGGCCAGTATTGATTGGGAAGGCTGTTTCTATCGCAAGGACATTGGCTACCGCGCCATTGCCCGCGAGCGTGGCGAAAATCAGGAATAAGCTTCCATTCAGCCGGGCAAGGGCTTCATGCCCTTGCCTGACTATTCCGGCGCCGCGCATAGTTATATTCTGGCATTAACCTACGAAGGGATTTCGCCGTGCGCTGGCTCAGGATTGCCATAGGTTTCACCGTCACTCTGCTGACCCTGCTCTGCATGCTCCCGGCTCAGGCCGGACAAGGCAGTGGCCTAGCGGTATTGCTCGACGAACAGGGTGACCTGCAGCTGAGCGACGTCCGCTCCGCGCGCTATACCAACCAATTCAGTCCTATCGATCTCGAACGCATCACGGCCGCCGAGCCCGACGGTGCGCTCTGGCTACGCTTTCGTCTTGCGCCGGGCAAGCATGAGCAATTGCTGAGAGTATTCGCACCCGACCTGCTGCAACTCAATATGTACGTGCTGGACGGCGACAAGCTGATCGAGCAATCGAGCACCGGCCACAAACAGCCCCAGGCTGACCGGCCACTGCCCAGCAGCGACTTCATGCTGCCGTTGCCGCAAGTCGACAAACCTCTCGACGTTTACCTGCGACTGGTCTCCGAACACCAGTTGCGACCTTTCATCACCCTGCAATCGGCGGTGGTAGCCGCGGCCAGCCAGAACCAGACGTTGATCTACGGCCTGCTGCTGGGCTGCATCGGCATGCTGATCCTGCACAACCTCATTCGTTACGCCTATACCCGGTCACGCAGCAGTGTCTGGCTCGCCATCTGCGAAGGTTTGCTGATGCTCAGCGTGGTGCTGTTGCTGAATCTGGCAGGGCCCTGGCTGCCGAACTGGCAGGCCCTGCAGACACCCGGCGCCTACCTCGCCTTGTTACTGACTGCACCCGCCGGCCTGATGTTCGCCTATCGTTTCTTCGCCCCACTCGGCCCACACCCTCTGAACAAGCTGATGTTGGGCGAGATCCTGTTCATCACGATCTGCGGCCTGTTGCTGCTGTTCGTCAACACATTGCCGCTGAACATCATCACCTACGGCCTGGTCGCCCTTGCGGGCCTGACCATGCTGTTCGTCAGCGCCTGTCACTGGCAGAAGGGCTATCGCCCGGCGCGGCTGTTCGTGGCGGCGATGGTGGTGTTCAACCTCGGCACGCTGATCATCCTGCCCGCCCTGCTGGGGCTGACCCTGATCGAACCCCATGGCCTGATCACCACCCTGCTCGCGTTCATTTGCATCAGCGGCTTGCTGATGAGCATCGCCTTGAGCGAGCGTCAGCGGCGCATCACCGAAGATCGCTTCAGCATCAGCCGCGACCTGGCGGCCAGCAACGCCGAGATCAACGCCAAGGCCGAGTTCCTGGCGAAGATCAGCCATGAGATCCGCACGCCGATGAATGGCGTTCTGGGCATGACCGAGCTGTTGCTGGGTACGCCACTCTCGGTCAAGCAGCGTGACTATGTGCAGACTATCCATAGCGCCGGCAACGAGTTGCTGACGCTGATCAACGAAATTCTCGACATCTCCAAACTCGAATCCGGGCAAATCGAACTCGACGACGTGCAGTTCGATCTCAATGCGCTGATCGAGGACTGCCTGAGTATCTTCCGCGCCAAGGCCGAACAGCAGAATGTCGAGCTGATCAGCTTCATCCAGCCGCAAGTGCCACGGGTCATCAGCGGTGACCCGACCCGCTTGCGCCAGACCCTGTTGAGCCTGCTGGAAAACGCCCTTAAGAAAACCGATGAAGGCGAAATCCTGATCGTCGTCGCCCTTGATGAGCGCAGCGCCAAACCGCGCCTGCGCATCGCCGTGCAGGACAGCGGCGAACCGATGGACGCCGAAGAGCGCGATGCGCTGATGCACGCCGAACTGCACAGCAAGCACTTCCTGTCGGCCAATCGTCTGGGCGGAAATCTGGGGCTGGTGATCGCCCGTCAGCTGATTCGCTTGATGCAAGGCGAATTCGGCATCAAGAGTGGCAGCAACCAGGGCAGCACCTTGTGGCTGACCTTGCCGCTGGACCCGGATCGGCTCGAACACCCGACCTCCGACCTCGATGGCCCGCTGCAAGGTGCGCGGGTATTGGTGGTGGATGACAACGACACCTGTCGCAAGGTCCTGGTGCAGCAGTGCAGCGCCTGGGGCCTCAACGTCAGTGCCGTTGCGTCCGGCAAGGAAGCCCTGGCGCTGCTGCGCACCAAGGCGCACTTGCGCGACTACTTCGATGTTGTCCTGCTGGACCAGAACATGCCCGGCATGACCGGCATGCAACTGGCGGCCAAGATCAAGGAAGACCCGAGCCTGAACCACGACATCCTGCTGATCATGCTCACCGGCATCAGCAATGCGCCGAGCAAGATCATTGCGCGTAACTCGGGGATCAAACGCATCCTCGCCAAACCGGTAGCCGGCTACACCCTCAAGACCACGCTGGCCGATGAACTGACCCAGCGCAACAAGGGTCTCGCCGTCATGCAGCAACCCACGTCCGGCCCGACGCTGCCGGTCAAGGTGCCCAGCGATTTCCGTATTCTGGTGGCCGAAGACAACAGCATCTCGACCAAGGTTATCCGCGGCATGCTGGGCAAGCTAAACCTGCAACCGGATACCGCCAGCAATGGCGAGGAAGCCTTGCAGGCAATGAAGGCCCAGCGCTACGACCTGGTGCTGATGGACTGTGAAATGCCGATCCTCGACGGCTTCTCGGCCACCCAGCAATTGCGCGCCTGGGAAGTCGGCAACCAACGGACTCGTACTCCCGTGGTGGCGTTGACCGCACACATCCTCGCCGAACATAAAGAGCGCGCACGTCAGGCCGGCATGGATGGGCACATGGCCAAACCGGTCGAGCTCTCGCAGTTGCGCGAGCTGATCGAGCACTGGGTTGCCCAGCGTGATCTGCAGAACCGGACAGCCTCGACAACCTGAGTTCCGGCATTCAAGAACGTCACTCTCAGATTTCCAGCCCCCGAAGGTACTTCATCGACTGCGACAAGACCGCTTTTTTCACCTTCTCCCGAAACTGGGCGTAGTAAAGCGTATTAAATGTAATCACCGACATTTGTTCGGTACTGCTGTGCACAAGGTCTTCATGCTCAATGAACAGGAATCGGGATATGCTTCTGCGAATCTGGAACTGCCGATGATAGATTCCCATCTCGACCCGGTTCGGGTCTTTCAATGCACAGGGAATTATCTGAAAGCAACCTGCATTCTGCGAAAGACTCGTCGATTCGAATAGATCGAGCGCCAACGAATCGCGCTCCAATGCTGCCAACGCACGAGTCACGGGGCTGGAAAACCGCTCGCCGAGACGCGATGAAATACCTTGCGACGCCTGCTCACCCATAGAGTCGCCCGGCCTGAGTGATAACCTCTCTGGCGCCGGCACATCCCACCCGACGTACTTGAGCAAGTTGCGATAGTAGGCAAACCAGTCACCCGATAAGCCATCGTTGAAAGCTGCGCGGGTGGCTCGTTGTGCGTACATCGTGCTCAGATAAATGTCTTCTCTGTGTGAGTCAGGCAGATCGCCCGCAAATGCAATGACACTGCCGCCCACCACTGCCGCACCTTTCGGTATGACGTCATTCATGGTCCAGCTCCCCATGAGCCAAAACGGTAGAAATATCGACGGCCTTGGCGAGGCTCACCACGTTATCACTCAACCTGTCCCTGACTTTCAGGGCAATCGCATTTCGATACAACTCATATAAGGTTTCGGAAAGCGTCGCACGAAAGTAACGCGCCGACACAGGACCATCCACATCCTCGGCCCGAAAGTGTTGCGTCCATGGGTTTCCCTCCAGCGCTTTCCGTGTCTTGAACTCCAGACAAAGGCAAGTCATCGAAGGCGGGTTCTGCGCAAGAATTACAAGTAGCCGCACAGCCTTCAGCGAGGCAGGATCAAGCATTTCATCGCCAACTGACGCCGGCTGTGCTTTGCTGCGCAGCATGTTCAGTTCGGGCGAAGAGCAGGGTAACCTTGCAATCCACTCCAACGACTCGGCCAGGGCTCGAACTTCTCCTTCGTCACTATTGGCCATCGCCATGGCAGCCCATTCGACTGGCGCTGCGAGCTGATTTTTTTCAAGTGAAATGTCGTGTCTCACTTTAAAGTTACGTACCCAGAAATCACCGAGTACGCCCAAATACTCTGTCGACCAGTTTGTTGCGGAGTTCTTAATGACCCGCTTATTCGCGACCAACTGTGCAAACAAAATCGAATTCATCAGATCTTTCTCTTTTGCCCCCCCATAACCAGTCGACACAAGAACAATCGCAGCCCCATTAACAAATACCGAACATTCCTTGCTCATATTGCTTCCTCAATGACAAAAAGGGTAGCCGAGGCTCGACTACCCAATAAAAACAAACAATCAAATATCGTAACTTTCTATCTTCTGCCTTGCATTGTCGCCAAGCCGGGCTCGAATATACTCTCGATTACTTTCTACAAGCGAAGGGACTTTCCGAAATACGGACTCACCACGATAGAGTTTCGCACTGCGGGTATCCCAATCTACAAACAACACTTTGGTGGAATAGTTTTCTCGAATAAACCGAACCATCCCCAGCGCCAAGGTGACTTCACCATTTACTTCAGTACAAGTCCCCGCTGCTATCCCGCCCACACCATGTTCCAGCAAATTTCGCTCATACAGCGTCAGCGCCGTTTCGCGTTTTTTCAAAGCGTTGATGGCGTCACCCGCCACTTTCAGCATCAACGCGCTAGCTGGCCCGGGAAGTGCCACTCCCGCTATGACCGAGCCTAGAATCTCCAGCACCAGCTGGTCCATGCGAACGCTGGTCCCTCCAATGTTCATATCGTTATAGTATTTTTGGGTAGGGAGCCAGCCAGCGCTATACATAACTTCAACGAATAGGGCATACCATTCTTTACCCTGGGATTCGAGAGGATACTTTTTATTTGCCACAAGGCTCGCAAACAAAAACGCATGCAGGACATCTTCCTGATTCTGCGCACTCAAATTTGCTGTAAAAGCCAGAATACCTTCCCCGACAATAGCACCTTTAGTGGGGGCTTCAATAGAACCGTCGGCTGCGCTCACCAGAACATTATCCAATTGATACGTACGCAGCCGCTGCATGTTTGCAGCAATATCAAACCCGTCCATCTCTCTATCAATCATGATATTTTTCCATTAGTTAAAACAGGCTCTCCATGAACCTGACAAAACAACCTTAACCAAACAACGAACAACCAACAAACAGAAACTTGTAACTTTGCATACCCATCGAAAACCGCACCCCACAACATTAAATCTCGTCAAGAATCAAACCGAACACATAAGCAAAGAGTTTTTAATCATGCATCCACACAAACTATTGAGTGGCTGATAGACTCCGTTTCAACAATTTTCCTGCGGCGAGCCAAAATCATGCTCCACGTGTTATTCAGCGTTTACCTGAAGATGCTGGTGCTCTACAGCCCGTTCTTCGTGTTGTCCTGCTTCATCAGTCTCACCCGCGGCTACTCACGCAAGGAACAACGTCGGCTGGCCTGGAAAGTGGCGACCGCCACGCTGGTCTCCAGCGTGTTGCTGTATCTGTTTGGCCGAGTGATTTTCGACGTTTTCGGTATCACCGTGGACGCGTTCCGGATTGGCGCCGGCAGCGTACTCTTCATCTCGGCGCTGGGCATGGCCCAAGGCAAGTCGGCCGTGCAGACCGACAACGTGCAGCAGGACGTGACCATCGTCCCGCTGACCATTCCGCTGACGGTCGGCCCCGGCACCATCGGTGCCTTGCTGGTTATGGGCGTAAGCCAGCCGCACTGGGACGACAAACTCACGGCCATTCTCAGTATTGCGCTGGCCAGCTTCACTGTCGGCGTGGTGCTTTTCTTGTCCAGCCGAATCGAGCGCATTCTCGGTGATCAGGGGTTACAGATTGTCAGCCGGTTGATGGGTTTGTTCGTGTGTGCATTGGCCGCGCAGATTATTTTCACCGGAGTGAAAGGGTATTTGGTGCCATGACGGCGCCACAGGTCACGTAATCCTGCCCTGGTTCAATATCGGGCGTGACCGCTATCATTTGATGCCACCGTACAAAGGTGATGATTTGCTCCCTGCTTCTAGCAAACGCCCTCGCCGCCATTTCGAACGCGTGATGTTTCACCGATACCGGTGAAGTAAAACTGCGCGTCAAGAAGGCCAGCTGCAAAAAAGGCTCTTCCACAGCTTGCGTCGTTTCAAACTCAAGGTGGAACAAATCCATGCAGGCGTTGCGTGAGCTCACTGCAAACAGAACATGCACGGTAAAGCGTTGCTCCTCTTCCTTCCCTGGCACCTTGACCATGCGCTGACTGACACAGCGCTCCCGAAAGCGCACCGCTGGTGGTGAATACGTGGGAATTTTGCTGAAGGCACTCAATGCGTCGAGTACTAACGCACTCTGTTCCCGAAGCGACGGGCCTGCCATTGCCTGAATGATCACATCACTAAGCGTGACGCTGGCTTGCCCTTCAAATGTTGGCCGAAGCACTTGCTCTCCCCGGAGCGTCCAAGCGTTCCGCTCAAGCGCTTGGGCAAACGTTCTGTGCCATTGCGAAAACCTTCCGGCATTCGGAAATTTACTCGACGCCATCAATCGGGAGGCGAGTAATGAATACAACGTGTCGCACTTCATTTGGCTTTCCAATGAACTCGACAACACGCTTAATAGCCCAGTATCGACAAATGACTCCTGACGGAAACTATCCATGCTTCACCTTCCAGACCACGAAAGAAAATAGAACTTCGAGCATCAAAGCTTTCATCCTATTTACAACCGAACTTTGAAATATTCGAGTCTTGCCTTGTCGGCCGCTGCCCGAATAAAATCCTTAACGACATTGTACGCACGTCTATTTAACGTCCGACGGGTAGCCGCGCTGTATACTTTAACTTCTTCACCTCGATACTTGAAAAACAGCATCTTTGTTATAAGCTCCCTGGTTTCCATCTGCAGGGCACACGCAATCATTGTTGGCCGTCCGTCCAGCAAAACACAGGGAGCGACCTGAAAGTTACCGGCTCTATTGCGTTTCCTTTTCAGCTCTATCAGTTTTACTGCACCTTCGTTTTTTTCCAGAGAATTAAAGGCGTTGGAGATCAGCGGCAAAACTTTCAGCTTATCGGCACCGGCGGCCAAGGCGATGATTTGTAGCGCAGCCTCGTCCATGGTGAAGTCCAGCTCCCCACTGATGTACTCCCTGTAAGGGTCGCTCATGGTCGGCCAACCGCAATTCGTCAATGCCGTGCTGTATTCGCCATACCATTCGCGGCGCTGGGTTTCGCGGTTGAAGAATTTGTCTGCACGTATTTCCGCATAAAGAAGCGTATCGTCGAATGCCTCGCGATCATCACCCGATAGTCTTTCATCATAAGCAGCAATGGTTGACCCCAATACAGCGGCGGATTCCTTGTCACTTTTTTCCGAGGCCATTTTCATACTTGCCATATGCGTCATCGGCCTCAAAACTTTGGCAAGCCCGAAATATTCCCATTGCGCCGCATAATCGAATGCTTCATCAATATCTTCAGCCATCTCGTTCACTTCCCTGTTACTTAAATAGCCCTACGCGTTGCAGGAAAGCAAAATCTAGCAACCCACCTGAAGTGGGTCAAACATGAAAAAGCCACAAGATATGGTCACGCACAACTGCCGACTCAAAAGTTAAAACTTTAAATAAAAAACAATATGGGCCGGCATTGCACCGGCCCACGCTTCAACTTACGGCTTACTGCCATACCAACGAGGTGTGTATACCCACGACCCGCCTTCTGCGCGAGGAAAGACGCAGGTGGTCGAGGAACCAATCAGCACCATGGTTCGCATATCAACCTGATCTGGCGTCAGTTGCCCGAGGGTCGTCACCCGTAGCGTCTGCCCCGGCCGCCCGATGTCGCGCCCCAAAACCACCGGAGTCTCTGGCACGCGATGCCGGGCGACGATCTCCAGCGCTTGCCCCAATTGCCAAGGACGTGAACGCGAAATCGGGTTGTAGAACGCCAGGGCCAGATCTGCCTGGGATGCCAGGTCAAGCCGCTTCTCGATGATCGACCAAGGCTTGAGGTTGTCCGACAGCGACAGCACACAAAAGTCATGACCCAACGGTGCCCCGGCCTGGGCCGCAGTTGCCAGCGAGGCAGACACACCCGGCAGGATCTCGAGATCGACGTTGTGCCAATGAACGTCATCGGATTCGTGAAGCGCTTCGAGCACCGCAGCAGCCATGGCGAAAACACCTGGATCGCCCGACGACACCACCACCACCGACCGCCCTTGGGCCGCCAACTCGAAAGCGTGACGGGCGCGCTGCATCTCTTCACGGTTGTCGGTGCAGTGCAGCACCTGGTCCGCGCGGAATGGCCCGGCCATGCGTACATAGGTTTCGTAACCCAGCACGTCATTGGCGCGTGCGAGTTCGGCCTTCACCGCCGGCACCATCAACTCGGCCGCACCCGGCCCAAGACCTATTACCGCCAGGCGCCCGCGCGCACGGCCGATCTGCAACGGGTCCAATGGCCGCTCGGCCACCGCAATGGCGACGGCATCATCACCAACGATGGAAGCTGCAGGCTCCATAGCCTGACGTGCCAGTTCAACGGCTCCACCCACGGCACTGGAAAAGCGCAAAGGCACACCCAGTTCGAGTGCCGCTTCACGCAGCGCCGAGCTAGCCATTTCGGTTTCGGCGGCCAACAGACAGGCCACCGACTGCACGGCAATTGCAGCCTGATGCAATGCCTGGCGAATCACGCTCGGCAAATCCGCAACGCTGGCACTGACCGCGACCAACACGCTGCGCGGATAGATCAGCAATTCGTTGGCCGCCGGTATGCGTTCGGCATGACTGACGTGCACCGCCAGCCGCGCCTGTGCATCCTCAGGCAACTGCGCTTGCGCCAGCCACGGTGCCGAACCTTCGATGCGCACGGTTTCGCCGGCGAGCAGATCGGAAACGAAACGCTTACCCAGTTCCAGATCGCCCAAGGTATAACCGCTGGGCGGGTTGAGCAGGCACGTACCGAAACGCAGTTCACCGCTGGTGGTGATGGCCGGTGCGACGTCGAGGTGGACGGCAATCTCTCGCGCCATCACGTTCACACCGCCCAGGCCACCGAGCAACGGTACCACCGCGCTGCCGTCTTCAGCCACGGCCAGCACCGGTGGCTCGGCGCCCTTTTCGAGCAGCAACGGTGCCAGTGTGCGGATCACGATCCCTGCCGCGCACAACGCGATGATCGGCGTGTTCTGTTGATACAGTTCTCGAAGGGTCGCGCCGAACTCGTGATAGACACGGTCCGCGCCATCGACCCGTTCGGCCAGCCCATGGATCAGGGCGCCGGGGTAAACCTGTTGGAGCGTACGCGCGGTGGCGAGGCTGCCATTGCCGAGAATGACAATCGCCGGAGCTGGTCGGGTCATCAGCCTTGCCACCTTTCGCCGGGAACGATGATCAGCGAGAAATACGGCGAGGACATCGGCTCGACCTGATCCAGCGGCACGATTTTCTGGTTGGCCATGGTCGCGCGCTCGACGTACAACGCACGCTCAGCGAGACCGAGTTCTTCCAGCACCTGGCGAACCTTGGGAAAGTTGCGCCCCAGCTTCATGATCACCGCCGCGTCGGCGTCGGCCAGGCGACGCTTGAGTTCGTCATGGGGCAGCACGCCGGACAACACCGAAAGACTCTGATTGCGGTACACCAGCGGCGCGCCGAGTACCGAGGCGCCGCCGAGCATCGAGCACACGCCCGGCACGACTTCGGCCTGGTAGCGCTCGGCGAGCCGGTCGTGCAGGTACATGTAGGAGCCGTAGAAGAACGGATCGCCTTCGCAGATCACCGCCACGTCGCGACCGGCATCGAGGTGCGATGCCAGCGCTACGGCGGCCTCATCATAAAAATCGCTGATCACTTGTTCGTAGGACAACGGCGCCGGCAACGCTTCGGTGGTCACCGGGTAAACCAGCGGCAACAGGTTTTGCGCTTGCTGCAGATGCGCCTCGATGATGCCGAACGCATTGCCTTTTTTACCCTTGGCGACGAAGTACGCCACCACCGGCGATTCGCGCAGCAGGCGCAGGGCTTTCACGGTAATCAGTTCCGGATCACCAGGGCCGACGCCAAGGCCGATCAAACGTCCAGGTTGCTGCATCATTCGATCTCCGTGGCGAGGGCATTGACGGCGGCGGCGGCCATGGCGCTACCGCCCAGGCGACCTTGCATGATGACAAAAGGCACGCCACGGCTGTCCGCCGCCAACGCTGCCTTGGATTCGGCGGCGCCGACGAAACCCACCGGAAAGCCGAGGATCAGCGCCGGTTTCGGGGCGCCGGCGTCGAGCATTTCCAACAGATAAAACAGTGCTGTTGGCGCGTTGCCGATTACCACCACACTACCCTCCAGATGAGGACGCCACAGCTCCAGCGCGGCAGCAGAACGGGTGTTACCCAGTTCGCGGGCAAGCTCTGGAACGCTCTCGTCACGCAGCGTGCAGATCACCTGATTGTTCGCCGGCAACCGCGCGCGGGTCACGCCTTCGGAGACCATTCGCGCATCACACAGGATCGGTGCGCCGGCAGCCAGCGCGTCACGCCCCGCCTTGCCCGCACCTTCGGAAAACTGCAAACCGTCGATGGCATCGACCATGCCGCAGGCGTGAATCACCCGCACCGCGAGTTTTTCCAGATCGGCCGGGATTCGCGCGAGGTTGGCCTCGGCGCGAATGATCGCGAAGGAGTTGCGATAGATCTCCTGACCGTCGCGGATGTAATCAAGCATCAAGGGGGCTCCGTGAGCGGGCGTCGAGCAAAGTCGCGACCGCTTCGATAGTAAGGTTGCGAGCGTGCAGGGCGCCGAAACCGGGCTGCGCTGCATCGCGAAAATAGAGATCGTAGTGGCCGGGGGCGACGGCCAGCAATGTGACCGGCGCAATGTGCGCGGCGGCACAGGAACGCGGACAACCACTCAGGTGCACATTCAGCGCGTGACCGTGACGTTGCAGCAGAGTGGCCAGTTGCAGGGCATCGCCCTTGGTTTCGGCCAGACCTTTGCCACAGCCGCTTGAACCGGTGCAGGCGATCATTCGTGTCAACGATTGTCCGGGGTCGCACAAAAAACGTAATTGCTCCAGTCGCTCAACGACTTCAGCGGCGTGTTGGTTGCGAACATTGGGCAGCAGCAGACTTTGCCACGGGGTAAACCGCAGGCTGCCGTCGCCGAACTCGCTCGCCAGTTGTGCCGCGCCCCGCAGCATCGCAGGGTCAAGGCGTCCCAGTGGCGATATGGCGCCCACATAGACAAGACCGACCTGGGCCTGTGGATGAGCACCGATGTGCAGAACCACTGAATCCTCTGTGCGTCGCCAATCGGTCATGGCATGGAAGGACAGGCGCCCGGCAAGTCGACTCAGGAAGTCTTCGACCGAATACTCGGCCAACAAATGACGCATCCGCGTTTGCTCGGGTCGCGCCAATTCCAGAAACAACTCAAGCACCGCGACCACGAGGTTGTGGCCATCGTCGAGTGCCACCGAACCTGCGGGCGTGTCCGTTGGGCAACCCGCCAGACCGAACGCCCACCGCACCTCGTCGTCTCGCACAAAGGCCGAGAGCCATAGGTCGTGGGGATGTTCGAGCATCGCCAAGGCCTCGCCACCATCGAGTTGCACGGCAAACTTGGCGCTGAGGTCGTGAAAGGGTTCGTGATTTTGCAGCGTAGCGAGGATCCGCTCGGCCAATGGACGTGTGTCGAGCAGCATCTTGCGATCGATCCCGGCGCTCGGGCTGAGCATCAGGTTGCGCACGTCATCGCCCGCCGCGTTTTGCGGCCCCAGACCGGCGGCCAGCAGACTCTCGATCAATGCCGTTTGCTCACAGCCAATCCCGCGTATTTGCAGATTGGCGCGGTTGGTCGCCTCGATCGCGCCACTGGAAAAATGTTCTGCCGCACTTGCCACAGCCTTGGCCTGGGTGCTGCTGATCGAACCGCCGCCGAGTTTGATCCGGCAGATTCCGCCATCCAGCGCCGGGACAATACGCAGCAACCCCGGACAGGCCGAGGGGCGTAAGGCGTTGGATACAGGGCGTTCGTTCAAGGGCGCAACCAGCTGGTGGGAAAAGCGCTCTGAGGGCGCAAGCGCGGTATTATGCCTGCTTTGTTCGAGGGCATGAAAAGTCTGCCCGTCGGAACAACCGCAAATGAGGAGTTTAGATGTCGCCTTGGCTGACAGTTGTAGGCATCGGTGAAGACGGTTTCAAAGGTCTGGGCAAAAACGCCCGGCATGCGCTGCTGCGTGCCTCACGGATCTACGGTGGTCAACGGCATTTGGATTTGTTGCCGCCATGCATTCGTGGCGAGCGCCAATGCTGGCCGAGTCCGTTCTCGATCGAACCGGTACTGGCCCTGCGTGGCGAACCTGTCTGTGTTCTGGCCAGCGGCGACCCGATGTTTTTCGGCGTCGGGGCCAGCCTTGCGCGGCGGGTGTCGGCCAATGAAATGCTGACGCTGCCGGCCCCCTCTTCTTGCTCGCTGGCCGCTGCCAGAATGGGCTGGCCATTGCAGGACGTGGTGACGCTGTCGGTGGTTGCCCGCCCTGTCGCCGCACTCAACGCGCAATTGTTCAGCGGCGTGCGCTTGCTGGTGTTGGGCAACGACGGCAGCAGTCCCGCCGCTATCGCCGCACTGCTGCGTGAGCGAGGCTTCGGCCCGAGTCGCCTCAGCGTGCTGGAACATTTGGGCGGCGAAGCCGAGCGGCGTATCGACGGCATCGCCAGCGACTGGACCGATCCCGACATCGCCGACCTCAACCTGATCGCCATCGACTGCATTGCCGAACCGAATACGCCTCGCCTGTCACGTCTGGCCGGCCTGCCGGACTCGGCGTTCAAGCATGACGGCCAACTGACCAAACGCGACATCCGCGCAATCACCCTCGCACGCCTGGCACCGATCCCCGGCGAACTGCTGTGGGACGTCGGCGCCGGCAGCGGTTCGATTGGTATCGAATGGATGCGCGCCCACCCGAGTTGCCGGGCACTGGCCATCGAGGCCGACGAAGGCCGGCAGCAACTGATCGAGCACAACCGCGATGCCCTCGGCGTGCCCGGCCTGCAATTGATTCGCGGCCGCGCGCCACAAGCCCTCGACGGCCTCGAACGTCCGGATGCGATTTTCATCGGTGGCGGCGTCACCCGCGAAGGCGTGCTGGACGCTTGCTGGGCCGCCCTCAAACCCGGTGGCAGATTGATCGCCAACGCGGTCACGCTGCAAAGTGAAATGACCCTGATGGCGTGGCGTGAACAACACGGCGGTGAGCTGACGCGCATTCATATCGCTCAGGCGCAGCCGCTGGGCGACTTCGATACCTGGCGCCAGGCCTTGCCGATTACCGTGCTGGACATGACGAAGCCTTTTGATGCGTGACGAGACCGCCGAACAACCCGCACCGCTACGCAGTGGCCTGACCACGGGTAGTTGCGCCACCGCGACCAGTCTGGCGGCGGCTCGCCTGTTGCTCGCTGGCACAACGGCGGACGCGGTGGAAATCATCCTGCCCAAGGGCAAGCACGTGCCGATGCGCCTGGAATTCTGTCGACTGGCGAATGAAGGTGCCGAAGCGGGAACCATCAAGGACGCGGGCGACGATCCGGACGTAACCCACGGCGCACTGCTCTACTCCCACGTGCGCCTGAACCATGAGCCGGGCATTCGCTTCAACGCCGGACGCGGGGTCGGCACGGTCACCCGTCCCGGGCTGGTACTGGGCGTCGGCGAACCGGCGATCAACCCGGTGCCGCGCAAAATGATCAGTGATCACCTGACCCGGCTGGCCGACGAGCTCGGCTACAGCGGCGGTTTCGAGGTCACGGTCAACGTCGAGAACGGCGAAGCCCTGGCACTGAAAACCATGAACCCGCGCCTGGGCATTCTCGGCGGTTTGTCGATCCTTGGTACCAGCGGCATCGTCCGGCCGTTTTCCTGCGCCGCGTACATTGCCTCGATCCACCAGGGCATCGATGTGGCGAAAACCAACGGCTACCTGCACATCGCCGCCTGCACCGGCAACGCCAGTGAAGACACCATGCGCCGGGTCTACAACCTGCCGGAAATCGCCCTGATCGAAATGGGCGACTTCGTCGGCGCGGTGCTCAAGCATCTGCGCAAAGTGCCTGTGGATAAACTCAGCATCTGCGGTGGCTTCGGCAAGATCAGCAAACTGGCGGCCGGGCACATGGACTTGCACAGCCGGCATTCAAGCATCGACCTGCCACAACTGGCCGAATGGGCCACCGCGATCGGCGCTGACATAGCGTTGCAGCAAGGCATCCGCGACGCCAATACCAGCCAGCAAGCCCTGGCCATGGCCAGCGCCGCCGGTGTTGCCCTCGGTAATGCGGTGTGCCGGCACGCGCTGGACTTTGCCCGCAGCGTGGTGCCGGCGCAGGTTCAGGTGGAAGTGTTTGCCATCGACCGCCAGGGCGGGATTGTCGGCCACGCGGGAGCTTTTCAATGAAACGAATTTTGCTGCTCGGCGGCGTGACCGAGGCACTGGCCATTGCCCGCACCTTGGGGCCGGAACACATTTACAGCCTCGCCGGCATCGGCCGGGTGCCTACGGATCTGAGATGCCAGGTTCGCGTCGGCGGTTATGGCGGTGCCGAAGGTCTGGCACAGTTCATTCGCGATGAAGGCATCGATTTGCTGCTCGACGCCACTCACCCTTACGCCGCGCAAATCAGTCGAAACGCAGCGACTGCCGCGCGTTTGAGCGGTGTTCCCTGCTGGGCACTGCGGCGCCAGGCGTGGCACGCACAGGCCGGAGATGACTGGCGCGAAGTCAGCGATTGGTCCGAGCTGATCAACGCCCTGAGACCCTTTCGCCGACCGCTGTTCACCCTCGGCCGCGAGCCATTGCAGCACCTGGACGAAATCCCTCCGGAGCAATTCTGGACCCTGCGCGCACTCGACGTTAATCCCGGCAACGAGCGCTGCGAAGTGATCGGCGCGCGCGGGCCGTTTCTGATCGATGATGAACGTGAGTTGTTTGATCGTCGGCAGATCGATGTGTTGATCAGCAAGAACAGCGGCAGCACGGCTACTGAGCCGAAGCTGGAAGTGGCGAGGGAGCGTGGGGTGCCGGTGCTGGTGTTGAAGCGGCCGGTGTTGCCGGGGGTTGAGCGGGAGTTTCTGACGCTTGAGGAAACACTTGACGCGTTGTTGGAGTTCATTTCGTAGGGCAGGATGGTCGGCTTGCATGATAAGTAACCTATTTGTTACCTTCAGGGCCGCCAGTGATCACACTCGAAGAATACGTTCAGGACAACGAAACAAGCCCCTTTGGTCGCTGGTTTTCCACCTTGAATGCGCAGGCGGCACTCAAGGTATCCAGTGCGCTGCTCCGGCTGGAACTAGGAAATACATCAAACATCAAGTGGTTCGACGGTCTCGGCGAGTGCCGGATAAATTGGGGCCCAGGCTACAGAATCTATCTTGTTCAGGAGGGGAAGCGCCTGATCATCCTTTTTGGTGGGGGCGATAAATCCACACAAAAAACAGACATCAAACAGGCAAAAACACTGATAGCCGAATTTCGATCCCGAAAAAAGGCTGAACGGCACCGGAGATAACGTCATGGCGCTCACCCGAAGCTACAAACACACCATTGCCGAGCGTGCCCAACGTGACCCCGAGTTCGCCCAGGCGTTGTTGGATGAGGCTGCTACTCTGTTTCTTAACGGCGAACCTGAAATGGCCCGGATCATCTTGCGCGACCTCATAAACGCTACTGTTGGCTTTGAAGAACTCGCAAAGGAAACGGCAAAACCCAGCAAAAGTCTCCATCGAATGCTGTCTGCCAAAGGCAACCCAAGCATGGATAACCTGGCTGCGATATTTGCCGTAATTCGAGCTACGCTGGGAGTAGATATACAAGTACATGCGGTACGTGCGCACTGAGCCACGTGTTTTTACTGCGACACCAAACCGCACGTCGCTTTTTTACTTATCGGCCCTGATCAGGCTAAATAGCCCGCGCCTGATCACCCACCCAAACGGATTTTGTCCCATGTCCCGACAACGGCTCGCAATTGCCTGGATAGCCTGCTTCGCAGTCCTGTTCAACATGCTCGCCATGCCGATGTCCGGAGCGATGGCGCAGTCGGCGAAGTCACCCGTCGAACAATTGTTGTGGGGCAGTTTCTGCACGTCCGGCGGCACCAAACTGGTGGCGATCTCCATCGGCGACATTGAACAGAAAGCCCCGCAGAACGACGATCATTCCAATATGCAGCATTGCTGGTGCTGCTCCGGCTCCGCGCCATTGGTGGCGTTGCCCGGACATATGCCGCAGTTGTATTTCGCGCAGTTCGAAGCCAATCGAAGCCTACCCCCCGCATCACTGAACTCCCCGTCACCGCGCCAGCAATGGCCGAGTCTCAATCCCCGCGCCTCGCCTCTGGTGTGATTCCTTCTCGCAATTGATCTGCGTTTTGAATCGCTCTGGAGAACTGCCATGTTGAACAAACTCATCGTTCTGGTCGCGTTGCTGCTGCCTGCCTGCTTTGCCAATGCCCACGAATACAAGGCCGGCGCACTGGAAATCGCCCATCCGTGGTCGCAGGAGTTGCCGCCGAATGCGCCGACAGTCGCGGCTTACTTCGTGATTCACAACTCGGGCACGACCGCCGACCGCTTGCTCAGCGTCGACTCGCCAATCTCCGGCGAAGCGCAGTTGCACGAGCATGTAATGCAGAACGACCTGATGAAAATGCAGCTCGTTCCGAGTGTGGAAATCCCTGCCGGTGGCAATGTCACGTTTGCCCCGATGGCCTATCACGTAATGCTGCTGGGCTTGAAAGACCGCAGTCTGCTCAGCGACGGCAAGCGCTTTCCGATGACCCTGCACTTCGAGAAGTCCGGTGACGTGACGGTCGAAGTGGCGGTGCAGAAGCAGGCGCCCGAGGTTACGCAACAACACGCGCACGTCCAGTAACCAACTGAGCTGAACACGCCCATGCGCCCGCTTAGCGCCAGGTCATCCAGTCCACGTCGTCAGCCATCGAGCCTGACACACGGCAGCTGGATCAGCCTGTTCGCCATGCTGATGATCTTTATCGGTCCGCTGATTTCCCAGTCGATGCCGATGGATTCGCGCACCCCGATGTCCATGAACATGTCGATGGACATGAGTATGGACATGTCGGCCATGGAGCACGCCGAACATGGCGCGCAACCCTCGGCCGAACATTGCCCGCCTGCGGCCGGGCACCATGCAATCTGGGAAAAATGCGGCTATTGCAGCCTGCTGTTCAACTGCCCGGCATTGACCGGCGGCGGGTCCTTCGTCGCCTTCAATATCCCGCCCGTCAGTACGTTCACCATACCCTCCCCGCGCCTGGGCCATGCCCGGCAAACCTTCTTCCCCGGCGCCCGCACCCGCGCCCCGCCCATCGTCGCGTAAACAGCCACCTCTGATTTCACACGGTCCGCAAGACAATCAAATCAACCTGTGGGAGCGAGCCTGCTCGCGATGGCGTCCGGTCATACACATAGTTGTTGGCTGATCCTCCCTCATCGCGAGCAAGCTCGCTCCCACAGGGATTGCACTGGTTGTCGGCCGTGTCGTTTACGACTGTTCGATGGAAATTGTCATGTCCAGGTTTTCTGCTGACACAGGCTTGAGCCCTGCCCAAGCCATTTTTACCCAGAACGAATCCAGCATTCGTTTCAGGCACGCCACTGCGATTCTGTGCAGTGCGTTGCTGGCGCCCTCCGCGCTGGCCGATGAACACGCCGGTCACAGTGAAGAACTGAGCCCGACGGTCATCACCGCCATTGCTCCGAGTTCACCGCTGACCATCGTTACCAACCCGAAAGACCCGCGCCAACCGGTGCCGGCCAGCGATGGCTCGGACTATCTGAAGACCATTCCGGGTTTCGCCCAGGTGCGCAATGGCGGCACTAACGGTGACCCGGTGCTGCGCGGCATGTTCGGTTCGCGCCTGAACATCCTCACCAACGGCGGCATGATGCTCGGTGCCTGCCCAGGTCGGATGGACGCGCCAACCTCGTACATCTCGCCGGAAACCTACGACAAGCTGACCGTGATCAAAGGCCCGCAAACCGTGCTCTGGGGCCCGGGCGCTTCGGCGGGCACCATCCTCTTTGATCGCGAACCGGAAAGCTTCGGCGAGCTCGGCACGCGGGTGAACGCCAGCGTACTGGCAGGTTCCAACGGCCGTTTAGACAAACTGGTGGACGCCGCTGCCGGTGGACCGCTGGGTTACGTGCGAGTGATCGGCAACACCGCGCATGCCGACGACTATCGGGATGGCAACAACGACACCGTCCCGTCGCGCTATGACAAATGGAACGGCGACGTTGCGCTCGGCTGGACTCCGGATGCCGATACCCTGCTGGAGCTGACTGCCGGCAAGGGCGACGGTGAGGCGCGTTACGCCGGGCGCGGCATGGACGGCTCGCAGTTCAAGCGCGAAAGCCTCGGCTTGCGTTTTGAAAAATCCAACATCAGCGACGTGATGGAAAAACTCGAGGCGCAGGTCTACTACAACTACGCCGACCACGTCATGGACAACTACACCCTGCGCACACCGTCCGGCACCGGGATGATGTCCGGGCCGATGGCGTCCAACGTCGACCGCCGCACCCTCGGTGCTCGAATCAAGGGCACCTGGCGCTGGGCCGATGTGCAACTGATCAGCGGCATCGATGCGCAGACCAACGAACACCGTCAGCGCAGCGCGATGGGGATCGACACCTACAAGGACCAGCCGTACACCAAGGATGCCGACTTCCATAACTACGGGGTATTCGGCGAACTGACCTGGTACGCCGCCGAGCGTGACCGACTGATCAGCGGTGCACGCCTGGACCGCGCTTCGGCCAAGGATTTTCGCCAGACCACCGGCTCGGGAATGATGACCCGGCCGAACCCGACCGCCGACGACACCCGCGCCGATACCTTGCCCAGCGGTTTCATCCGTTACGAGCATGACCTGGCCGACAGCCCGACCACTTTGTATGTGGGCGTGGGGCATACCCAGCGGTTCCCGGATTACTGGGAGCTGTTTTCGCCTAATTCCGGCCCGGCCGGATCGGTGAATGCCTTCGATTCGATCAAGCCGGAAAAAACCACCCAGCTCGATTTCGGCCTGCAGTACAAGACCGAACTTCTCGAAGCCTGGGCCTCGGCTTACGTCGGCCAGGTGCGCGATTACATCCTGTTCAACTACACGCCCGGAATGATGGGCATGACCTCGCAAGCCGAGAACATCGACGCGCGAATCATGGGTGGCGAACTGGGCGCTGCCTACAACTTCACCCAAAACTGGAAAGCCGATGCGACCCTGGCCTACGCCTGGGGCAAGAACAGCAGCGATGGCAGTGCATTGCCGCAAATGCCACCGCTGGATGCTCGTTTCGGCCTGACCTATAGCGAAGACAACTGGAGCGCCGGCGCACTGTGGAGAGTGGTCGCCGCGCAAAACCGCATTGACCAGAACAAAGGCAACGTGGTCGGCAAGGACTTCGACAAGACACCCGGTTTCGCCGTGTTCTCCCTTAACGGTGCCTATCGGATCAACAGCAACTGGAAGGTCAGCAGCGGCGTCGACAACCTGTTCGGCAAGGCTTACGCCGAACACTTGAACCTGGCCGGCAACGCCGGTTTCGGTTACCCGGCCAATGACCCGCAAGCCATCAAGGAACCGGGGCGCACGCTCTGGACGAAGGTGGACATGAGTTTCTAAGCGTTTCGTGGGCAGCCCGCTCCCCGTAGGAGCGAGCCTGCTCGCGATCGGTTGCGCAGCAACCGCCAACACACAACTAAAAGACCCAAGCCAAGCGGAGCACACGTGATGAAACAGCCCAAAGTGAATTTCTACAACCTGGCCTGGCGCTGGCATTTCTATGCCGGATTGTTTGTTGCGCCATTCATGGTGATGCTGGCCCTGACCGGCACCATTTACCTGTTCAAGCCGCAGCTCGACTCGCTGATGTACAGCAGCATGCTCAACGTACCCGCCGGCCATCACACGATCCCGGCCGACGACCTGCTCAAGCGCGTCAAAGACTCGTACCCACAAGGCACGATCAAGCAGTACCTGCCACCGGTCAACGCCGAACGCAGCGCGCAGTTTGTCGTGCTCAACGCTGGCAACGAACTGAACGTATTCGTCGATCCGTACCACGGCGACATCCTCGGCGAGCAAGACGCCAAGAAGAACCTGCAAGCAATCGCGCGGGCGATCCACGGCGAGTTGATGATTGGCACCGTCGGTGACCGGTTGGTTGAAATGGCTGCCGGTTGGGGCGTGGTGCTGGTGGTTTCCGGGGTGTTCCTGTGGTGGCCGCGCGGCCAGGCAGCGGGTATTTTGTGGCCGCGTTTGAGCAGTCGCGGCCGCATCTTGTGGCGCGACTTGCACGCCGTCACCGGTTTCTGGGGCGCGTCCCTGTTGCTGGTGATGCTGCTCAGCGGCATGACCTGGACCGGCTTCTGGGGCCAGCAGTACGCGGCCGTTTGGAACGTCTTTCCGGCGGCGATGTGGGATGACGTACCGAAGTCCGATGTCGAAGCTCGCAGCCTCAACAGCGCCACCCGCCAGACCGTGCCATGGGCGATGGAAAACACACCGATGCCGATGTCCGGCGATCACGCCGAACACATGGCCCACGGTGGCGCACAAGCCGGCCCGGCCGCGCCGACCATCAGCCTGCAAGATGTGCAGAACATCGCCACCCAAAGCAAGGTTGAACCGGGTTACAGCATCACCTTCCCGACCACCGCCACCGGCGTATTCACCATCGCCGTATTCGCCGATGACCCGCGCAACGATGCCACCCTGCATGTCGATCAATACACCGGCAAGGTCCTCGCCGATGTGCGCTACGAACAATACGGCACCGTCGCCCGCGCCACGGAAATCGGCGTGATGCTGCACGAAGGCAAGATGTTCGGTGTGGTCAACCAGATCATCGTGTTGCTGATTTGCCTGATGATCCTGCTCAGCGCCGTCAGCGGTGTGGTGATCTGGTGGAAGCGTCGTCCGCAAGGCAAATTCGGCGTGCCGCCGCTGCGCCACGACCTGCCGAAATGGAAAACCGCAATGGTGATCATGTTCGCGCTGGCGGTGGCGTTCCCGTTGGTGGGGGCTTCGCTGGTGGTGGTGTGGGTGCTTGATCGCGTGGTGCTGTCGCGCTTCACCCGGCAGACTGAGTCGGCCTCATCTTCATCATGAAACAGGCGAGATGCGCGGTTTAGAGATGTCTGTAGAATCCCCGCGCATGTCACCCCGACCTCATCGCGAGCTAGCTCGCTCCTACAGGCCTTGCGCAAAACCTGTGGGAGCCGGCTTGCCAGCGATAGGGCCATCAGCATCACCTCAAGAGCCGCTGCATGCCCTCGCTGAACCTCACAAGCATTTCCTGGACACCCCTCGGTCACGGCCACTGTCATCACCAGTTCCAGCTGCGTGATGCCTCGCTGCACGTAGCTGCCGGGGAGTTTGTCGGGTTGATCGGCCCCAACGGCAGCGGCAAGACCAGTCTGCTGCGTTGTGCCTGGCGCTTCAGCAAACCGGAAAGCGGCGAGGTCCGG
The DNA here is from genome assembly GCF_047784845.1 of Pseudomonas sp. NFX98. Classification (NCBI taxonomy): domain Bacteria; kingdom Pseudomonadati; phylum Pseudomonadota; class Gammaproteobacteria; order Pseudomonadales; family Pseudomonadaceae; genus Pseudomonas; species Pseudomonas sp. NFX98. The sequence continues at coordinate 79,771 of NZ_JBLNNF010000017.1, read as the reverse complement.
CTCGACCACCAAAACGTCTGGAAGCAATCCTCACGCTGGTGCGCGCAACGCATCGCCGTGGTGCTGCAAGAGTTTCCCGATGCCTTCGGCCTCACCGTGGACGAAGTGGTCGCCATGGGCCGCACGCCGCACAAAGGCCTGTTCGATGGCGACACCGTCGAGGATCGAAACCTCACGAGCCAGGCACTGGAATCGGTCGGCCTCAAAGGCTTCGAAGATCACGCGTTCACCATCCTCTCCGGTGGCGAAAAACAGCGAGTAATTCTCGCCCGCGCCCTGGCCCAGCAACCGCAACTATTGATCCTCGATGAGCCGACCAATCACCTCGACCCACGCTATCAACTGGAGCTGCTGCAGTTGGTCAAACGCCTGAAAATCGGCACGCTGGCGAGTATCCACGACCTCAATCTGGCCGCGGCATTTTGCGATCGGCTGTACGTGATCAATCACGGCCGCATCGTGGCCAGCGGCACGCCGAAAGAAGTCCTCAACGCTGCGCTGCTACGCAACGTGTTCGGCGTCGAAGCGCTCATCGATGAACATCCCCTGCACGGCTACCCACGAATTACCTGGATTACCCAACCATGAATTTTCTGCGCTCCAGCCTTTCCCTCGTTCTGATGCTCGGCAGCGCCCAGGCATTGGCCGAGGCCACGCACTACCCGTTGAAGATCCAGAGCTGCAACCGTGAGGTGACCTTCCAGCAAGCGCCGAAACACGCGGTCAGCCACGACATCAACATGACCCAGATGATGCTCGCCCTCGGCCTCAAGCCACAGATGGCCGGCTACAGCGGCGTGTCTGGCTGGAAGTCGGTGACGCCCGAGATGCAGACCATCCTCGACGGCTTGCCGGAGCTGGCGGCCAAGTACCCGTCGGTGGAAACCCTGCTCAATGCCAACGTCGATTTCTTCTTCGCCGGTTGGGATTACGGGATGCGCGTCGGCGGTGATCTCACACCGCAAACCCTGCAACCGCTGGGTATCAATGTGTATGAGTTGACCGAGTCTTGCGCCTTCGTGATGAAGCGTCCGCCGGCCAGTCTGGAAGACACCTACAACGACCTGCGCAACCTCGGCAAAATCTTCGACGTGCAGGATCGCGCCAACGCGGTCATCGCCAGGATGCAGACGCAAGTCACCGAGATCCGCAAAGACCTGCCCGCCGACAAACCACGGGTGTTCCTATACGACAGTGGCGAAGACCGGGCGATGACGTCCGGCCGTTTGGGCATGCCGCAAGCGCTGATCGATGCGGCGGGCGGGCAAAACATTCTCGACGACGTCGACGCGAGCTGGACCCGGGTCAACTGGGAAAATGTGGTCGAGCGCAATCCGCAGGTGATCGTGATCGTCGACTACGGCGAAGTCACCGCCGCACAGAAGATTGAATTTTTGCGCAACAACAAGGCACTGCAATCGGTGGACGCAATCAAGCACCAGCGCTTCATCGTCATTCCTTATGTGCAAGCCACGCCGGGAATCGATAACGTGCTGGCCGTCGAAACCCTGGCCAAGGGTTTCCACGGCGCATGATCAATCGTCGCTACGTCTTGTTGCTGGTTGCCCTCGGCGCGTTGTTACTGATGTCGTGTGTGGTGTCGCTGGGCTTCGGTCCGGCGCGGGTGCCGGTGGACGTGGTGGGGCGGATTCTGTTGCACAAGTTGTTCGGCTTCGGCGTGCCGGACTGGAGCGCCGGGCAGGCACACATCGTCTGGTTGATCCGCGTGCCGCGCATGTTGCTCGGTGCGTTGGTGGGCGCCGGGCTGGCGCTGATCGGTGCGGTGTTGCAAGCGGTGACGCGCAACCCGCTGGCCGATCCGCATTTGCTTGGCGTCACCTCTGGCGCGACGCTCGGCGCGGTGATCGTGGTGCTGCACGTCGGTGAAATCGTCGGCCTGCTCACCTTGCCGATCGCGGCGTTTATCGGTGCGCTACTGAGCATGCTGGTGGTGCTGATGATCGCCAGCCGTCACGGTCGCCTGGACAGTGATCGGCTGTTGCTGTGCGGTGTGGCGGTGTCGTTCGTGATGATGGCGATCGCCAACTTGCTGCTGTTCATGGGCGACCACCGCGCCAGTTCGGCGGTGATGTTCTGGATGCTTGGCGGCCTCGGACTGGCGCGTTGGGAGTTGTTGGCCGTTCCAGCCGTCAGTGTGCTGCTCGGCCTGGTTCTGCTGCTGGGCATGGTGCGACCGTTGAATGCGCTGATGGCCGGCGAACAAACGGCGGTGACCCTGGGATTGAATGCGCGCACCGTTCGCTTGCGGGTGTTTTTGATTGCCTCATTGATGACTGGGGTGCTGGTATCGATCAGCGGTTCGATCGGTTTTGTCGGGCTGATGGTGCCGCACATTGCACGGCGCCTGGTCGGGGCTGAACACCGAAGATTGCTGCCGGTGTGCGTGTTGCTCGGCAGTGTGTTTCTGGTTTGGGTCGATGTTGCTGCCCGGACCATGATCGCCCCGGAAGACTTGCCTATTGGCGTGGCCACAGCAGCCATTGGTGGTTTGTTCTTCATAGGCCTGATGCGCCGCCGCTAACCGACCTCCTTCCTCCACAGGTATCAGTGCGCCAATCTGGCGCATGGCAGCGCACCAGTGCACGCAAGCCGTCCCTTCATGGTGCGCCACCCCACCGCGCAACCGCTCTAAAACGACATTTCCCTGCCTTTTCCCGACCGGGCACAGCCCTTGCTAAAGACCCTTCAGTAGTCCGCATCTGCCAACCAAGAAAATTCATAAGTTCATGGAGATCGCACAATGAAGCGTCGCAGTTTGATCAAGGCTTTCACACTCACGGCATCCATTGCCGCGATGGGCATGACCTGGACTGTCCAGGCCGCCGAGACCATCAAGGTCGGTATTCTGCATTCGTTGTCCGGCACCATGGCGATCTCCGAAACGTCGCTCAAAGACATGGCGCTGATGACCATCGACGAGATCAACGCCAAGGGCGGCGTGAACGGCAAGATGCTGGAGCCGGTAGTCGTGGACCCGGCGTCGAACTGGCCGCTGTTCGCTGAAAAGGGCCGTCAGTTGCTGACCCAGGACAAGGTAGCCGTGGTGTTCGGTTGCTGGACGTCCGTGTCGCGCAAATCGGTGTTGCCGGTGTTCGAAGAACTCAACGGCCTGCTGTTCTACCCGGTGCAGTACGAAGGCGAAGAAATGTCGCCGAACGTGTTCTACACCGGCGCCGCGCCGAACCAGCAAGCGATCCCTGCCGTTGAATACCTGATGAGCGAAGAAGGCGGCAGCGCCAAGCGCTACTTCCTGCTCGGCACCGACTACGTCTACCCGCGCACCACCAACAAAATCCTGCGCTCGTTCCTGCATTCCAAAGGCGTCGCCGACAAGGACATCGAAGAGGTCTACACCCCGTTCGGTCACAGCGACTACCAAACCATCGTTGCCAACATCAAGAAGTTCTCGGCCGGTGGCAAGACTGCGGTTATCTCCACCGTCAACGGCGACTCCAACGTGCCGTTCTATAAAGAACTGGCGAACCAGGGCCTGAAAGCCACCGACGTTCCAGTCGTGGCGTTCTCGGTGGGCGAAGAAGAGATACGCGGCATCGACACCAAACCATTGGTGGGCAACCTCGCGGCGTGGAACTACTTCGAATCCGTGGAGAACCCGGCGAACAAGAAAGTCGTCGCCGACTGGAAAGCCTACGCCAAGAAACACAACCTGCCGGGCGCCGACAAAGCAGTGACCAACGACCCGATGGAAGCCACTTACGTCGGCATCCATATGTGGGCGCAGGCTGCGGAAAAAGCCAAGTCCACCGACGTCGACAAAGTCCGCGAAGCCCTCGCCGGCCAGACCTTTGCCGCACCGTCCGGCTACACCCTGACCATGGACAAGACCAACCACCACCTGCACAAGCCAGTGATGATCGGCGAGATACAGGCCGACGGTCAGTTCAACGTGGTGTGGCAGACCGAAGGGCCGATCCGTGCCCAGCCTTGGAGCCCGTTCATTCCGGGTAACGACAAGAAGCCGGACTATGCGATGAAGAGCAACTAAGCCACAGGAACAAGCCCCCAACCCTGTAGGAGCTGAGCTTGCTCGCGATAGCGGTATGCCTGACACACCGCCATCGCGAGCAAGCTCGGCTCCTACAGGGGCCGTCGTCGCCCTTCAGGACGTAGCTATGTCCCTTTATCGTTTGCTTCTCGCCTGTGTTTTTTTCCTGTTGCCAATGGCCACTCACGCTGGCGACGCCGAAGACTTCGTCGCCGCCAATCCCGTGCAGCAAGCCAAGCTGCTGGAAGCCTGGGCCGCGCAGCCCGATCCTGCCCGCGTCGAACTGATCAACGCCCTGCAACAAGGCGAATTGACCGTCGACGGCCAGCCGAAAACCTTGCGCCTGAACAACCGCCTACGGGGTCTGATCGACACCGCCCTGGCCAGTCATCAATTGCTCGCCGCCGACGCCAAACTGCGCCTGGCCGCCGCGCAGCAACTGCAAAAAAGTGCCAAACCGGCACAGCTGAAATTCCTCGACAAACAACTCGCTGGCGAACAGGACGAAAGCGTCCACGCCGCACTGAGCCTGGCCTTGGCCAACCTGCAATTGGTTGACGCCGACCCCGCCGTGCGGTTGGCCGCTGTGCGCCTGCTCGGCGAAACCGGCGACCCGCTGGCCCGCACACGCCTCGAAAGCTTGCTGGAGCCAGGCGTCGAGACCGATGCCAATGTGCGCACCGCCGCCGAAACCAGCCTCGCCCAAGTCAAACGTAAATTGCTGGTCGGCGAACTTCTGGGGCAGGCCTTCAGCGGCATGTCCCTGGGCTCGATCCTGCTGCTCGCCGCCCTCGGTCTGGCGATCACTTTCGGCCTGCTCGGCGTGATCAACATGGCCCACGGCGAGATGCTGATGCTCGGTGCCTACTCGACGTACGTTGTGCAGTTGATGTTCCAGCGCTACGCGCCACAGGCCATCGAGTTCTATCCACTGATTGCGCTGCCGGTGGCATTTTTCGTCACCGCCGCCATCGGCATGGCGCTGGAGCGCACGGTGATTCGCCACCTCTACGGCCGCCCGCTGGAAACCCTGCTCGCCACCTGGGGCATCAGCCTGATGCTGATTCAACTGGTGCGTCTGGTGTTCGGTGCGCAGAACGTCGAAGTGGCAAACCCGGCATGGCTGTCGGGCGGGATTCAGGTGCTGCCGAATCTGGTGCTGCCGTACAACCGCATCGTGATCATCGCCTTCGCCTTGTTTGTCGTGGTGCTGACCTGGTTGCTGCTGAATAAAACGCGCCTGGGCCTGAACGTGCGCGCCGTGACGCAGAACCGCAACATGGCCGCCTGCTGCGGCGTGCCCACCGGACGCGTGGACATGCTCGCCTTCGGCCTCGGCTCGGGCATTGCCGGCCTTGGCGGCGTGGCGCTGAGCCAGATCGGCAACGTCGGCCCGGACCTCGGCCAAAGCTACATCATCGACTCGTTCCTGGTGGTGGTGCTCGGCGGTGTCGGACAACTGGCCGGTAGCGTGTTGGCGGCGTTCGGTCTCGGCATTGCCAACAAGATTCTCGAACCGCAAATCGGTGCCGTACTCGGCAAGATCCTCATCCTCGCGCTGATCATTCTGTTCATCCAGAAACGTCCGCAAGGCCTCTTCGCACTCAAAGGAAGGGTGATCGACTGATGAACCAGCCCCTGCTCGTTACCGCGACCCAAAAAGCCGGCCCCAAAGTCTCGATTGCCGTCGGCGCGGTGATCCTCGTTCTGCTGTTGGCGTTGCCGCTGCTGTCGCTGTTGTCACCGGACAGCGCGTTTCACATCTCGGCCTACACGTTGACCCTGGTCGGCAAAATCCTTTGCTACGCCATCGTCGCCCTGGCGCTGGATCTGGTCTGGGGCTATGCCGGTTTGCTGTCCCTCGGCCACGGTCTGTTCTTCGCCCTCGGCGGCTATGCGATGGGCATGTACCTGATGCGCCAGGCCTCGGGCGACGGTTTGCCGGCCTTCATGACGTTCCTGTCGTGGACCGAACTGCCGTGGTTCTGGACCGGCACCAGCAGCTTTCTCTGGACCCTTTGTCTGGTGGTGTTGGCGCCGGGATTGCTGGCGCTGGTGTTCGGCTTTTTCGCCTTCCGTTCGCGAATCAAGGGCGTGTATTTCTCGATCATGACCCAGGCTTTGACCTTCGCCGGCATGCTGTTGTTTTTCCGCAACGAAACGGGTTTCGGTGGCAACAATGGCTTCACAAATTTCCGCACCATTCTCGGCTTCGGCATCACCGAACCGGGCACCCGCGCGGTGCTGTTTTTCGCCACGGTGATGTTGCTGGTGGCGAGCCTGTACATCGGCTGGCGCCTGGCTCAAAGCAAGTTCGGCCGGGTGCTGACCGCGCTGCGCGATGCGGAAAACCGCCTGATGTTCTGCGGCTACGACCCGCGTGGTTTCAAGTTGTTCGTGTGGGTGTTGAGCGCGGTGTTGTGCGGTCTGGCCGGTGCCTTGTATGTGCCACAAGTCGGCATCATCAACCCGAGTGAAATGTCGCCGACCAACTCGATCGAAGCGGCGGTGTGGGTTGCGCTCGGCGGTCGCGGCACTTTGATCGGCCCGTTGCTCGGCGCCGGTGTGGTCAACGGCATGAAGAGCTGGTTCACCGTGGCGTTCCCCGAATACTGGCTGTTCTTCCTCGGCGCACTGTTCATCGTCGTGACGTTGTATCTGCCCAAAGGCGTGATCGGTTTGCTGAAGAAAAGAGGTGAACAATGAGAGTCACTGCGACGGCTGAATTCATGCTCGAACCGGCGTTCTTTCCCGTGGAGCCCAACAAGGATGCCGGCAGCAGCCGTGACGCTATCGGTCTCGGCCAGCGTGTCGGCCCCGGACTCAACACTCGCCACGGCACCATTCTGACCCTGGAAGACATCAGCGTCAGCTTCGATGGCTTCAAGGCGCTGAACGATTTGAACCTGTACATCGGCGTCGGCGAGTTGCGCTGCATCATCGGCCCCAACGGCGCGGGCAAGACCACGCTGATGGACGTGATCACCGGCAAGACCCGGCCCAGCCATGGCAAAGCGTGGTTCGGTGAAACCCTGGACCTGACGCAGATGAGCGAAGTGCAGATCGCCCAGGCCGGTATCGGCCGCAAGTTCCAGAAGCCGACGGTGTTCGAAGCCTTGAGCGTGTTCGAAAACCTTGAGCTGGCACAAAAAACCGACAAGTCGGTGTGGGCCAGCCTGCGGGCTCGCCTGAATGGAGAACAGAAGGACCGCATCGCCGAAGTGCTCGACACCATTCGCCTGACGGCTTCGGTCAATCGTCCGGCCGGATTGCTGTCCCACGGTCAGAAGCAATTTCTGGAAATTGGCATGTTGCTGATGCAGGACCCGCAACTGCTGCTGCTCGACGAACCGGTCGCAGGCATGACCGACGCCGAAACCGAATTCACCGCCGAGCTGTTCAAGCGCCTGGCCGGCAAACATTCGCTGATGGTGGTGGAACACGACATGGGCTTCGTCGGCTCGATCGCCGACCACGTCACCGTGTTGCATCAGGGGAGTGTGCTGGCCGAAGGGTCGCTGGAACAGGTGCAGGATAACGAGCGGGTGATTGAGGTTTATCTCGGTCGCTGATGTCACCACAGGAATCTGTAGAAGCTTGTAGGAGCTGTCGAGTGAAACGAGGCTGCGATCTTTTTTGCCACTGAAGATCAAGATCAAAAGATCGCAGCCTCGTTTCACTCGACAGCTCCTACAGGAGATTTGAGGGGTATTTGAGAATGCTGCAAGTCGACAAACTGCACCAGTACTACGGCGGTAGCCACATCCTGCGCGGCCTGACGTTTGACGTGAAGGTCGGCGAAGTCACTTGCCTGCTCGGGCGCAACGGCGTGGGCAAGACCACTCTGCTCAAATGCCTGATGGGTTTGTTGCCGGCCAAGGAAGGTGCGGTGAACTGGGAAGGCAAACCGATCACCACGTTCAAGCCGCATCAACGTGTGCATGCCGGAATCGCTTACGTGCCGCAAGGCCGTGAAATCTTCGGTCGCCTGACCGTGGAAGAAAACCTGCTGATGGGCCTGTCACGCTTCCCCGGCAGTGAGGCGAAAGAAGTCCCGGCGTTCATCTACGAGCTGTTCCCGGTGTTGCTGCAAATGAAGCAACGCCGAGGTGGCGACCTGTCCGGCGGCCAGCAACAACAGCTGGCCATCGGACGTGCCCTGGCCAGCCGCCCTCGCCTGCTCATTCTCGATGAGCCGACCGAAGGTATCCAGCCGTCGGTGATCAAGGAGATCGGTGCCGTGATCAAAAAACTCGCGGCCCGTGGCGACATGGCGATCCTGCTGGTGGAGCAGTTCTACGATTTCGCCGCTGAACTGGCCGATCAATACCTGGTGATGTCCCGGGGCGAGATCGTGCAGCAGGGACGTGGCGAAAACATGGAAGCCGAAGGTGTGCGCGGCCTAGTCACGATTTAGAGCACGATCTAATCTGTAGCGACCTAACGATAATTAGAAATCATGAATTTACCTGCCCAAACAATGCTGTTCACCCCGAGCTGGCACGCCGAGCTGGAGCTGGGCTACGCCCGCTTCGGCGACAGCACGCGCCCGGTCCAGCGCCGTCACATTGGCCCCTTGCGCGTGCAAAAGCACCTGTATGCCGAAGGGCCTGAAGTCTGCCAGCACATCATCGTCCACCCGCCGGGCGGGATTGCCGGGGGTGATCGACTGGACATCTCGGCCAGCGTCGGCAGCGACGCCTGGGCACAGATCACCAGCCCCGGCGCGGCCAAGTGGTATCGCGCGGCCGGTCCCGCCTATCAGCGGCTGGACTTGCGAGTGGCGGCCGGTGCGACACTGGAATGGCTGCCGCAGGAGACGATCATTTTCAGTGCGGCGCAGGCTGAACTCAGCACCCACATCGATCTGAAAGGCGATGCCCGTCTGTTCTACTGGGACGTGGTAGCGCTGGGTCGCCCGGCCAGCGGCGAACGCTTCGACCTCGGGCATTTTCAGGCGCAACTGGATATCCGTCGCGACGGCCAGTTGCTCTGGCACGAACGCCAGCGCATTGTCGGGGATGACGGCTTGCTTGATTCGCCGATTGGGCTGGATGGGCAACCGGTGTTTGCGACCTTGTTGGTGACGGGCGAGATCGATAGCGATTTGCTGGAACAGTGCCGCTCGCTGACTCACAACGTGCGCGGGGATCTGACGCAGTTGCCGGGGTTGTTGGTTGCGCGGTGCCTGGCCAGCGAAGCGTTACTTGCCCGAGGCTGGCTGATCGAACTTTGGAAATTATTGCGCCCCGCCCTGCTGGGTCGCGAGGCCGTCCCACCCAGAATATGGAACACCTGAACACATTTCCCTGTAGGAGCTGTCGAGTGAAACGAGGCTGCGATCTTTTTGTGCCGCTGAAGATCAAAATCCAGATCAAAAGATCGCAGCCTCGTTTCACTCGACAGCTCCTACACAGCTCCTACAAGGTGTAACACGCAAGATTTTCATTCTGCCAAAAATGGATTCCAACGATGGACCTGACCCCACGTGAAAAAGACAAGCTGCTGATCTTCACCGCCGGCCTCGTCGCCGAGCGGCGTTTGGCTCGCGGTGTGAAACTCAATTATCCGGAGGCCATGGCTTATATCTCCGCGGCGCTGCTCGAAGGCGCCCGCGATGGCCAGACCGTCGCTGAGTTGATGCACTTCGGCACCACCCTGCTCAGCCGCGAACAAGTGATGGAAGGCATCCCGGAAATGATCCCGGAAATTCAGGTCGAAGCGACTTTCCCCGACGGCACCAAACTGGTCACCGTCCACCAACCGATCGCCTGAGGCCATGCCATGACTTACCAAATACGCGACGCGGTGCATGCCGACCTGCCGGCGATCCGCGACATCTACAACGACGCGGTGCTCAACACCACTGCGATCTGGAACGAACAGGCCGTTGACCTCGGCAACCGTCAGGCCTGGTTCAGCGCCCGACAGTCCCAGGCTTACCCGATTCTGGTGATCGTCGACGCAGACAACACCGTGCTGGGTTACGCCTCGTTTGGCGACTGGCGGCCGTTCGACGGCTTCCGTCACACCGTCGAGCACTCGGTCTACGTGCGCAGCGATCAGCGTGGCAACGGTCTCGGGCCAAAATTGATGGACGTGCTGATCGAGCGCGCCAAGGGCTGCGGCAAACACGTGATGGTCGCTGCCATCGAAAGTGGCAACGCCGCCTCCATCCGTCTCCACGAGCGTATCGGTTTCGTGACCACCGGGCAGATGCCTCAGGTGGGCACCAAGTTCGGTCGCTGGCTGGACCTGACCTTCATGCAACTGACCCTCAATCCTGGCGCGCAACCACCGGCCGCCAACAAGGAGTGATAGCCCATGAACCCCGCCCAACTGCGACGCGTCAACGTTGAAAGCTTTGCGCACTATCGTCAGGGTTTGATCGATTTATTGCTCGATGCCGTCGGCTATGGCGCCAGCGTCGGCTTCATGGCCGACCTCGATGCCACGCAGGCCCGCGCGTATTTCGATGAGGTTCAGGAGAATCTGAACAAGGGCAATGTGTTGCTGTGGGTGGTGGTCAAGGACGAACAGGTGCAAGCCAGCGTGCAACTGGGACTGTGCCAGAAAGCCAATGGTTTGAACCGCGCCGAGGTGCAGAAACTGTTGGTGCGCGAGCACGCTCGGCGTCGTGGTTTGGGCCAACAATTGATGACCGCGTTGGAACAGGCCGCGCTGCAATACAAACGCGGCATGCTCTACCTCGACACTGAAGCCGGCTCGCCCGCCGAAGACTTCTACAAGGCTCTGGGTTACACCCGCGCCGGTGAAATTCCCGACTACGCCTGCGATCCGAGCGGCCTCTACAAGCCGACCGCCCTCTATTACAAAGTTCTGCAAGGAGCCCATTGATGATTCCCGGTGAATACCAGATCCAGCCCGGCGACATCGAACTCAACTTCGGTCGCCGCACGATCAGCATGACCGTGGCCAACAGCGGTGACCGGCCGATCCAGGTCGGCTCGCACTATCACTTTTTCGAAACCAACGACGCCCTGACGTTCGACCGCGCCGCCAGTCGCGGCATGCGCCTGAACATTCCCGCCGGCACCGCCGTGCGCTTCGAACCGGGGCAGAGCCGCGATATCGAGTTGGTGGACCTGGCCGGGCATCGCCGGGTGTTCGGGTTTGCCGGACGGATCATGGGCGATCTCGACTGACAATTGCGGTGTCCCGAAAGATCGCAGCCTCGCTTCGCTCGACAGCTCCTACAGGGACCGGGTGCGCGATTGCTGCGCGAACACCTGTAGGAGCTGTCGAGCGCAGCGAGGCTGCGATAGCGAGTAATGCGAGCGGTCTCCAAATCAATTGAATCTCAAGGCAAGCGCATGAAAATCTCAAGACAAGCCTACGCCGACATGTTCGGCCCCACCGTCGGCGACAAGGTCCGTCTGGCCGACACCGAACTGTGGATCGAAGTGGAAAAAGACTTCACCACCTACGGCGAAGAAGTGAAATTCGGCGGCGGTAAAGTCATCCGTGACGGCCAGGGCCAAAGCCAGTTGTTGGCCGCCGAAGTGGTCGACACCCTGATCACCAATGCGCTGATCATCGACCACTGGGGCATCGTCAAGGCGGACGTCGGCCTCAAGGATGGGCGCATCGCGGCAATCGGCAAGGCCGGCAACCCGGACATCCAGCCCAACGTGACCATCGCCATTGGCGCTGGCACCGAAGTGATCGCCGGTGAAGGCATGATCCTCACGGCCGGCGGCATCGACACTCACATTCACTTCATCTGCCCGCAGCAGATCGAAGAGGCGCTGATGAGCGGCGTGACCACCATGATCGGCGGTGGCACCGGCCCGGCCACCGGCACCAACGCCACCACTTGCACCTCCGGGCCGTGGCATCTGGCGCGCATGCTCCAGGCCGCCGATGCATTTCCGATGAACATCGGCCTCACCGGCAAGGGCAACGCCAGCCTGCCGGAACCGTTGATCGAGCAGGTCAAGGCCGGCGCCATCGGCCTCAAGTTGCATGAAGACTGGGGCACCACCCCGGCGAGTATCGACAACTGCCTGAACGTCGCCGACCAGTACGACGTGCAGGTGGCGATCCACACCGACACGCTCAACGAATCCGGTTTCGTCGAAACCACCCTCGGCGCATTCAAGGGCCGCACCATCCACACCTACCACACCGAAGGTGCCGGTGGCGGTCACGCGCCGGACATCATCAAGGCCTGCGGTTTTGCCAATGTGCTGCCGAGTTCGACCAACCCGACCCGGCCGTTCACCCGCAACACCATCGATGAACACCTCGACATGCTGATGGTCTGCCACCACCTGGACCCGAGCATTGCCGAAGACGTGGCGTTCGCTGAAAGCCGCATCCGCCGCGAGACGATTGCCGCCGAAGACATCCTCCATGACCTCGGCGCATTCTCGATGATCAGCTCCGACAGCCAGGCCATGGGCCGTGTCGGCGAAGTGATCACCCGCACCTGGCAGACCGCCGACAAGATGAAAAAGCAGCGTGGCCCCCTGCCGCTGGACGGTCAAGACAACGACAACTTCCGCGCCAAACGCTACATCGCCAAATACACCATCAACCCGGCGATCACCCATGGCATCAGCCATGAAGTGGGTTCGGTGGAAGTGGGCAAGTGGGCGGATCTGGTGCTCTGGCGCCCGGCGTTTTTTGGCGTAAAACCGACGCTGATCCTCAAGGGCGGCGCCATCGCGGCCAGTCTGATGGGCGACGCCAACGCTTCGATTCCAACTCCACAACCGGTGCACTACCGCCCGATGTTCGCCAGTTACGGCGGCTCGCTGCACGCCACCAGCCTGACCTTTATCAGCCAGGCAGCGCACGAAGCAGGCTTGCCTGAAGCGCTGGGGCTGAAGAAGAAAATCGCCGTGGTCAAAGGGTGCCGCGAGGTGCAGAAAACCGACCTGATCCACAACGATTACCTGCCGAACATCGACGTCGACCCGCAGACTTATCAGGTCAAGGCCGATGGAGTTTTGCTGTGGTGTGAACCGGCGGAAACCCTGCCGATGGCCCAGCGTTACTTCCTGTTCTGAATCGGCGGGTGCGCCACAAACAAAGGCCTCGTACACAGCGTGTCGAGGCCTTTGCTTTTTCCGGGATTACTGAGCAGGTTCAATCCGCAGCCGATCCAGTTTGGCCCGAACCATCGCTTCGCGGGTCAGCGTTTTCAGTTGTTGTGTGATCTGCCGGTCGATGTCATTCAAGGCTTGAACATACGCCTCGTCCGTCATGAGCTGGCCATCCGCGAAATCACTTTCATGTTTGCCCAGCTCACCACACAGCGCCTTGATTTCCGCTTCCACCCGAGCTTTTTCCTCAGCGGTGAATTGCGTCCCTTCGGACCTGCGCTGCAACGCATCCTGCAAATCGGTAGTGGCGTCGATACGACGCTTCAGGCCATTGAGTTCCTCGCGGTAAGTGGACTCCAGCCAGGTTCTCCAGAGCGGTTGTTCGAAGACGCGGTCAGTCAACAGATCACCTTCCTCCAGCGCCTTGATCCGCTGGAACGCCGCCTCGATCATTTCCTTGTCGACCCCGGCGATCTTGCGAAACTGCATGCCCCGCGCCTGCCATGGCAGATCAAGGCGCTTGGCCAGATCGGTCATGTAGGCCAGGTGAACCTCGACCTCATCAATGGTGCCGGCGACATTGCCAAGACCGTCAATGCGACGCAATTGCTCGCCCTTCGCCAAGCGCGCCGCCACTCGCTGACGTGCGATGGCCCCGAGCTCATCAAGCCGCGACTTGCCCAGGGCCAGCTCCAGCAATTGCGCCTCGATCAGGTCTGCGCGTTCCAGGGCGTAAGCCTCATGAATCAGCACCTGCACACCCATGGCGTTGAACAGTTGCGTACCGCCATCCACGCACTGAGTGGTGGATGCCGCTTCGCTGAACAGTTTGACGCGCAACTCACTGTCGCCGGCCATGGCTTCCAGCATGCGCCACACCTTGGCGGTCAGTTCCGTTTGGTAAGTGTCACCGGCCTTGAAATCAGCGGATTGGGTGAGCTGGCGGATTTCATTGAAGAACGACATCGAGTCGAATTCATCCTCGACCGCGTTCCACACAAGTTGCCTGGCCTCCCATTGTTTTTGTGTCATGCCCATCCACCAGTCGGCACTGTCCAGCGCCTCGGGGCGGATACCGACGTTCAGGGTCCATGCCGACCGACTCGATGTAGAACTTGAGGGTGTCGAGATTTTCCTGCGATATCCAGCGCGGCTCCCGACTGATCACCGTGCGCGCCAGCAACTCGGCGCGAAACGAGCCAGGGGCAACTTCGGGTATCCGTCTGATCGGGTTGCGGCTCAGATCAAGATAGATGCTGCGTGGCCGCGACTGCGAAAACAACCCGACCGGCCAGGTGTCCAGCCCGGTGTCATTCAGCAACAGCACCTGCAAATGCGGCATCCGGCTGATATCCGGCACAAGCTTCAACGGATTGCCCCGCAACCCCAACATCTGTAGACGAGTGAGTTTCTTCAATCGGTCCACCGCAAGTACGTCCAGCTCTATGCGGTTGTCGTTGAGGAACAGATCGGTGAGATGTCGCATGTCTTTCAGCACCTGCGGAACAGCTGTCAGCAGATTGTCTTGCAGGTTGAGGTAGCGCACCTGATGGAATGAGTCGAGGAACGGCAAGTGCGCGGAACGCAATTCGCCACCGCGCAGGCTCAGGCTGGTGACGTGGTCAAAGTTGGCTTCCAGCTTGGGAAGGGTTTCCAGCAGTTGGCTCAGCCTGGGAATGTTGTCCAGTTTCAATGCCTGTGGCCGTACGACGCCGGAAGCCTCAATGCCTTCGGGCCCGGTTCGCTGCCAGCATTGCCTGATCATTTTGTAGAGCTGATTTCGTGCACTCCACTCCGCTGTGCCCGCGGCGCTGAAGCGAAACGACTGCGTCGATGAGTACACCCAGCGTTGCATCGCATGGTTCAACTGATTGAACTCGGCTTCCAGCGCGGCAAGCCGCTCATGCACCGAGCCTTCGCCCTGGCTGAATTCCGTCAGCAAATTCTCAACTTCCTCTGGCGTGAACCCCGGATACAACCCGTGCGCCCGTCGCCGCAGGCCAATCCCGCGCTGCACTTGCTGTGCGTAACCCGGCATGCCGCCACGCAGGCGCATGCTGGCCGGGTCGTACGTCGGTTTGAAGTTCGGGTTGTTCCGCAGCATCGGCTCAAACACGGAGCGATCCAGCGGGCGTGCTTTTATCGCTTGCTCAAGCCGCGACGCCTCGTCGATCCCAAAACCCAGTGTTGTTCGTTGCGCGTCGGGCAAGGCGTGTAGCACGGCGGCGTACAAATTGTCTGCGCCGTGCAGGTGTTGATCGCTGTCATCGCGTGCTTCGTATTTGCCATCCTCGCCCCAAATCAGCACTTTGCGGGTCGTCGCGTCGACGGGGCCGAGACTGTCGGTCAATGGTCCCTCGAATGAGTACTCGCGGATTTCCACACGAAGATCCGCAGGCCAGCCCGGCAGAGCGGCCAGCGAATGCAACTCCAGGCGTGCGGTATCGCGATTGTGCAGTCCGTCGAGGTACAGGCCTTCATAAGCCCTTGTCATGCGCAGTTGCTCTGCTGCTTTGCGGGTTTGCTCCGCCAGCCGCAACGGCACGCGTTGTTTTTCGCGCAAATGTTGCACATCCGAAGGATGCGCTTCACTGAGCAGCACTTGCGCCTGACTGGTGGAGATTTCTGCCCCATCCCCCTTGAGCAGATTCACCCATGGATCGTTCGACCGTGTCCGGTTCTTGTACAACAACTCGAACAACTGACTTTTGCGCTGACGCGCCTGCGCCGCCCACTGATCACGCAGCGCTTGGGCACGCTTCAGCCCATCACCGGAGTACCATTCGCCGAGCAGTTCGCGTAGTACAGGTTCATCAAGAAAACTCACTACCCGTTGGGGCAACTGACCCGTTCGCAGTTCAGATCTGGTTATCTGCAAGGTATGGGTCGTTGACGCATCGGCGTAGCCGTCCTTTATCGATGTACCGGTCAGGTCCGGTCCCTCGAACACTTCGATGGCCTTGTCACCAGGCCAGCCGCGTAATTCCGTCATGAGCCGCAGCGAGTAGTCAGCCCACTCGTCATCAATCCGATTGGCCAGAATCTGTTGCGCACAGGCTTCGGCATCGCTGTGGGCCTTGAAGCGATTGAGTGTATCGGCCAACAGTGCGTTTGGGGTTTCATGTTCTACATGCAGCCGACGCAGAGTGTTTTCGTGCACGCCGCTGACGGTCAGAACCTGCTCCAGGGTTTCATCGGAGAATCCATCCGCCGAAGCCCCCAAACGTCTGAGCACTGCGCGTCGATCCCATTCAAGTGGTTGGTCGAGCTCAGTCTTCCAACTACCGGCGCCGTTGTGCTCCAGCAGCGGCTGATAGGCGTCAGCGCGGGTCGGGTGTTGCAAACGATGCTCGCCAGTGTTCGGGTCTTGCCTGACCTCATAGCTTTTGTCATTGAGCCGCAGCAGGTCCTGATCCTGATGTCGGTACAGTCCCTGATCGCTGGCCTTCGCCCCGTCCGGCAAAGCGATCGGCTGTTCATAGGGGCCGAGGTCCGGATTCCACAATCGCGTCTTGCCACCGATTTCCACGGGCTTGAGCCCCTCGACGAACGGCGCGACCTTGATCGGCGCGACACTGGCGCCGGGCAACACATGTGCGGTGCCCATGAGCGCTAATTGCGCGAAATTGATCAGGACTCCGTTGAAATAGGCCGAGGCTTGTTCCTTGTCACCCTTGCTCCAGTCCTCGACGCCTTCGGCCACCTCGGCAAGCATTTGCGCGACCATGATCCCGAGCACGGCTTCACCCAGTCCGGGCACCAGCATTGCGGCAAAATTGAACACGTTCCAGCCGATGGATAGATAACCGGTCAAGCGCTTGAAGCGGGCAGTCGCGTCCTCATCATCGGTCGGCACGGCAATGAGCCTGGCGTCGGCGATGGCCTTGTTGCGACGCTCGCGAAACAGCGTTATCCACAAATCACCATCAACACGATTGGTGACGGGCTCGGCGTCGGGATTCTCCACTGCCGTTTCACGCCACCACGGCCCCATGTCGAGCGGTTCGCGCTCATGCCAGGTGAACGTTGTGAGGCGTTCGTTGACCCGAGTGGAAAACAACGCTTTGTCCTTCTGCGCGACAAAGCGGCCGAAAAAGGCCTGATATTCCGTGTTTCTCAACTGACCAATCAATTCCTTCATGAAGACGGTCAGCGACGGATACTCCTTCAAGGGATGGTCCGGATCGTCCGGCACGTAGGCGATCAGCGGCCCGGACAAACGACTTTGCTGGTAGATATCTTCCCGGCGCAAAAGCTCATCACTCAACCCCTGGGGCCCATTGGCGAAAAAAGCCTGCAACAGTTTGAATCGATCGTAATCCTGCCCGGGCAGTAATGGGATACGCCGGGACCAATCGATCCAGAAGCTCAGCAGCGCCGGCGTCAACGCTTCGATTTCAAGTTTGACTTGCGAAGGTTCGGCGTCCGCACTGAACAGCACGATGCCGGTCAGCCTGCAGCCCATCAGTGACAGGCGATGGCAATGCAACGGCTGGTCGTACAACGTGGGGTTAACCTGGCCCTCGCGCAACTGACCCAGTTTGCCGTAGGCATGATCGCTGATGTCGCCCTTCAACCGGGCGATCAGGGTGGCGACATGAAAAGCTGCCTTTTCACTGGCGATCGAGTCTTGTTGCAAGGTCCGCTGCGCCTGTGCGGTCGCCGGCAGCAGGACACTCTTGATGTGCTGCTGATACTGAGCGCCGATGTCCAGACTTCGGCATAACGAGGCGAACTCCGGCAGCTTGATATTCGGTTCAAGAGCAAGACTGCCACGCCCATCCTTGCAGTAGATGCCAGAGCTGTTTCGCCACGCGTCTTCGGCAGTTTCGGCCTCTTCGAAATTGTGCAGCGCCGCTTCGAGCAGTGTGGAATGCCTGACGCGACTGGCCCCGGTATCAATGCCGAAGATGATCCTGCTCGGCACTTCCAGTTGCACGGTGAGCTCATGGATGTTCTCGACCGTAGCGAATTTCGACTGCATTGACGCACTGAGCAGCGGTTCGGCGAAAGCCTTGATGTCGTGCTGCAAGTCGCCCAGCGTCGTGTCCAGCACGCCTTGCAGGCGCCAGCGTTCGTCAAACAGTTCCTTGAGGAATTGACGGTCGATTTCCCGCGCACCGCTGTACCAATCGGGCACCTGAGGCTTGAGCGCCTGAAGGGCTTTCAGTCTCGGCAACGACGCATTCTTTATGGCGCCCGGAATCGCATCGAACACGCGACGGTAGTGCACGCCGTTATTTTCGCTGGCCGGGTTTCCAGGCATTTTCTGTGAATTGCTTCCATGCAAATCAGACACGTTTGAGTCACCTTGATGACAAGAAAGGAGTCACCAGCTTATTCACCCTCGCCCGAAACAAAAGTCCAAATAACTGTTGGAGCGACCCGCTGAAACGGCTCGGACCGTTCGAAAATCAGCGAGTCGGCGATACATAAGTACCGCCACAGAGGCCTCGGTTCGTGCCTGTGCATGAGCGGTCGTGTTTTTCCCGCCAAAGGGACTACTATTCGATTCGCCGCCCCCGTTTCATGCTCAGGTAACCGCCATGCGTCTTTCCGAGTTCATCGTCAAAAACGTTGACCGCATCGTCGATGAGTGGGAGCTGTTCGCCAAAACCATCACCCCTGCCGCCGACACCATGGATGGCCCGGCGTTGCGCGACCATGCGCGCTCGATTCTGCTGGCCGCAGCGCGGGACATGACCAAACCCCAAAGTCCCGGTGAACAAGCGGCCAAGTCCCGTGGCGAAGGCCCGGAGAAAACCCCGAGCCTGGATGAGGCCGGCGCCAGCCATGGCGAACTGCGCCACACCGTGGGTTTCGATCTGGTGCAGATGACCAGCGAATTCCGCCATCTACGGGCGTGCGTGATTCGCCTGTGGGTCAACAGCCTCGAATCCCCCGACATGGCCTACTTTCAGGACATGATCCGTTTCAATGAGGCCATCGATGAAGCCCTGGCCGAGTCCACGGCCACCTACGCCGAACTGGTCAATCGCTCGCGGGACATTTTCCTGGCCATTCTCGGCCACGACCTGCGCACCCCACTGCAAGCAGTGAGCATGTCCACCGAAATGCTGTTGCGCAAAGCCAACCTCGAAGGCGATGCGTTGAAGTGCGCAACCCACATAAAACGCGGCACCGGTCACATGTCTATGATGGTCAACGACCTGCTGGAGCTGGTGCGCAGTCGTCTGGGCAAGAGCCTGCCGATCGAGCCGGCCCCCATGGATCTGGCCCAGGCAACGCAGGACGCCATCGCCCGGGCCAGCGCCGCCCAGCCCGAATGCGATCCGACCCTGGACATCGTGGGCGACACCCAGGGTGTGTGGGATCCGAGGCGGCTGGACCAGATGCTGCAAAACCTGATCGGCAACGCGCTGCAGCATGGCTCGGACAAACGTGAAGTGACCTTGACGCTCAAGGGCGATGCGACCAGCGTTCAGTTGACCGTGCACAACGACGGGATACCGATCCCTGCCGATGCGATTCCAACGATTTTCGACCCGTTGGTGCGCAGCGCCAGCGAAGAACTCGGCGAACCCACCACCAGCCTTGGGCTGGGGTTGTTTATCGTCAAGGAAGTGGTGGATGCCCATCAGGGGACGATTGAGGTCAGCTCGAATGAGGCTGACGGCACGCTGTTTACCGTGGTGTTACCCAGAAAGGTGTAATTCAGGATTACCGCGTTATCGTTCATCGCCAGCAGGGCTGGCTCCCACAGGGGAACGCAGTCAATTGTGGGAGCCAGCCTGCTGGCGATAGCGCCAGAACAGGCAACATAGAAACAACTAAAGACTATTCAACCACCAACCGCCCCAACCGCTGCTTCAACATCCGGTTCTCCGCCCGCAGTTGCTGCACTTCTTCAAGCAGATCCAGCGCCAGGGCGACGCCTTCCCATTCCAGCTCCAGATCGTGCCGCAGTTTGGCGGCACGCTTGGCCAGGGTCAGTTCGTAATCGGTAAAACGCCAGTCCTTGGGCACGGCACCCTGAGGTTCGAGGATGCCGTGCTCGACGATTTCGATGACGTAGACGTCCGACAAATCGGTCGCCTCACAGAATTCTGCCAGGTCCAATTGAACGATCAGGGG
Source organism: Pseudomonas sp. NFX98 (assembly GCF_047784845.1). Taxonomy (NCBI): domain Bacteria; kingdom Pseudomonadati; phylum Pseudomonadota; class Gammaproteobacteria; order Pseudomonadales; family Pseudomonadaceae; genus Pseudomonas; species Pseudomonas sp. NFX98. The sequence continues at coordinate 59,578 of NZ_JBLNNF010000017.1, read as the reverse complement.
GTTGCTCATGACGGGCTACTCCGTGTCTTGGATCAGAAATTTTCTCTCGGGTCGAACGCTGCTTTCTTCGCCAGTTCCTGCCACAAGGCCTTGATATCATCGTCCGATTTTTTCGGCATGACCGCCTTCAGTTGCACGAACAGGTAACCGCGCTCGCCCGCCTTGTTCAGCAGGCCGTGGCCTTTGGCGCGCATGCGCTGGCCGTTCTGGCTGCCGGCCGGAACCTTGAGGTTGATCTTGCCGGTCAGGGTCGGCACCGCGACTTCAGCGCCCAACGCCAGCTCCCACGGTGCCAGCGGCAGGGTGATGATCAGGTTTTCGCCTTCGACGTCGAATTTCGGGTGCGGCGCGAAACGGATCGTCAGGTACAGGTCGCCATTGGCCCCGCCACCGATACCCGGTGCACCCTGGCCCTTGAGGCGGATACGCTCGCCGTCGGTCACACCGGCCGGGATCTTCACGTTCAGGCTTTTCGGGGTATTGCTGACGTGCTGGCCGGCGGCGTTGTATTGCGGCACCTGGAAGGTGACTTTCTTCGATTCGTTCGAGAGGGTTTCTTCGAGAAAGATTCCAAGTTCCATTTCCACGTCTTGCCCTCGACGCCCGCTGCTGCGACGCGACTCTGCACCACCAAAACCGGGGCCACGATTACCGAAGATCGAACTGAAGAAGTCCGAAAAGTCGCCGGTGTCCTGGCCACCGCCACCGAAACCGCCACGGCTCTGCCAGCCTGGTGGTCCCTGGAACGGCTGGCCATGCTGGCCATAGCGGCGCAAGTCGTCGTATTCGGCGCGTTTGTCGGCACTTTTCAGCGCTTCATAGGCTTCAGAGGCATCCTTGAACTTGGCCTCGGCGTCCTTTTCCTTGCTGACGTCCGGGTGGTATTTGCGCGCCAGCTTGCGATAGGCGGCCTTGATCGCCTTGTCGTCTGCCGTCGGCTCCACACCGAGAATCTTGTAATAGTCTTTGAAGTCCATCGCGGGAATCACCATCCGTTATCGAGGTCGCGCCACCTGCCACAGCATGCGCCTGTTTGCGGCGCAGGGCTTGACCGATCTCATGGTTGTGACCGGGCAGCGCATCAGAAGTTTATCGGCAGCAGGCGAGGCGACTTGCGGTCGCAGCGCGGCTGTCCGGTTGATGCAGGGTAGTTTGGGGGTGATGGCACGTCTTTCAAGGCGCAGTGGCAAGATTTAGCGGATAGTCGGCCTTCGATTCTGTGCCGCACTGGCATACACTGCGCGGCCGTTTTTTAACCGGAACTTGAAAGACATGAACAACGCCTCTCCAGCCCGTGCCGTTGGTATCGATTTTGGCACGTCCAACTCCACCGTCGGCTGGCTGCGCCCCGGTGTGGAAACGCTGATTGCGCTGGAGGACGACAAGATCACCCTACCCTCGGTGGTCTTCTTCAACCTCGAAGAACGCCGCCCGGTGTACGGCCGTCTGGCGCTGCACGAATACCTGGAAGGCTACGAAGGTCGCCTGATGCGCTCGCTCAAGAGCCTGCTGGGTTCCAAGCTGATCAAGCACGACACCAGCGTCCTCGGCACGGCGATGCCGTTCAAGGACCTGCTCGGGCTGTTCATCGGCCAGCTCAAGAACCGCGCCGAAGTCGCCGCCGGTCGGGAATTCGAAGAAGTGGTGCTGGGTCGTCCGGTGTTTTTTGTCGACGATGACCCGATGGCCGACAAAGAAGCCGAAGACACCCTGGTGGATGTGGCGCGCAAGATCGGCTTCAAGGAAGTCTCGTTCCAGTTCGAACCGATTGCTGCCGCGTTCGACTACGAGTCGACCATCGAGAAAGAAGAACTGGTGCTGATCGTCGACATCGGCGGTGGTACGTCCGACTTCTCGCTGGTGCGCCTGTCGCCGGAGCGCCGCAACCACGACAACCGTCACGAAGACATCCTCGCCACCGGCGGCGTGCACATCGGCGGGACCGACTTCGACAAGCAGTTGAGCCTGCAAGGCCTGATGCCGCTGTTCGGCTACGGCAGCCGCATGAAGAGCGGCGCCTACATGCCCACCAGCCATCACATGAACCTGGCGACCTGGCACACCATCAACTCGGTGTACTCGCAGAAGTCGCAACTGGCCTTGGGCAGCATGCGCTACGACATCGAAGACACGGGCGGCATCGATCGCCTGTTCAAGTTGATCGAGCAACGCGCCGGGCACTGGCTGGCAATGGAAGTCGAAGAAACCAAGATCCAGCTGACCCACGCCGAACATCGCCACGTGCCGCTGGATCGCATCGAAGCCGGGTTGAGCGTGGAACTGAGCCGGGCGCTGTTCGAATCGGCCATCGACAACCTGCTGGAACGGGTGCGCAACAGCGTGACCCAGTTGCTGGTCGACGCTGACGTGCGGGTTGATCAGGTCGATACGGTGTTCTTCACCGGTGGTTCGAGCGGCATTCCGGCGCTGCGCAACAGCGTTTCGGCGATGTTGCCGAATGCTCGGCATGTGGAAGGGAATATCTTCGGCAGTATCGGAAGTGGTCTGGCGATTGAGGCGTCGAAGCGTTACGGTTCGATGGGCTGATCCAGAACCGAGTCGCCGCCATCGCTGACAAGCCAGCTCCCACAGGTACAGCGCCGTTTTCGCCGCATACGCCATACCTGTGGGAGCGGGCTTGCCCGCGATGACGTCAGATCAGGCAATACATCTCCCCGATCAAACCATCCCCACCTGCTTCAACTCGCTCTTCAGGTACGCGTAATAAATCGGCCCCGCCACCACCCCCGGCAGGCCGAACGCGGCCTCGAACACCAGCATCGCCAATAGCAACTCCCATGACTTGGCACTGATCTGCCCGCCGACGATGCGCGCGTTGAGGAAGTATTCGAGCTTGTGGATAACGATCAGGTAACCCAGCGCCGCCAGGGCCACCCAGATCGACAGCGACAGGCCGACGATGGTGATCAAGGTGTTCGACATCAGGTTGCCGATCACCGGCAACAGGCCGAGCAGGAAGGTCAGGACGATCAGGGTTTTGGTCAGCGGCAACTTGATGCCGAACATCGGCAGCACCACCGCCAGGAAGATCCCGGTGAAGAAGGTGTTGAGCAGGGAAATCTTGATTTGTGCGAACACGATGTTGCGGAAAGCCTGGACCAGCAGATGCAGGCGATCGAACAGTGCCGCCGCCAATGGCTTGCGCTTGGTCAGGTCCGGAATGCGCTGCAAGGCGATGATCGCACCGAGCACCATGCCGATCAGCAGCGTCACGAACATGTGCGCCGCGTCCTTGCCGACCAGTTGCAAGTCGCTGAGGTGCTTGCTGATCCATTCGCCAATCGCTACGCGAAACTCGGCGGCGCTGGCCGGCAGATAGGCATCGATGAACGGCGGCAGTTGCCCGCGCGCGCGATCGACCACGCCCATGAACTTGTCGAGGGATGCGCCGGGGTTTTCCGCTTCGTGCAGCAGGAAGCTGATGGCGCCGGCAAAGATCAGCGTCAACACGCTGACAATCAATGTCCCCAGCAACGCCACCGCAAGCCAGCGCGCACGCCGGCCTTCGATCAACCGCTGCAATTGCGGAGTGAGCATGTTGACCAGTTCGAACACCAGCAACCCGGCCAGCAGACTCGGCAGCAACCGCAGCGGTATCACCAGCAGCAGCCCACCAAAGATGATGACCCAGCTGATGACCAGCAAAACTTGACGCTGAGAAAACGTTGGCATACAGCCTCAAAACAAACGGCGTAAAAGGATTGGCAGTCTGCCAGCGATCCGGTGTCAACACTAGGGATTGTGTGGGGCGACCTTGGTCGGGGGTTGAGGCTTTTTTGCAGTGCCTCAGCCGGCCCCATCGCTAGCAGGCTAGCTGCCACATTTGAATTTGTGGTGCCTACCGTCCGTAGCCCCACCGAAACTTTCGTCGCCGCCCCGCAGTCAGCAAAAGAATGGGGCATTCGGACGGGAGGCGACATGGCGGCGATTCACATCGGAATTTCAGGTTGGCGCTACACGCCCTGGCGGGGGGATTTCTACCCAAAGGGCTTACCGCAGAGACGCGAGTTGCAATTCGCGTCGCGGGCAGTCAACAGCATTGAAATCAATGGATCGTTTTACGCCCTGCAACGGCCGGAACGCTACGCCCAGTGGTACGCCGAAACCCCGTCGAACTTCGTGTTCAGCGTCAAGGCCCCGCGCTTCATCACTCACATAAAACGGCTGCGGGACATCCATAAACCCTTGGCGAATTTCTTTGCTTCCGGGGTTTTGGAGCTCAAGGAAAAACTTGGGCCGATCCTCTGGCAGTTTCCACCCAACTTCAAATTCGATGCCGAGCTGTTCGAAAACTTCCTCGAACAATTACCCCACGACACCGAACAGGCGGCCGCCCTCGCCCGCCAGCACGACTCGCATCTCCATGGTCACGCCAGCCTCAAGGCGTACAAGAAAAAACCGGTGCGCCACGCCGTGGAGATCCGCAACGACAGCTTCATCGACGCGGCCTTCGTCCGCCTGCTCAAACGCTACAACACGGCATTGGTGATCGCCGACACCGCCGGTAAATGGCCGTATCGCGAAGACATCACCAGCGACTTCGTCTACCTGCGTCTGCACGGTGCCGAAGAGCTCTACGCCAGCGGTTACACATCGCAGGCACTGAAACGCTGGGGCGATCGGATTGAGGCCTGGCATCACGGCAAGCAACCACACGACCCGCAGTTGATCGCGCCCAGACTGAAGGCCAGCGCGCGCAAGTCCCGCGAGGTATTCTGCTACTTCGATAACGACATCAAAGTCCGCGCGCCTTTCGATGCCCGGCGCTTGCTGGAGCGATTCGATCTCGACAAAGACCTGCTCACCGCCCCCGGCGAGCCTGTTGCTGAAGGAGCGCTGCCATGAGCATTTCCGAGCCGGTCGGCGTCACGGACGAGCAGGCGACCGTCGTGACCACGGTGCATCGCTTTACGGTGCTGACGGTCAACACTCACAAGGGCTTCACCGCACTGAACCGGCGTTTCATCCTGCCGGAGCTGCGCGAAGCCGTGCGCAGTGTCTCCGCCGACGTGGTGTTTTTGCAGGAAGTGCACGGCACCCACGAACAGCATCCCAAGCGCTACACCAATTGGCCGGCGATGCCGCAATACGAATTTCTCGCCGATACCCTGTGGCCGCAGTTCGCCTATGGACGCAACGCGGTGTATCCGGCGGGCGATCACGGCAATGCGTTGCTGTCGAAATTCCAGATCGTGCGTCACGACAACCTCGATGTGTCGATCAGCGGCCACGAGAATCGTGGCATCCTGCATTGCGTCTTGCGCCTGCCCGGCGAAGGCCCGGAGGTGCATGCGATTTGTGTCCATCTCGGCCTGCGCGAAACCCACCGCAATGCCCAACTCAAGCTACTCGCCCGTCGCCTGGAAGAGCTGCCGGGCGATGCACCGGTGATCGTCGCCGGGGACTTCAACGACTGGCGCCAGCGCGCCGATGCCCTGCTCAAACCCTGCGGTTTGCGCGAGGTTTTCGCCGAGCATCACGGCAAACCGGCGCGCAGTTTTCCCGCCCGCTTGCCGGCGCTGCGCCTGGACCGCATCTACGTGCGCAACCTCAAGGCCAGCCAACCGCAAGTGCTGACGACGCGGCCCTGGTCACACCTTTCCGACCACGCGCCGCTGTCGGTGGAGATCGAGCTATGAGCACCTCGCCGATGGAAAAAACCACCGTGCAGCCGATCGCCGCACCGCCAATGAGCGAGCCCGCCGCGGTCGACGTCGAGTACCGCTGGCAAGGCAACAATCGCGTCGAGTTGCTGGAAAACGGCGAAGCCTATTTCCCAAGAGTGTTCGAGGCCATGCGCCAGGCCAAGACCGAGATCCTCCTGGAAACCTTCATCGTGTTTGAGGACAAAGTCGGCGAGGAGCTGAAGACAGTGCTCATCGATGCCGCTCAACGGGGCGTGCGCGTCACCGCGAGCTTCGACGGTTTTGGCTGTGGCGAACTGAGCAGCGGGTATCTCACAGCCCTCAGCGCTGCTGGCGTGCATCTGCAAATATTCGACCCGGCACCCAAGCACCTGGGCATCCGCACCAACTGGTTCCGGCGTCTTCACCGCAAAATCGTCGTGGTGGACGGAGCGGTCGCCTTCATCGGCGGGATCAATTTTTCCGCCGATCATTTGGCCGACTTCGGCCCCGAGGCGAAGCAGGATTATTCGGTGGAGGTACAAGGGCCGTCGGTGGCGGACATTCATCATTTTGCTCTGTTGCAATGCGGTCGCCCGGTGCGCGCCAAGTACTGGTGGCAACGGCGCCGGCAGCGGCGTTCGGAGCTTGCGGTCAGCGACCACGATGGTCAGGTGCGTCTGGTACACCGCGATAACGGTGATCACCGGACCGACATCGAACAGGTTTACCGACAGGAGCTGCGCAAGGCAAAGCAACGCGTGGTGATTGCCAACGCCTACTTCTTTCCCGGCTATCGATTGTTGCGTGAGATCCGCAATGCGGCGCGCCGTGGCGTCGACGTGCGCCTGATTCTACAAGGTCAGCCGGACGTGCTGGTGGCCAAACTCGCGGCGCGCATGACTTACGACTACCTGCTCAAGTCCGGGGTGAAAATCTACGAGTATTGCGACCGTCCACTGCACGGCAAAGTCGCATTGGTGGACGAAGACTGGAGCACGGTGGGTTCGAGCAATCTCGACCCGTTGAGCCTGTCGATGAACCTTGAGGCCAACGTGTTGATCCGCGACCGCGAGTTCAACCGCATGCTGTTCGAGCGTCTCGAAGACCTCAGCGATAACCATTGCAAAGTCATGTCCGTGGACAAGGCGCCGCGCGGGCGCATCTGGCACATGACGGTGGGGTTTCTGGTGTTCCACTTCCTGCGCCACTTCCCGGCCTGGGCCGGTTGGCTGCCGGCGCATAAACCGCGCTTGAAAGCGTTCACCTCACCGACCGGGAGCGACCAGCATGAGCCGCACTGAAGCACACGCGGCACCCCACGCCGAGCATCCGGCCAAGTCACGCTGGAGCCGCTGGAAACGACCGCTGACGATGCTGTTTTTCCTGGCGCTGATCGTGCTGTTGACGATGTTCGCCCAGCGCATCGAATGGGCCGAGGTACTGGAAACCCTGGCCGACTTCAAAGTTCGGACGCTGATCATTGCGTCCTCCCTGACCCTGCTGAGTTTTCTGGTGTACGCCTGTTTTGACTTGATCGGCCGCACCTACATCCGCCAGGACCTGACGTGGAAGCAGATCCTGCCGGTGGGGATTATCAGTTACGCCTTCAACCTCAACCTGAGCGCCTGGGTCGGTGGCATCGCCATGCGTTATCGGCTGTATTCGCGGCTCGGGGTGAGCAAAGGCAACATCGCAAAAATCCTCGGTCTGAGCCTGGCCACCAACTGGTTCGGCTACATGCTGATCGCCGGCGTGGTGTTCAGTAGCGGTCTGGTCCGGATGCCGCCAGGCTGGAAATTAAGCAGCGGCGCGTTGCAAGCGGTGGGCGTGTTGTTGCTGTTGATCAGTGCGGGCTATCTGGCGGCGTGTCAGTTCTCCAAGCGCCGCGAGTGGGCGATTCGCGGGGTAGAAATCAATTTGCCGTCGCTGCGCATGGCGATTCTGCAACTGTTGCTCGGCGCATTGAACTGGTCGCTGATGGCGGCGGTGATCTTCACTCTACTGCCGAGCAAACTGGATTATCCGCTGGTGCTCGGTGTGCTGCTGATCAGCGCCATCGCCGGGGTCATCACCCACATTCCGGCCGGGCTCGGAGTGCTGGAAGCGGTGTTTGTCGCGCTGCTGCAACACGAGGCTTCGCGGGGGAGTCTGGTGGCGGGGTTGCTGGCGTATCGGGCGATTTACTTTCTGTTGCCGTTGTTGATCACGCTTGTGATGTATCTGGTGGTGGAAGCCAAGGCGAAGTCGCTGCGGATTTCGAAGAAACCCAAGTGAATGTGTGGTGTTTGATATGACGCCATCGCGGGCAAGCCTTGCTCCTACAGGGATTGGGGCGTTCACTCATTTTGTGAACGACTCAGAACCTGTAGGAGCAAGGCTTGCCCGCGATGGCGTCCGCAAGAACACCACAAAATCACTTGGACTGAATAATGCTCAACCGCTCACCCACCACCATTTCCGTGATCCAGTCCACGAGGATCGAGGTGTAGGCCTGTTGTGAAACGGGGTCACTCAGCGCATGGTCAGCACCGTCGATGATCCGGTGCGTCAACGAATGGGTCTGCTGGCACGCCGCGCGGTAACTCATGATGGTCGCGTGGGGCACATAGGCATCGGTTTCCGATTCCACCAACAGCACATCCCCGGTAAACGCCGAGCAGGCGTGCAGTGCACGGTTGCTGTCGGCGCGCACCAGCGTGCTGCGGTAATCGCGCAGGTCGAGCTTGTCCAGATCACGCTTGGGCGTGTGCCACTGATCATCGCGATACAGCGCCGGCACCCGCAGCGCCAGCCAGCGTACGGGCCGCAAAGACGTCAGGATCGAGGCCAGGTAGCCGCCGTAGCTGGTACCGACCACGGCAATCGCCGAGGTGTCGAGCGCCGGATGCGCGAGTAAGCGGTCGTAGGCCGCCAGCAGGTCGCGCAGGTTGTCTTCGCGGGTTACCCGAGTCAGCGGAATACCGGTGCCACCGGTGTGCCCGCGCAGGTCGAAGGTCAGGCACACACAACCCAGACCGGCGATGCCTTTGGCCCGTTCCAGGTCCCGCTCCTGACTGCCGCCCCATCCGTGCACGAACAGCACGCCGGGGACTTTCGATTTGGGGCTGAGGAACGTCCCGCTCATCTGTTCATCGTCGATGTCGATTTGAATGCTTTCGCTTCTAGCCGTCATAGGAATTGACCGTTACGTACTTGAGAAGAAAGTCACTGTTTTGCGCTGGTCCACGGTACACCTCTATGGCATCCGCCGGCAGCGGTTGGTCGATGTAGGTTTCCACCGAGGACACCCGGATCGCGCGCATGTGCGGATCGTTGACGAAGCTCTGCAATGCCGCCACTTCGGCGCTGCTGGCGCCGCCCATGCGCCAGGATTGTTCGAGCACACCGCTGCGTTGTTTGCCGTCGTAATCGAGGCCCTGGGCGATGTCGTAGTTACGCCGCGAGGCATAGAAACCGGGATAGGCTTCATCCGCGGCGCTGTCGAACACCTGCGCTTGCCTGATCGCCAACCGCACGTCATCCGCCAGGTCCAGTTTCAATAAATCATCGTATCCGCCCTGCACCACCAACAAATTCGAGCCGCCATACACGTCTTCGCCCTCGGCGTCCCGGGTCAAGTATTGATCACCGCAGTAACTCAGCACTTTGTTGCCGATGAAACTCTGGCCGACGCTGTGGGTGAAGACCTTGTCCAGGTCCTGTTCCAGCACCACGCCTTCTGTGAACAGTTTTTTGGCCTCGGGCCGGGCGAGGATTTCGTCGAACTGGTCGAGGCTTTTGATCACTTCCTGACCGCGTCCGGCGCAGGCGTGAATCGGCTTGAGGCGGATCGGGCCGGCGTAGAGCAGATGTTCCGCCGCTGGCCGCGCATCCTCGAAGGAAAACACGCTGAGGCCATCGAGCACGACACTGCGCACCCGTTCGGAGAACAGCGGCGCCCAGCCTCTCGGCGCATGGGCATTGTGGTTGAGCAAACCGTGGCTGATGGCTTTGGTGCAAATGAAGTCATGCTCGACGTAACCGCCCCACAAATCGTCCGGCCCCTTGACCCCCAGCTGTCGGGCGGCGTCGGCGCCCACCAGTGTCTGTGTCGGCAACAGATAGAGTTCCCGACCTCGATGCTGCTGCGGGTCGTAGCTGCCGCCAAATTTCAGTCCGAGGATTTGCGCCAGCCAGCGGGCCAGCGCGCGATTGGTTTCGACTTCATGCAACGGTGCGTCGGGGTGCACCGAATGGGCAACCACCAGTTTCTTGCGGTTTGTTGGGGTCATGCGTCCCCCTTCAATTAACGCTGGATGAATGTAGCTGGAGGGGTGCAGAGATCAGGCCAACCGGGGCTGCCTGAAAACGCTTTGCCAATCAGGTGGTTACAGATACGGTGATGGCAGGACGCCTGCTTTATTCTGCACGACGGTTATTGCATTTCCTGCAAATTGCACGATTTCAAGCTTTGTGGAGATCCATTGTAGGAGTGAGCCTGCTCGCGTTGACGGCAGCACATTCGACATTGATGTGACTGACACACCGCTATCGCGAGCAGGCTCGCTCCTACAGGGGATCAGTGGTGATGCGATTACCGTGCTGCAGCAACCGGTGTCACCCCAAACCGCGTCCGGTAATCACTCGGCGCCAGCCCGGTGATTTTCTTGAACGTCGAGCGAAATGCGCCCGGGTCTTGATAGCCCACGGTCCAGGCGATGTGATCGATGGTGCCGTTGGTGAACTCAAGCATTTCCCGCGCCTTGCCGACCCGCAGATGCTGGCAGTACTCAGTGGGTTTGAGCCCGGTAGCCGTGCGAAAACGGCGCAGGAATGTGCGCTCTTCCAGCCCTGCCCGCTCGGCCATTGTCGTCAGCGATACATCGGTAGCGCCGGTGCTTTGCAGCCAGTGCTGCACCTTGAGAATCGACGCATCGCCGTGGCTGAGGATCGGCGCGAAATTACTGCCGCACTCGCTGGCGCTGTCGCTGTGTTCCACCACCAGAAAACGCGCGGTGCCGGTGGCAATGCTCGGCCCCATCAGGCGATCAACCAAGCGCAGTCCCAACTCGGACCAGGCCATCAACCCGGCGGTGGTGATCAGGTCACCGTCGTCGACGATGGGCGTATCGGCCTTGAGCTTGATCGCCGGGTAATGCTCGGCAAAAGTTTTCGCCGAAGTCCAGTGAGTGGTGGCGCTACGGCCGTCGAGCAGACCGCTTTCGGCCAATAGAATCGAGCCCACGCAGACCCCGCCCAGGGTCGCGCCACTGGCATGTTGCTCGCGTAGCCAGCGAATCAGCGCTTGCGGCGCCTGGCCTTCGGTAAACCCGCCGATCGACGGCGGAATCAATACCGCTACCAAAGCATCGTCCGCACCGGGATGGCTGTCGTAGACCCGAGCGGGAGGCTGATCGCCCTCGACCTGCCAATGGCTCACGCGCAATAACGGCAAGTGCGCGGCCTGATGTTCGGCGGCGATCCGGTTGGCCACCCCGAACAGGTCCGTCAACCCATGCACCGCCGCCATCTGCGCGCCGGGATAGATCAACACGCCCAGTTCGGCGATTGCCCTTTGTGCGTCCATTGTCAGTTTTCCCCCTTCTATTGTCGGTGCGGCCAATCCTCGAACGGGCTCGCGGGGCCGATACTTCATTCCACACCCAACCCGCACGTCGAGGAAACAGTCATGGCCAAGCAAGCACTCATCGTAGTCGATATCCAAAACGACTACTTCCCTCAAGGCAAGTGGCCGCTGGTCGGTGCCGATGCCGCCGCAGACAACGCCGTCCGCTTGCTCAAGGCCTTCCGCGAGGCCGGTGATTCGGTGGTGCACATCCGCCACGAGTTCACCTCACCGGACGCACCGTTTTTCACCCCGAACTCCGAAGGCGCCAAGCTGCACCCCAAAGTCCTCAACCAGGGCAACGAGCCGGTGGTACTCAAGCACTTCGTCAACTCGTTTCGCGAAACCGAACTGCAATCGATCCTCGATGAGCAAGGCGTCAAGGAACTGGTGGTCGTCGGCAGCATGAGCCACATGTGCGTCGACGGCATCACCCGCGCCGCCAATGATCTGGGCTACAGCGTGATTGTGATCCACGACGCCTGTGCTTCCCGTGATCTTGAGTTCAACGGCACGACCGTTCCGGCCGCCCATGTACATGCCGCGTTCATGTCGGCCCTGGGCTTTGCCTACGCCAATGTGATTTCCACCGACGAATACCTAAACGCCAGCCGCTGATCAACCCGTCGAAAAACCCAAGGCCCGCCTCGTCGCGGGCCTTTTTGTGGGCGGTCATAAAATCTCACGCGTGAGCCATTGATGGCACTCTGATTTCGCTGTAGGGTTGCTCACGCGTGAGATGTTCACAACGGAGTCACTGCCATGAAAAGCCGCTCCCCGTCAGACTCGCCTGTCGAGCCTGCCGTATCAAAGAGCCCAAAGGGAGAGCGCTCGAAACCGTCCGCGAAAAAGCCGTCGAGCTTCTACATGAAGCAGATGCGCGCGGGTCTGGCAGCCGCCGGTTATGTGAAACACGAAACTTGGGTGCTTCCCGAAAACCGAAGCTTGCTCAAGCAGATGGAGCAACAGCTACGCCAACCGATTCTGGCTGGCTCATTCATGTCGGAGAAATACATGAGCGCAGGCAACAACTGGAACATCGACAGCCTCTTCAACGCCCTTCAGGCTCTGGACGAGGTGGCTTCGCAAGAAATCACGCTTTCCCTGATCCAGAGCTCCGAGCCCAGCATCAAACTGGAAATGAACGAGTTTGGCGGTCTGCCGATTCACATCGCCATCGCCGGTGATCAGATCATCGTCGATACCGTTCTGGTCGATGTCGAATCCATCAATGACGTCCCGAAATTCAACGATGCCGTGCTGCGCAGCCGGGAGATGTTCCCGTTGTCGTCGATCGGTATCGAGTCCATGCCGAACGGGCAGATTGTCTACAACATGTTCGGCGCGCTGAGCTCCGATTCCAGCCTGACCAACGTGGTGACCGAGGTGAAAACCCTGGTCGACAACGTACAGCGTGCCAGCGAAGCCTTCGAACGCTTCTTCAAGTAATCATCAGGAAAGGAATGTCCACATGACTCAGTCCATCTGGAGCAAGTTGTTCACCGCATTGCGCGGCGGCGCCACCGAAGTCGGCGAAGCCATCGTCGATCAACAGGCCCTGCGCATTCTCGACCAGGAAATCCGCGAAGCCGACAGCGCCCTGGCCAGCGCCCGCCGCGAGCTGGTCACCATCATGGCCAAGCACAAACTGTCGGCTGATCGCGTCAGCGAGTACAACGCCAAGATCAAGGATCTGGAATCCAAGGCCATGGCCGCGATCCAGGCCAACCGCGAAGACCTGGCGATGGAAGTGGCCGAAGCCATTTCGACCCTGACCAATGAGCTGGACGTCGAACAAAAGCAGGCCACCGAGTTCGGCACCTACGCCGAAAACATGCGCAAGGATATCAACAAAGCCGAAGCGCGCATCAAAAGCCTGCGCCAGCAAGTGGACATGGCCAAGGCTCGCGAAAGCGTTCAGAAAGCCCAGGTCAGCGCTTCGATCGCCAGTGGCGGCGCAAATGGCAAGCTGGAAACCGCGGTCGGCACCCTCAACCGCCTGCAGGCCAAGCAACAGCAACGCGCCGCCGAACTGAACGCCCAGGATGAACTGGCAGAAGCGTCGACCGGTAACGATCTGGAACGCAAACTTCGCGAGGCCGGCATTACGCCAAACGAAGGCAGCGCCAATGCAATTCTGGAACGCCTGAAGAAACAATCGGCCGAGTAATCGAAGCCGCACCTGTAGGAGCGAGCATGCTCGCGAAAAACCTGAGTACGCCACGGGGTATCAGGCTTTGCGCGTCATCGTTAACGACCATCGCGAGCTTGCTCGCTCCTACGTCAAGTCGAGGTCAAGGATGGATGCCCTGAAGGGTTTCAAGACAGTCGCCGCTCTGGCGATCTTCATGGTCGTGCTGCAATTGCTCAATGCAGCGACCGGCTACAGTCTTGTTGCCTTCGGCCTGGTGCCGAGAACGATGCACGGACTGATCGGCATCCTTACCTCACCTTTTTTGCACGGCTCCTTCGCTCACTTGAGCGCCAACCTGATTGCCTTTCTGATACTGGGCACTCTGGTCATGGTCGAAGGCCGCAACCGCTTCTTCACCGTCAGCGCCATCATCATTTTGCTGGGCGGCTCGCTGGTCTGGCTGTTCGGTTTTTCCGGCTACCACATCGGTGCCAGCGGCTGGGTGTTCGGGTTGTGGGCGTACCTGCTGGCGCGCGCATGGTTCCAGAGGAGTTGGGGCAACCTGCTGACGGCCAGCGTTGTGACGCTGCTGTATGGCGGCCTGATCTTTGGTTTCCTGCCCCGCCAGGGTGTTTCGTTCGAAGGGCATATCTTTGGTGCGTTCGCCGGTTTTATTGCGGCCAAGGTACTTTCCCCCGCGTCGCGCACTCGGTTAAATGCCGCCCCATAAGCGCATTTGAATGTGCCTGCATCGCCTCTTCTCCCCTCAAGGAAGTCTTCAATGGGATGGTTTAAACAGATGATGGGGCTCGAGGCTCCAAACTCGAACTCGAACTCGAAGTGGATCGCCAATGACAACGCCCCACTCAATGAGTCGCCCGTCGGCCCGCTGGGCCTGGCATCAGGCAAAAGCGTGATGTTCGACTCGACCCTGACCTTGCTGCTCGACGGCAAAACCTCCGTGGCCGTGCCCGCCGCCCAACAGATCTGGAGCGCCGGCACCATCGAGCTCGGCCAATCGGCCTGGCTGTCACGCTATTACATGAACGACGAAGACCACTGGCTGCAAGTGCACACCACCGGCGATATCGCCGGGCAGGTCGAGTCGGTGATCCTGTTCAACTACCTCGACTACGTGACCATCAGCAGTGAAGCGGAGCTACGCCGACTGGCCGGCCCCGACAGCCTGATCGGCTTGCCGACCTACAGCCATAACGGTGTCGAATACACCCGTGAATGGGGAACCGAGTCTGGCCAGACCGAACTCGTGGCGCTGAGCGAGCAGTTGAGCAACCCGGACGAGAACTACCGCATCGAGCACCACTCGATGTTGTACGCCCGCGACACCGGCCTGACCAACCGCCGGGAATTCCTGCTGTTCTCCGTCGAAGAAGACGCCGAAGGCAGCATCAGCTTGAGCACTTCGCTGGGCATCTCGCTGTACACCACCGACCTGACCATTTACTAAACAGGAACAATCATGCTCGAAGCACTCTCCATTTCCCTGAACCAAACCGCGGTCCTCGGGTTTGTTTCGTACATTGTCGGTGCGGCCGCGTTGTTCGCCCTGTTCCAGTTCATCTACACCCGAATCACGCCGCACAAGGAATTTGAACTGATCCGTTCGGGCAACGTTGCCGCCGCGATCGCCCTGGGTGGCGCCATCGTCGGGTTTGCCATTCCGGCCAGCAATGTCATTGCCTATTCGATCAGCATCCTCGACTTCGTCGTCTGGGCGGTGATTGCCGCGTTCGTCCAGTTGCTGGCATTCCTGATGACCAGCCTGGTGCTCAAAGGCGCGTCCGAACGCATCCAGAAAGGTGAAATCGCTGCAGGCATCTACGTCGCGGCAGTGGCCATCAGCGTCGGCATGTTGAACGCCGCGTGCATGACCCCTTCCCAGAACTGATCGCGCGGAGATCCGGATGAAACGAAGCAAGTACGTTCAGCTCTCGCTGGCCGCGTCGGTCGCCATGGCGATATCAGGCTGCGGGCCAACGGAAAAAACCTATTCGGTACAGAAGAAATACAACTTCCAGTCCGTCCAGCAATGCGCCGACGAAAAACTGCCGGTGGACGTCTGCTCGGACGCCTACATGACTGCCCTGGCCGAGCATCGTCGCCTTGCGCCGGTGTACGACAACCAGGCCGATTGCGACGCCGACTTCGTCGCCGACTGGTGCCAGCAGGACTCTGCCGGCAAGTTCATCCCAAGGCTGGGCGGTTTCGAACTGACGGCCGATGGCCAGGTGACGCAATCCCAGGTGGACGCCGCCAAAGCGCAATTGCCTGCCGAACAAGCGAACAGTGGCGGTTCAGGCTTCTCCACCGGCAGCCTGCTGACCGGTTTATTGATCGGCAACATGTTGAGCAACAACCGCAACAGCTACTACTCCGAACCTGTGTACCGCTATCGCGATGACCGCGGCAACTATGCCTCCTCGACACTCGGCCAGCGGATTTCCAAGGGCACGACGTTTACCCGGTCCGATCAGGCGAAGTACGGCCGCGGCTACAGCACGGCAAGCACCCGCTCGGCCAGCAAGCCGATCTCAGTGGCCTCCTCCACCTCCCGTGGCGGCTTCGGCAGCAAGGCCAGTGCCCGCAGTGGCTGGGGCGGCGGATCGAGCAGTTAAGGAAACACGGCCATGAAGAAGATCCACTGCGCAGAACGGCATGACTGGAAACAGACTGCCGAAAGCCTCGGCTTTCTGTTTCACACCATTGACGATGAACCCTATTGGGACGAGAGCGCGTATTACCAATTCACGCTCAAGCAGATCGAAAACGATCTGGAAGACCCGACCACCGAGATCCATGAGATGTGCATGGACCTGGTGGCCCGCGTGGTTCAGAGCGAAGAATTGCTGGAACGCCTGAGCATTCCTGCGCCGTTCTACGACCTGATTCGTACGTCTTGGCTCGAAGGCCACCCACATCTGTACGGGCGCCTGGATTTTTCCTACAACGGTAACGGCCCCGCCAAATTACTGGAATTGAACTACGACACGCCCACCAGCCTGTACGAGGCGGCGGCATTTCAGTGGGGCTGGCTGGAGCAATGCATCGAGCGCGGTTTGCTGCCCAAGCAGGCCGACCAGTTCAACAGCATCGACACCAAACTGCATCAGGCTTTCGCCCAACTGCAGCTCAAACAGCCCTTTTACTTCGCCTCGATGAAAGACTCGATGGAGGACAAAGGCACCACCGATTACCTGCGTCTGGTCGCAGAAAAAGTCGGTATCGAATCACGGCATATCGACATCGAAGACATCGGGCTCACCAGCGAAGGACGCTTCGTCGACCTCGAAGATCGCTGGATTCCTCACCTGTTCAAGCTGCATGCCTGGGAGTTCATCTTCCACGAACCCTTTGGTGCAGCGATCGCCCAGAGTGACACGCAGTTTTTCGAGCCGGCCTGGAAATCGATCATCTCCAACAAAGGCATCCTGCCGTTGCTGTGGGAGTTCAACAAAGGCCACCCGAACCTGCTCGCCGCCCATCTTGATACCGACCCGGGCAAAGCGGTGCCCAAGGGCTGGGTGCGCAAGCCGTTCTTCTCGCGGGAAGGCGCCAACATAGAACTGCAAACTGCTGACGGCCTGATCGTAAAACAGGACGGGCCCTACACGGATGCGCCCTTCATCCTGCAAGAGTTCGCCCCGCTTCCGAAGTTCGGCGACAGCTATACGCTGATCGGCTCCTGGATGATCGCCGATCAGGCGGCGGGTATTGGTGTGCGGGAAGACAACAGCCTGATCACCAAGGATTCGAGTCGGTTCTTGCCGCACCTGATTCTCGACTGAATCCATCCCCATGAAAAAGCCCAGCGCTTCTAAAGCCCTGGGCTTTTTTTGTCCGCACGTTTAGACGATCTGCACCAAACGCAATACCGCCAGAACCCAAAAGAATCAGGCCAGCGCCAACAATAGCGTCACTCCCAAGGTGAACCGCGGGGGCTTAACTTTCTAGCCAAACTCACTGGAAGCCTGAACAATGAACACTTCGAATATCAGCACTGTCAGCGCGTCGAACACCTCATCGCTCGGCGTTAAAACCACAGCGATCGGGACCTACGGCATTTACTTCGCCCTCGCCGTCATCTACTTCTGGTTCGGTGGAATGAAATTCACCCACTACGAAGCAGAAGGTCTGGTTCCACTGGTGAGCAACAGCCCATTGCTGGGCTGGGTGTATCAGATCTTCAGCGTCGATCTGTTTTCCAGCCTGCTGGGGGTGCTTGAGGTCTCGATTGGCGTGTTGATCGCCGGCCGCCTGCTGTCGCCAAAGCTTTCACTGATTGGAGGCGCTCTGTCCGCCGGGCTGTTCGTCACGACATTGAGCTTCATGTTCTCGACGCCTGGCGTGTTCGAACCCGGCCTCGGCTTCCCGGCTATCTCGATTGCACCGGGCCAGTTCCTCCTCAAGGACCTTGGATTGCTTGCCGCCTCCCTCTTCGTGGCGGGTCATTCCCTGACCAAGCTGGAAACGCCTTGAGCTGACAACTTCACAATGAAAAAGGCCTGAAACAGTTCGATGTTTCAGGCCTTTTTCATTTCTGCCTACAACGATTGACCGCGCTCCGCGCCCTCACCGTTCAGAGATTTCATCCAGTCCCGAGGGCTACAACCGGTCTTGCGCCGAAACGCCCGGGCAAGCGCCGAAGGACTTTCATAACCGACCTCGTCGGCAATCAGCGTAATCGGGCGCCCCTCACGCAGGCGCTTCTGCGCCAGACTGATCCGCCAACTCAGCAGGTAGTCAGCAGGTGTCTGCCCTAACACCGAGCGAAAGTGCACCGCATACGCGGCGCGGGACATGTTCGACTCATTCGCCAGCTCCGCAACCGACCACGCCTGGTGTGGCGCCTCGTGCATCTGAATCAACGAACGGGACAGCCGCAAATCCGCCAACCCGGCCATCATTCCAGTGCTCAACTGATGGTGATCAAGCAGGTGCCGGAACAGCAGGATGATCAACAACTCGAACAAGCGATCAAGCACCGCCTCCCTGCCGCAGTGCACATCCGCTGCCTCTCTGAACAGCCACGTCAGCGTATCGGCCAGCAGCGGCAGCTCATCCAGGGACAGCACCATAAGATCGGGCAGCGAAGCAGAAATGGGGTTGCTGGCACCGCCGTCGAATGCCAGCGACGCACACAACAGCTGAGCGCCCTCGGGTTCACCGCCGATCAATTGATGGCGACTGGGACGCGGCAGGAAAACCAGGCTGGGGCGGTCAATCAGCGTATCGCTGCCGCCAGGCACTTTCAGCGTAACGGTGCCCGCCTGCAACAGATGGATATGACCGCGCTGGTCAGCGCCGTCATAAGCAGCCACTCCGCAGAGCTTGCCACTGTAGAACAGGCTCGCGCGAACGCCGAACTGGGACAGCAATGTAGACAGGCGATCCATGGGGCAACCCGGTGTCAGTTTTAGACGAATTGCATCATATCACTGAGAATTCCGGCCCTTATTGCACTGGCCTTGAGAACGTGCAGGCAACAAAAAACCCGGCATCCTCTAAGGAGTGCCGGGCTTTGCCTGGCTCGAAGCTAATTCCTAGAACGGAATATCGTCATCAAAGCTGTCGAAGTCCGGAGCTGGCTGTGGTGCGGCCTGCTGTGGAGCCGGGGCCGAACGCTGTTGCGGTGCCGATTGCTGAGGACGAGGAGCCTGTTGGCGCGGAGCGGATTGCTGGTAGTTGTTACCGCCGCCGCCCTGGCCTTGCTGGTCGCCCTGTGGACGGCCGCCCAGCAATTGCATGGTGCCTTGCATGTCGACCACGATTTCAGTGGTGTAACGCTTGATGCCGTCTTTTTCCCACTCGCGAGTCTGCAGTTTGCCTTCGATGTAGACCTGCGAACCTTTACGCAGGTACTCGCCAGCGATTTCTGCAACTTTGCCGAACATCGACACACGGTGCCATTCGGTCTTTTCGACTTTCTGACCGGTTTGCTTGTCGGTCCACTGCTCGCTGGTCGCCAGACTCAGGTTGGTCACGGCGTTGCCGTTCGGCAGGTAGCGAACTTCAGGATCCTGGCCGCAAGTGCCGACCAATATGACTTTGTTAACCCCACGGGCCATTACGTTCTCCTAGGCTACGCACGCTGCCCCGGCCGGGTTGTTCACCAGGCTTTCAAGGGTGGTGCGATCCAATAGTTCGGTGTCCAATTTGATGTAAATGGCCGCCTCATCAGCGACTATCACTGCATCTGTTACCCCTACGACGGCCTTCAGGCGCTCGACCAGACCCGCTTCGCGGATCGCCTCGGGCGACAACGGCAAGCGCAGACTTGTCACGTAGGGAGGTTCACGCATGGTAACAGCAAAGACCAGCCAAAGTGCAGCCAGCCCGGCGCAACCGAGGAAGACAACCGACAAACCGCCATGCTGGAACAACCAGCCGCCGAGGATACCGCCCAGTGCCGATCCCAGGAACTGACTGGTGGAATAAACCCCCATCGCCGTGCCTTTGCCGCCCGCCGGTGAAACCTTGCTGATCAGCGACGGCAGCGAAGCTTCCAGCAGATTGAACGCAGTGAAAAACACCACGGTCCCGATCACCAGAGTCCGCAAGCTATCGCCGAACTGCCAGAAGAATAGCTCAGTGAGCATCAGCGTCACGACGGCGCCGAGCAAAACTCGTTTCATTTTGCGTCGCTTCTCGCCATAGATAATGAACGGGATCATGGCGAAGAAAGAAATCAGCAGCGCAGTCAGGTACACCCACCAGTGCTGTTCCTTGGGCAGCCCGGCTTTTTCCACCAACGCCAGCGGCAAGGCAACGAAGCTCGACATCAGCATCGCGTGCAAGACAAAAATGCCCAGGTCCAGGCGCAGCAGGTCCGGATGTTTGAGCGTCGGGATCAATGCCTGGCGCGCGACACCGGACTCACGGTGCTGCAGCGGGCCAGTGGAGCGCGGCACCATGAACATCACGATCACGATGCCGAACAGCGCCATGCCGCCAGTAGCGAGGAACAATCCGGACAGGCCGAAAGCGCGAGTCAGCAACGGCCCGACAACCATGGCGACGGCGAACGACAGCCCGATGGTCACGCCGATCATGGCCATGGCTTTGGTTCGATGCTGCTCGCGGGTCAGGTCTGACAGCAACGCCATGACCGCTGCGGAAATCGCCCCGGCGCCCTGCAGGATGCGACCGGCGATCACGCCCCAGATCGAATCGGCGTTGGCCGCCAGTACGCTGCCGAGGGCGAAGACGATCAGCCCAAGATAAATCACCGGGCGGCGACCGATGCGGTCGGAAATGAAACCGAAAGGAATCTGGAAAATCGCCTGGGTCAGGCCGTAAGCGCCAATGGCCAGCCCGATCAGGGCCGGGGTCGCTCCTGCCAGGTCCATGCCGTAGGTCGCCAGTACCGGCAACACCATGAACATGCCAAGCATACGGAAGGCGAACACCAGGGCCAGACCGCTCGCTGCGCGGGTCTCGCTGCCACTCATGCGTTCGCTGTGGGGATCGTGCATGGAAAAACCTCATGTGAACCGGCGGCGATTCTACCAGTCCCATCGATTGGCAGGGTATATCGCGACGCTTTGCCGCGTGTAGATGACAGACCTTTCATGTAAGGCTGCAAAGACATCATTCGATAGTGTGCATCCATCCAGTATTTGGCCGTATACTCCTACGTTTTCGACGCCCGCCAAGCGAGGCCACTTTGGACAAGATCCTGATTCGTGGGGCTCGAACCCACAACCTGAAGAACATCGACCTGACCCTGCCACGGGACAAGCTGATCGTCATCACCGGCCTGTCCGGCTCCGGCAAGTCGTCCCTGGCCTTTGACACGCTATACGCCGAAGGCCAGCGCCGCTACGTCGAATCGCTGTCGGCCTACGCCCGGCAATTCCTGTCGATGATGGAAAAGCCTGACGTCGACACCATCGAAGGCCTGTCGCCGGCAATTTCCATCGAACAGAAGTCGACCTCGCACAACCCGCGTTCGACCGTCGGCACCATTACCGAAATCTACGACTACCTGCGCTTGCTGTATGCACGCGTGGGTATTCCGCGTTGCCCGGACCACGATATTCCGCTGGAAGCGCAAACCGTCAGCCAGATGGTCGACCTGGTCCTCGCCCAACCGGAGGGCAGCAAACTGATGTTGCTGGCCCCGGTGATCCGCGAGCGTAAAGGCGAACACCTGTCGGTCTTCGAAGAGCTGCGCGCCCAAGGCTTTGTGCGTGCCCGCATCAACGGCAAGCTCTACGAACTGGACGAAGCGCCCAAGCTCGACAAGCAGAAAAAACATACCATTGATGTGGTGGTCGACCGTTTCAAGGTCCGTGCGGACCTGCAACAGCGTCTGGCCGAGTCCTTCGAGACCGCGCTGAAGCTGGCGGACGGCATCGCCCTGGTCGCACCGATGGACGACGAGCCGGGCGAAGAAATGATCTTCTCCGCGCGTTTCGCCTGCCCGATTTGCGGCCACGCCATCAGTGAACTCGAACCGAAGCTGTTTTCCTTCAACAACCCGGCCGGCGCCTGCCCGACCTGCGATGGCCTGGGCGTTAAGCAATTCTTCGACATCAAGCGACTGGTCAATGGCGAGCTGACGCTTGCCGAAGGCGCGATCCGTGGCTGGGACCGGCGCAACGTCTATTACTTCCAGATGCTCGGTTCACTGGCGTCCCATTTCAAATTCAGCCTGGAAGTGCCGTTCAACGAGCTGCCGGCCGATCAGCAGAAGCAGATCCTGCACGGCAGCGGCTCGCAGAACGTCGACTTCAAATACCTGAACGACCGTGGCGATATCGTCAAACGCTCGCACCCGTTCGAAGGCATCGTGCCGAACCTGGAACGCCGTTATCGCGAAACCGAGTCGGCCTCGGTACGCGAAGAGCTGGCCAAGTTCCTCAGCACCCAGGCATGCCCGGACTGTCGCGGCACCCGCCTGCGTCGTGAAGCGCGGCACGTGTGGGTTGGCGAGAAAACCTTGCCGGCGGTGACCAATCTGCCCATCGGCGATGCTTGCGACTACTTCGGCGGGCTGAAACTCACCGGCCGTCGTGGTGAGATTGCCGACAAAATCCTCAAGGAAATCCGCGAGCGCCTGCAGTTCCTGGTCAACGTCGGCCTCGACTATCTGTCGCTGGATCGCAGTGCAGACACCCTGTCCGGTGGCGAAGCGCAGCGTATTCGCCTGGCGAGCCAGATCGGCGCCGGTCTGGTCGGCGTTCTCTACATCCTCGACGAACCGTCGATCGGCCTGCACCAGCGCGATAACGACCGATTGCTCGGCACCCTGAAACACCTGCGGGACATCGGCAACACCGTGATCGTGGTCGAGCACGACGAAGACGCAATCCGTTTGGCCGACTACGTGGTTGATATCGGCCCGGGCGCGGGGGTTCATGGCGGGCACATCGTTGCAGAAGGCACGCCGGCCGAGGTCATGGCTCATCCGGATTCGTTGACCGGTAAGTACCTGTCGGGCCGGGTCAAAATCGAAGTGCCGGCCAAGCGCACACCGCGCAACAAAAAGCTGTCGCTGTCGCTCAAGGGCGCTCGCGGCAACAACTTGCGCAACGTCGATCTGGACATTCCAATCGGCTTGCTGACCTGCGTGACCGGCGTCTCCGGTTCGGGCAAGTCGACGCTGATCAACAACACGCTCTTCCCGCTGAGCGCCACGGCGTTGAACGGCGCAACAACGCTTGAAGCTGCCGCTCATGACAGCATCAAGGGTCTGGAGCATCTGGATAAGGTCGTCGATATCGACCAAAGCCCGATCGGCCGTACACCTCGCTCCAACCCGGCGACCTACACCGGTTTGTTCACACCGATTCGCGAGCTTTTCGCTGGCGTACCCGAATCCCGCTCCCGCGGTTACGGGCCTGGACGGTTCTCCTTCAACGTGAAGGGCGGACGCTGCGAAGCTTGTCAGGGCGATGGCCTGATCAAAGTGGAAATGCACTTCCTGCCGGACATCTACGTGCCCTGCGACGTGTGCAAGAGCAAGCGCTACAACCGCGAAACGCTGGAGATCAAGTACAAGGGCAAGAGCATCCACGAAACGCTCGAGATGACTATCGAGGAGGCCCGTGTGTTCTTCGACGCGGTACCGGCCCTGGCGCGCAAGCTACAGACGTTGATGGACGTCGGCCTGTCCTACATCAAGCTCGGGCAATCGGCGACCACCCTGTCCGGTGGTGAGGCGCAGCGGGTCAAACTGTCCCGCGAGCTGTCCAAGCGCGACACCGGCAAAACCCTGTACATCCTCGACGAGCCGACCACCGGCCTGCACTTCGCGGATATTCAGCAGTTGCTCGACGTGCTGCATCGACTGCGCGACCACGGCAACACGGTGGTGGTGATCGAGCACAACCTGGACGTGATCAAGACCGCTGACTGGCTGGTGGATCTGGGTCCGGAAGGCGGGTCAAAAGGCGGGCAGATCATTGCTGTCGGCACACCGGAAGAAGTGGCCGAAATGAAGCAATCGCACACTGGCTACTACCTGAAACCGCTGCTGGAGCGTGATCGGGCTTAACCCAGGCCCCATGAAAAAGCCCCTGTCACTTCATCAGTGACAGGGGCTTTTTTGTATCAGTTGCAATCAGGCGTGGGATTGCAGGTAGTTCTCGAGACCGATCAGCTTGATCAGACCCAACTGCTTCTCGAGCCAGTAGGTGTGATCTTCTTCAGTGTCATGCAATTGAACCCGTAGCATTTCGCGGCTGACATAGTCCTTGTGCTGCTCGCAGAGCTTGATGCCCTTGCACAGCGCAGCCCGCACCTTGTACTCCAGCCGCAAATCCGCTTCGAGCATCTCGGTGACCGTGGTGCCAACATCGAGATCGTCCGGACGCATGCGTGGCGTGCCTTCGAGCATCAGAATCCGGCGCATCAGGGCATCAGCGTGCCCGGCCTCTTCTTCCATCTCGTGGTTGATTCGTTCGTAGAGCTTGGTAAAACCCCAGTCCTCATACATCCGCGAATGGACGAAATATTGATCACGCGCGGCCAGTTCGCCGGTCAGCAACGTGTTGAGGTAATCGATAACGTCTGGGTGGCCTTGCATCGCCCTACATCTCCCTGCTTGAAAGTCTGTAGTTTGAACCAACACGGCCATAACGTCACTCGCCAGACGCAATAAAAGCGAAGATATTCTGAGAAAAGCAGCCGAAATAACGCAAAAACCGCCCAAATAAGGGCGGTTCTGCTTCTCATTTAGACTTCGTTAAGCTGTACGTTCAGCAGCTTTGCGATTGCTTCTCCATACGCCTGATCGGCCTTGAAGAAATGCTGCAACTGACGATCAACCACATCACTCGATACACCCGCCATTGCCCCCGCGATGTTGCTGACCAGCAATGTTTTCTGCTCGTCGCTCATCAAACGGAACAACGCACCCGCGTGGCTGTAGTAGTCGGTATCCTCGCGATGATCGTAGCGATCAGCCGCACCGCTTAAGGCGAGCGCTGGCTCGGCATAGCGAGGTGCCTGCTTCGGCGAATCGACATAACTGTTCGGCTCGTAATTCGGCGTTGCGCCGCCATTACTGCCAAACGCCATCGAACCATCGCGCTGGTAGCTGTTGACCGGGCTACGCGGAGCGTTCACAGGCAGTTGCTGGTGATTGGTGCCAATACGGTAGCGATGGGCATCAGCGTAGGCAAACACACGACCTTGCAGCATGCGATCCGGCGACAGGCCTACACCCGGCACCATATTGCTTGGGCCGAACGCCGCTTGCTCGACTTCAGCAAAGTAGTTGAGCGGGTTGCGATTCAACTCCAGCTCGCCGACTTCGATCAACGGAAACTCTTTCTGCGACCAGGTTTTGGTGACGTCGAACGGGTTTTCATAATGCGCGGCGGCCTGGGACTCGGTCATGATCTGGATGCATACGCTCCATTTCGGGAAATCACCGCGCTCAATGGCTTCGAACAGGTCGCGCTGAGCGTAATCCGGATCAGTCCCGGCCAAGCGCGCTGCCTCTGCCGGCGCCAGGTTCTTGATCCCTTGCTTGGTCTTGTAGTGCCACTTCACCCAATGACGCTCGCCATTGGCGCTGATCAGGCTATAGGTGTGGCTACCGAAGCCGTGCATGTGGCGGTAACCATCAGGGATGCCTCGGTCCGAAAACAGGATGGTGACCTGGTGCAGCGCCTCCGGAGAGTGCGACCAGAAGTCCCACATTGCCTGCGCGCTTTTGAGGTTGCTTTGCGGGAGCCGTTTTTGGGTGTGGATGAAGTCCGGGAATTTGAGCGGATCACGGATAAAGAACACCGGCGTGTTGTTGCCGACGATGTCCCAGTTGCCTTCTTCGGTGTAGAACTTCAACGCAAAACCACGTGGATCACGCTCGGTATCAGCCGAACCGCGCTCGCCACCGACCGTGGAGAACCGGAGAAAGGTTGGTGTTTGCTTGCCGACGGCGTCGAACAGCTTCGCGCTGGTGTATTGAGTGATATCACGAGTTACGGTGAACGTGCCGTAAGCACCTGAACCCTTGGCGTGCACACGACGCTCAGGGATGTTTTCACGGTTGAAGTGAGCAAGCTTCTCGATCAGGTGAAAGTCGTCGAGCAGCAGCGGGCCTCTCGGGCCTGCGGAACGGGAATTCTGATTATCGGCGACAGGAGCGCCACTGGCGGTGGTAAGCGTTTTATTCTGGCTCATGCGATCTCTTCCTTTGTCAGTCTCAAACTGCCGGCTAATCGGCTGAGAGGAAGTATTGATGATCCAGATGACACCTTCTAATTCATTGACTGATGCCAATCGATAGAAAATATCTAATCGAATAGGAAGGCAATCAATCGCCGTCGCACTTTTCGAGCGCGCACAAAAAACCGGGCACTAGGCCCGGTTTTTTGTATTTGACGTCTTACTCGGCAGAAACAGCTTCGCCAGCAGTAGCACGATCAACCAACTCGACGTACGCCATTGGCGCGTTGTCGCCAGCGCGGAAACCGCACTTGAGGATGCGCAGGTAGCCACCCTCACGGGTAGCGTAACGCTTGCCCAGGTCGTTGAAGAGCTTACCAACGATAGCTTTCGAACGAGTACGGTCGAAAGCCAGACGACGGTTAGCAACGCTATCTGTCTTGGCCAAAGTGATCAGCGGCTCAGCAACGCGGCGCAGTTCTTTAGCTTTTGGCAGAGTAGTTTTGATCAGCTCGTGCTCGAACAGCGACACCGCCATGTTTTGGAACATGGCCTTGCGGTGCGAGCTGGTGCGGCTGAGGTGACGACCACTTTTACGATGACGCATGGTTCATTCCTTACCAAACACTACGTTCGGTGATTACGACGATCAGGCAGTCGCCTTGTCGTCCTTCTTAAGACTTGCAGGCGGCCAGTTGTCGAGGCGCATGCCGAGGGACAGACCGCGGGAGGCCAGAACGTCCTTGATTTCAGTCAAGGATTTCTTGCCCAGGTTCGGAGTCTTCAACAGCTCTACTTCGGTACGCTGAATCAGGTCGCCGATGTAGTAGATGTTTTCCGCCTTAAGGCAGTTAGCCGAACGTACAGTCAGTTCCAGATCGTCAACCGGGCGAAGCAGGATCGGATCGATCTCGTCTTCCTGCTCGATTACCACAGGTTCGCTGTCACCTTTGAGGTCGACGAACGCAGCCAACTGCTGTTGCAGAATGGTTGCAGCGCGGCGGATAGCCTCTTCAGGATCCAGAGTACCGTTGGTTTCCAGATCAATAACCAGCTTGTCCAGGTTAGTACGCTGCTCAACACGGGCGTTTTCCACCACGTATGCGATACGGCGAACCGGGCTGAACGAAGAATCAAGCTGCAAGCGACCGATGCTGCGGCTTTCGTCTTCATCGCTCTGACGCGAGTCGGCTGGTTCATAACCACGACCACGAGCTACTACGAGCTTCATGTTCAGGGCGCCGTTAGACGCCAGGTTAGCGATTACGTGATCGGGATTAACGATCTCGACATCATGATCCAGCTGAATATCGGCAGCGGTAACCACCCCCGAACCCTTCTTCGACAAGGTCAGCGTAACTTCGTCACGGCCGTGCAGCTTGATAGCCAGACCTTTAAGGTTCAACAGGATTTCAATTACGTCTTCCTGTACACCTTCGATGGCGCTGTACTCGTGGAGCACACCGTCAATCTCGGCCTCGACTACTGCACAGCCAGGCATTGAGGACAACAGGATGCGGCGCAGCGCGTTGCCCAGGGTGTGGCCAAAGCCACGCTCGAGAGGCTCGAGAGTGATCTTGGCGCGGGTTGGACTGACAACCTGCACATCAATGTGGCGGGGTGTCAGGAACTCATTTACCGAAATCTGCATGGATGCACCTATTTTCTAGCCCTTACTTGGAGTAGAGCTCGACAATCAGGCTTTCGTTGATGTCGGCGGACAGATCACTGCGAGCTGGAACGTTCTTGAAAACGCCCGACTTCTTCTCAGTGTCTACTTCTACCCATTCTACGCGGCCACGTTGGGCACACAGATCGAGAGCTTGGACAATGCGAAGTTGGTTTTTTGCTTTCTCGCGAACAGCGACCACGTCACCAGCACGAACCTGGTAGGACGGAACGTTAACGGTCTGACCGTTTACGCTGATCGACTTGTGCGATACCAGCTGACGGGATTCGGCACGAGTCGAACCAAAGCCCATACGGTATACAACGTTGTCCAGACGGCATTCGAGCAGTTGCAGCAGGTTTTCACCGGTTGCACCTTTCTTGCCAGCAGCTTCTTTGTAGTAGCCGCTGAATTGACGCTCGAGAACGCCGTAGATACGACGGACCTTCTGCTTTTCACGCAGTTGGGTGCCGTAGTCGGACTGGCGACCGCGGCGTTGGCCGTGGATACCAGGTGCTGCTTCAATGTTGCACTTCGATTCGATCGCGCGCACGCCGCTCTTCAGGAAGAGATCGGTGCCTTCGCGACGAGCGAGTTTGCATTTTGGACCAATGTAACGAGCCATTCTTTACAATCTCCTGGATTACACGCGGCGCTTCTTCGGCGGACGGCACCCGTTGTGCGGGATTGGCGTCACGTCGGTGATGCTGGCGATCTTGTAGCCACAGCCGTTCAAAGCGCGGACTGCGGATTCACGACCTGGACCTGGACCTTTGACGTTTACGTCGAGGTTTTTCAGGCCGTATTCCAGCGCAGCTTGACCAGCACGTTCAGCAGCTACTTGAGCAGCAAACGGGGTGGACTTGCGGGAACCGCGGAAACCCGAACCACCGGAGGTAGCCCAGGAAAGAGCGTTACCTTGACGGTCGGTGATGGTCACGATGGTGTTGTTAAAAGATGCATGGATGTGGGCGATGCCATCAACCACTGTCTTTTTAACTTTTTTACGAGGACGAGCAGCAGGTTTTGCCATGATTAAATTCCTGTCGATTCGCTGGGGCGATTACTTGCGGATCGGCTTACGCGGACCTTTACGGGTACGCGCGTTGGTCTTGGTACGCTGACCGCGTACTGGAAGACCGCGACGATGACGCAGACCGCGATAGCAACCGAGGTCCATCAAGCGCTTGATTTTCATGTTGATTTCGCGACGCAGGTCACCTTCAGTGGTGAACTTCGCCACTTCGCCACGCAGCTGTTCAATTTGCTCGTCGCTCAGATCTTTGATCTTTGCTGCTGGGTTTACCCCAGTCTCTGCACAAATTTTCTGTGCAGTAGTGCGACCAACACCATAGATGTAGGTCAGCGAGATAACAGTATGCTTGTTATCTGGAATGTTAACGCCTGCAATACGGGCCATTCAGTGGGACTCCAATTGACAGCTACCTACGCCCCGGAAGCCAAGAAATAGGGCGCGAGATAATATCGCTGTAATAACAAATAATCAACCCGGTAGCGCACTAGCTACCGGGCTTGAAGCACAATCACACTCAGCCTTGGCGCTGTTTGTGACGCGGTTCCGCGCTGCAAATTACTCGAACAACACCTTCGCGGCGAATAATCTTGCAGTTACGGCACAGCTTTTTCACCGATGCACGAACTTTCATCACCAACTCCTCGAACCTTATGGGTCAGCGCAGCATGCCGCTGCCGTAACCCTTCAGGTTGGCTTTCTTCATCAGGGATTCGTACTGGTGCGAAACGAGGTGCGATTGTACTTGGGACATGAAGTCCATCACAACCACGACGACGATCAGCAACGAGGTCCCGCCAAGGTAGAACGGAACGTTGGCTGCAACCACCAGGAACTGGGGCAGCAGGCACACGGCCGTCATGTAAAGAGCACCGAACATGGTCAAGCGAGTCAGAACGCCATCAATGTAGCGCGCAGACTGCTCACCTGGACGGATGCCCGGAATAAAGGCACCGGACTTCTTCAGGTTTTCCGCTACGTCTTTCGGATTGAACATCAACGCCGTATAGAAGAAGCAGAAGAAAATAATCCCTGCACTAAACAGCAGAATATTCAACGGCTGACCAGGAGCGATCGACTGCGAGATGTCCTGCAACCAGCCCATACCTTCAGACTGACCGAACCAGGCACCCAACGAAGCCGGGAACAGCAAAATGCTGCTCGCGAAAATGGCCGGAATAACGCCGGCCATGTTCACCTTCAGCGGCAAGTGGCTAGTCTGCGCAGCAAAAACCTTGCGGCCTTGCTGACGCTTGGCGTAGTGAACAGCAATACGACGCTGACCACGCTCAATGAACACCACGAAACCGATAATCGCTACTGCCAGCAAACCGATGGCAACCAGGGCGAAGATGTTGATATCACCCTGACGTGCAGACTCGAAAGACTGCCCGATCGCTCTCGGAAGACCGGCGACGATACCCGAAAAAATCAACATCGAGATACCGTTGCCAACACCACGCTCAGTAATCTGCTCACCCAGCCACATCATGAACATCGCACCAGCCACAAAAGTGGATACCGCGACGAAATGGAAGCCAAAGTCACCAGTGAACGCAACGCCCTGCCCTGCCAGACCAATGGACATGCCAATGGCTTGAACGAGAGCTAGGACGACAGTGCCGTAGCGGGTGTACTGGCTGATCTTGCGACGGCCAGCTTCACCTTCCTTCTTCAACTGCTCCAGCTGCGGGCTGACGGCTGTCATCAGCTGCATGATGATCGATGCCGAAATGTACGGCATGATCCCCAGTGCAAAGATGCTCATCCGC
Organism: Pseudomonas sp. NFX98; assembly: GCF_047784845.1. Classification (NCBI taxonomy): domain Bacteria; kingdom Pseudomonadati; phylum Pseudomonadota; class Gammaproteobacteria; order Pseudomonadales; family Pseudomonadaceae; genus Pseudomonas; species Pseudomonas sp. NFX98. The sequence goes on along the minus strand of NZ_JBLNNF010000017.1, from coordinate 29,078 downwards.
TCCAGCGCGCCGCCGGAAAACATGTTGAACAAGCTAAGAATGGTCCCCTCATTCTGTCGAAACAGGTCCGCGAGTCGGTCCGGGTTGATACCTGGAACCGGGATGTGTGCGCCTATTCGGTAGACGATAATCGCCAGGAACAGAAAACGCAGACGAGCCCAAAGTTCAGACATACCGCCTTTGCCGAGCGCAGAGAGAGCACCTTGCTTAGCCATTTATTCCTCGAACTTGCCGCCAGCTGCTTCGATAGCCGCACGCGCACCTTTGGTGGCGCCGATTCCCTTGCCGATAGTGACAGCGCGAGTCACTTCACCGGACAGCATGATTTTCACACGCTGTACGTTGACGTTGATCACGTTGGCATCTTTCAGGGACTGCACGGTGACGATGTCGCCTTCCACTTTAGCCAGCTCGGACAGACGCACTTCTGCGCGGTCCATGGCCTTCAGGGAAACGAAACCGAACTTCGGCAGGCGACGATGCAGCGGCTGTTGACCGCCTTCAAAGCCTGGAGCAATGGTGCCACCGGAGCGGGAGGTTTGACCTTTGTGACCACGGCCACCAGTCTTACCCAAACCACTACCGATACCACGGCCCGGACGATGCTTTTCGCGACGGGAACCCGGCGCTGGACTCAGATCATTGAGTTTCATCGATTAACCCTCGACACGCAGCATGTAGTAAGCCTTGTTGATCATCCCGCGATTCTCGGGAGTATCCTGGACTTCTACAGTGTGACCGATGCGACGCAGACCCAGACCCTTAACGCACAGTTTGTGGTTAGGGATGCGGCCGGTCATGCTTTTGATCAGCGTTACTTTTACGGTAGCCATGATCAGAAGATCTCCTTGACGCTTTTGCCACGCTTGGCGGCAATGGATTCAGGAGACTGCATTGCTTTCAAACCCTTGAAAGTGGCGTGAACCACGTTTACCGGGTTAGTCGAGCCGTAGCACTTGGCCAGAACGTTCTGAACGCCAGCAACTTCGAGGACAGCACGCATAGCGCCGCCAGCGATGATACCGGTACCTTCAGAAGCAGGCTGCATGTACACCTTCGAAGCGCCGTGAGCGGACTTCATTGCGTACTGCAGAGTGGTGCCGTTCAGATCAACCTGGATCATGTTGCGGCGAGCAGCTTCCATTGCCTTCTGGATCGCAGCAGGCACTTCACGCGACTTGCCACGGCCGAAGCCAACACGGCCTTTACCATCACCAACCACGGTCAACGCGGTGAAGGTGAAGATACGGCCGCCTTTAACGGTTTTGGCTACGCGGTTAACTTGAACCAGCTTCTCGATGTAGCCTTCGTCGCGCTTTTGGTCGTTATTTGACATAACTTAGAACTCCAGCCCAGCTTCACGAGCAGCATCAGCCAGCGCTTTAACGCGGCCGTGGTACTTGAAGCCAGAGCGGTCGAAAGCCACCTGCGAGACGCCAGCGGCCTTAGCACGCGTAGCGACCAGCTGGCCAACCTTAGTGGCCGCGTCGATGTTGCCAGTGGCGCCATCACGCAGTTCTTTATCCAAAGTCGAGGCAGATGCCAGGACTTTGTTGCCGTCGGCCGAAATGACCTGGGCGTAGATGTGCTGCGAAGAGCGGAACACGCAGAGACGCACGACTTCGAGTTCGTGCATTTTCAGGCGTGCTTTGCGAGCGCGACGCAGTCGAGTAACTTTTTTGTCGGTCATTTGCTATGCCCTACTTCTTCTTGGCTTCTTTACGACGGACGACTTCGTCCGCGTAGCGCACACCTTTGCCTTTGTACGGCTCTGGTGGACGGAAGTCGCGGATCTCGGCGGCCACTTGACCTACCAGCTGCTTGTCGATGCCCTTGATCAGGATATCGGTCTGGCTAGGAGTCTCAGCGGTGATGCCTTCCGGCAGTTCGTAATCCACTGGGTGCGAGAAGCCAAGAGCCAGGTTCAGCACTGTGCCTTTTGCTTGCGCTTTGTAACCAACACCGACCAGCTGGAGCTTGCGCTCGAAGCCTTGGCTTACGCCTTGGACCATGTTGTTTACCAACGCACGAGTGGTACCAGCCATTGCGCGAGTCTGTTGATCGCCATTGCGAGCAGCGAAACGCAGCTCACCAGCTTCTTCAACGATCTCAACGGACGAATGGATGTTCAGTTCGAGAGTGCCCTTGGCACCCTTCACCGAAAGCTGTTGGCCTGCGAATTTTACTTCGACACCGGCTGGCAGCTTAACGGGGTTCTTAGCGACGCGAGACATGCTTATCCCCCCTTAGAACACAGTGCAAAGAACTTCGCCGCCGACACCGGCAGCGCGCGCAGCACGATCAGTCATCACACCCTTGTTGGTGGAGACGATAGACACACCGAGACCGCCACGAACTTTCGGCAGATCTTCGACGGACTTGTACTGACGCAGGCCTGGACGGCTAACGCGCTTCACTTCTTCGATAACCGGACGGCCTTCGAAATATTTCAGCTCGATAGACAGCAGTGGTTTGATTTCGCTGCTGATCTGATAACCCGCAATGTAACCTTCGTCCTTCAGGACTTTGGCAACAGCTACCTTCAAAGTAGAAGATGGCATGCTTACGACGGACTTTTCAGCCATCTGGGCATTACGGATTCGAGTTAGCATGTCCGCTAACGGGTCCTGCATACTCATGGGCTAGACGCTCCTAATACAGAAAAATTAGCCTTGCGGCTACTACGTGTCGCCGAGAATCTCCGAGTATAGAAAACACGGGCTCAGGCGAGCCGGGTATTCTAGACACACCCCAGAAATGAATCAAGCCCCAAAAGGGGCTTGATTCAGATTCAAGGCCACCGGTGGTCAGGATCTTGCGAACCTTCCCACCGAGACTTTGACAGTACTTACCAGCTGGCTTTAACCAGACCTGGTACGTCACCACGCATTGCCGCTTCACGCAGTTTGTTACGACCGAGGCCGAACTTGCGGTAAACGCCGTGTGGACGACCGGTCAGGCGGCAGCGGTTACGCATGCGCGAAGCGCTTGCGTCACGTGGCTGCTTCTGCAGGGCTACTGTAGCTTCCCAACGCGCTTCTGGACTTGCGTTCAGATCAACGATGATTGCTTTCAGTGCTGCACGCTTCTTGGCGTACTTGGCAACCGTGAGCTGACGCTTCAGCTCGCGGTTTTTCATGCTCATCTTGGCCATGGTCCTACTCCAATCAGTTGCGGAACGGGAATTTGAATGCACGCAGCAGAGCGCGGCCTTCATCATCGTTCTTGGCAGTGGTGGTCAGGGTAATGTCCAGACCGCGGAGAGCATCGATCTTGTCGTAGTCGATTTCCGGGAAGATGATCTGCTCTTTTACGCCCATGCTGTAGTTACCACGACCATCGAAGGACTTGGCATTCAGGCCGCGGAAGTCGCGAACCCGAGGCAGGGAGATCGACAGCAGACGATCCAGGAACTCGTACATACGCTCACGGCGCAGGGTCACTTTGACGCCGATCGGCCAACCTTCACGGACTTTAAAGCCAGCGATGGATTTGCGAGCGTAGGTCACAACGACTTTCTGGCCGGTGATCTTTTCCAGGTCAGCAACAGCGTGCTCGATGACTTTTTTGTCGCCGATCGCTTCGCCCAGACCCATGTTCAGAGTGATTTTGGTAACGCGCGGAACTTCCATCACGTTCGAAAGCTTAAGTTCTTCCTTAAGTTTCGGAGCAATTTCCTTCCGGTAAATCTCTTTTAGTCGTGCCATGGTCTCATCTACCTAGCAGTGTTCAAGCATCAACCGCTTTTTGGGTCGACTTGAAGACACGAATTTTCTTGCCGTCTTCTACTTTGAAACCAACGCGGTCAGCCTTGTTGGTTTCGCCGTTGAAAATGGCGACGTTAGAAGCATCCAGTGGAGCTTCTTTTTCGACGATACCGCCCTGCACGCCCGACATCGGGTTAGGCTTGGTATGACGCTTGACCAGGTTCAGACCACCAATAACCAGACGGTTGTTAGCGAGAACCTTAAGCACCTTACCGCGCTTACCTTTGTCTTTGCCGGCGATCACGATGATCTCGTCGTCACGACGAATCTTTTGCATGTCGGATCTCCTTACAGCACTTCTGGGGCGAGCGAGACGATCTTCATGAACTTCTCAGTACGAAGTTCACGGGTCACTGGCCCAAAGATACGGGTGCCGATCGGCTCTTGCTTGTTGTTCAGAAGAACAGCAGCGTTGCCATCAAAGCGGATAATGGAGCCATCAGCACGGCGTACGCCGTGACGAGTGCGGACTACAACAGCAGTCATCACTTGGCCTTTTTTCACTTTACCGCGAGGAATTGCTTCCTTGACGGTAACTTTGATGATGTCACCGATACCAGCGTAACGACGATGGGAGCCACCCAGCACCTTGATGCACATAACACGGCGAGCGCCGCTGTTATCGGCCACATCGAGCATGGATTGAGTCTGAATCATATAATTTCTCCGACCCCTAGTCCTTAGACTTCCACAGCGCGTTCGAGAACATCAACCAGCGCCCAAGACTTGGTCTTGGCCAAAGGACGAGTTTCACGAATAGTGACTTTGTCGCCGATGTGGCACTGATTGGTTTCGTCGTGCGCGTGCAGCTTAGTCGAACGCTTAACGTATTTACCGTAGATCGGGTGCTTAACGCGACGCTCGATCAGAACGGTGATGGTTTTGTCCATCTTGTCGCTGACAACACGGCCAGTCAGCGTACGGACAGTTTTTTCGGCTTCAGCCATGATTTACTTACCTGCCTGCTGGTTGAGCACAGTCTTCACGCGAGCGATGTCACGCTTAACTTGCGAGAGCAGATGAGACTGCCCCAACTGGCCAGTTGCTTTCTGCATACGCAGATTGAACTGGTCGCGCAGCAGGCCGAGCAGTTGCTCGTTCAGCTGCTGTGCGGATTTTTCACGAAGTTCATTCGCTTTCATCACATCACCGTCCGTTTAACAAAGGAGGTGGCGAGCGGCAGCTTTGCAGCAGCCAGGGCGAAAGCCTCACGCGCCAGCTCTTCAGAAACACCCTCGATTTCATACAGGACTTTGCCTGGCTGAATCTGGGCAACCCAGTATTCCACGTTACCCTTACCTTTACCCATCCGCACTTCGAGAGGCTTCTTGGAGATCGGCTTGTCCGGGAATACACGGATCCAGATCTTGCCGCCACGTTTTACGTGACGGGTCAGAGCACGACGCGCTGACTCGATCTGACGAGCGGTGAGACGACCACGAGCAACAGACTTCAGCGCGAACTCGCCGAAGCTGACTTTGCTACCGCGCAATGCCAGGCCACGGTTGTGACCAGTCATTTGCTTGCGGAACTTCGTACGCTTTGGTTGCAACATTTGGCGTACCCCTTACTTAGCAGCTTTTTTACGAGGCGCTGGTGCTTGTGGTTTCAGTTCTTCTTGGCGACCACCAATTACTTCGCCTTTGAAGATCCAAACCTTTACACCGATCACACCGTAGGTGGTGTGAGCTTCGTAGTTGGCATAGTCGATGTCGGCACGCAGGGTGTGCAGTGGCACACGACCTTCGCGATACCATTCAGTACGTGCGATTTCAGCACCGCCGAGACGACCGCTCACTTGGATTTTGATGCCTTTGGCACCAATGCGCATTGCGTTCTGTACAGCGCGCTTCATAGCGCGACGGAACATAACGCGACGCTCCAGCTGCTGAGCTACGCTCTGCGCAACCAGCATACCGTCGAGTTCCGGCTTGCGGATCTCTTCGATATTGATGTGCACAGGCACACCCATTTGCTTGGTCAGGTCCTGACGCAGTTTCTCAACATCTTCACCTTTCTTCCCGATAACGATACCTGGACGAGCGGTGTGGATGGTGATACGTGCAGTTTGGGCCGGACGATGGATATCGATACGGCTTACGGACGCGCTTTTTAGTTTGTCTTGGAGATACTCACGCACCTTCAGATCAGCGAACAAGTAGTCCGCATAAGTCCGACCGTCTGCGTACCAGACGGAGGTGTGCTCCTTGACGATTCCCAGGCGAATGCCAATGGGATGTACTTTCTGACCCATCTCTTCGACTCCGTTACTTGTCAGCAACCTTGACAGTGATATGGCAAGACCGCTTGACGATGCGATCAGCACGGCCTTTGGCACGTGGCATGATGCGCTTCAGCGAACGCCCTTCGTTGACGAAAACGGTGCTGACCTTCAGGTCATCAACGTCTGCGCCTTCGTTATGCTCGGCGTTGGCTACGGCCGACTCCAGCACTTTCTTCATGATCTCGGCGGCTTTCTTACTGCTGAAAGCCAACAGGTTGAGCGCTTCGCCCACCTTCTTCCCGCGGATCTGGTCGGCGACCAAGCGGGCTTTCTGGGCGGAGATTCGAGCGCCCGACAACTTAGCGGCTACTTCCATTTCCTAACCCCTTAACGCTTGGCTTTCTTGTCTGCCACGTGCCCACGATAAGTGCGGGTACCGGCGAACTCGCCCAGTTTGTGGCCGACCATGTCTTCGTTAACGAGAACTGGGACGTGTTGACGACCGTTGTGTACTGCGATGGTCAGACCGACCATTTGTGGCAGGATCATCGAACGACGCGACCAGGTTTTAACTGGTTTGCGATCGTTCTTTTCCGCCGCCACTTCGATCTTCTTCAGTAGGTGAAGATCGATAAAAGGACCTTTTTTCAGAGAACGTGGCACTGTCGTATCCCTCTATTTACTTGCGACGACGGACGATCATTTTGTCGGTACGCTTATTACCACGAGTCTTCGCGCCCTTAGTCGGGAAGCCCCATGGCGATACCGGATGACGACCACCAGAGGTACGACCTTCACCACCACCATGTGGGTGGTCAACCGGGTTCATGGCAACACCACGAACGGTTGGGCGAACGCCACGCCAGCGTTTGGCACCAGCTTTACCCAGCGAACGCAGGCTGTGCTCGGAGTTCGAGACTTCGCCCAGGGTCGCACGGCATTCAGCCAGGACTTTACGCATTTCACCGGAACGCAGACGCAGGGTAACGTACACGCCTTCACGAGCGATCAGCTGAGCCGAAGCACCAGCGGAACGAGCGATCTGTGCGCCTTTACCTGGCTTCAGTTCGATGCCGTGTACGGTAGAACCGACTGGAATGTTGCGCAGTTGCAGAGCGTTACCTGGCTTGATTGGAGCCAGGGCACCTGCGATCAGCGTGTCGCCAGCACTCACGCCTTTAGGGGCGATGATGTAGCGGCGCTCGCCGTCTGCGTAGCAGAGCAGTGCGATGTGAGCAGTACGGTTTGGATCGTATTCGATACGCTCGACAGTGGCGACGATGCCATCTTTGTCGTTGCGACGGAAATCGACCATACGGTAATGCTGCTTATGACCACCACCGATGTGACGAGTGGTAATACGGCCATTGTTGTTACGACCACCAGTCTTCGACTTCTTCTCGAGCAGCGGTGCGTGAGGAGCGCCTTTATGCAGCTCCTGGTTGACCACCTTGACCACAAAACGGCGGCCAGGGGAAGTCGGTTTGCATTTAACGATTGCCATGATGCACCCCTTCCTTACTCAGCACTGCTGCTGAAATCGAGATCTTGGCCTGGCTGAAGGGAGATAACTGCCTTCTTCCAGTCATTACGCTTGCCCAGACCGCGAGCAGTGCGCTTGCTCTTACCCAGAACATTCAGGGTAGTAACACGCTCTACTTTCACGCTGAACAGGCTTTCGACGGCCTTCTTGATTTCCAGCTTGGTTGCGTCAGTAGCAACCTTGAAAACGAACTGGCCTTTCTTGTCTGCCAGAACCGTAGCCTTCTCGGAAACGTGCGGGCCAAGCAGAACTTTAAATACGCGTTCCTGGTTCATCCCAGCAGCTCCTCGAATTTCTTCACGGCCGACACGGTGATCAACACCTTATCGTATGCGATCAGACTAACTGGATCGGAACCTTGCACGTCACGTACATCTACGTGTGGCAGGTTACGAGCAGCCAGGTACAGGTTCTGATCAACAGCGTCCGACACGATCAGAACGTCGGTCAGGCTCATGTTGTTCAGTTTGCCCAGCAGGTCTTTGGTTTTCGGCGTCTCAACGGCGAAATCCTGAACCACGACCAGACGATCAGTACGCACCAGCTCAGCAAGGATGGAACGCATTGCTGCGCGGTACATCTTCTTGTTCAGCTTCTGGGAGTGATCCTGAGGACGAGCTGCGAAAGTGGTACCGCCGCCACGCCAGATTGGGCTACGGATAGTACCGGCACGAGCACGGCCAGTACCTTTCTGACGCCATGGGCGCTTACCGCCACCACGAACGTCGGAACGGGTCTTTTGCTGCTTGGAACCCTGACGACCGCCAGCCATGTAGGCTACGACTGCTTGGTGAACCAGCGTCTCGTTGAATTCGCCGCCAAATGTCAGTTCGGAAACTTCGATCGCTTGAGCGTCATTTACATTTAATTGCATGTCAGCTTCCCCTTAACCGCGAGCCTTGGCTGCTGGACGTACAACCAAGTTGCCGCCAGTAGCGCCAGGAACAGCGCCCTTGACCAACAACAGATTGCGTTCAGCGTCCACGCGCACTACTTCGAGGGACTGCACGGTCACGCGCTCAGCGCCCATATGACCGGACATTTTTTTGCCCTTGAATACACGACCAGGAGTCTGGCACTGGCCGATAGAGCCTGGAACGCGGTGGGATACGGAGTTACCGTGGGTGTTATCTTGCCCGCGGAAATTCCAACGCTTGATCGTACCCTGGAAGCCTTTACCTTTGGACTGACCGGTTACATCAACCAGTTGACCAGCGGCGAAGATTTCAGCGTTGATCAGATCGCCGGCCTGGTACTCGCCTTCTTCAAGGCGGAATTCCATTACGGTACGACCAGCGGCAACGTTCGCTTTAGCGAAGTGGCCAGCCTGAGCTGCTGTTACACGCGAAGCACGACGCTCGCCGACAGTGACTTGCACTGCACGATAGCCATCGGTCTCTTCAGTTTTGAACTGGGTGACGCGATTCGGCTCGATCTCAATGACCGTGACCGGAATGGAGACACCTTCTTCGGTGAAAATACGGGTCATACCGCATTTACGACCGACTACACCAATAGTCATGTTGTAAACCTCATGAGTGTACGGGGCTTTCACCCGCTATGGCCGCCCATTTCAGAGCGTTACACGACTAAGACCGAGTCTTAGCCGAGGCTGATCTGCACTTCCACACCGGCCGCAAGATCAAGCTTCATAAGAGCATCAACGGTTTTATCCGTTGGCTGGACGATGTCCAGAACGCGCTTATGAGTACGGATCTCGTACTGGTCACGCGCGTCTTTGTTGACGTGCGGGGAGACCAGAACGGTGAACCGCTCTTTACGGGTAGGCAGTGGAATTGGACCACGCACTTGAGCACCAGTACGTTTCGCGGTTTCCACGATTTCCTGGGTTGATTGGTCGATCAGGCGATGGTCGAAAGCCTTCAACCTGATACGGATTTGCTGATTTTGCATTGGATTTCAGACTCCGGCTGCTATTCCCACCGGGCGCAATACGCCCGTTAAAAGGAGGCGCAATTCTATAGACGCCCCAGATAGGTGTCAACCCAATAAAAAAACCCCCGCTGAGCGGGGGCTTTTTCAAAGCATCAAAGCCATCTCAAAAAAGAGATTACTCGATGATTTTGGCTACGACGCCAGCGCCGACGGTACGACCGCCTTCACGGATAGCGAAACGCAGACCGTCTTCCATTGCGATGGTTTTGATCAGGGTAACAGTCATCTGAATGTTGTCACCTGGCATTACCATTTCAACGCCTTCTGGCAGCTCGCAGTTACCAGTCACGTCAGTAGTACGGAAGTAGAACTGTGGACGGTAGCCTTTGAAGAACGGAGTGTGACGACCGCCTTCTTCCTTGCTCAGAACGTAAACTTCTGCGGTGAACTTGGTGTGCGGCTTAACCGAACCCGGCTTAACCAGAACCTGACCACGCTCAACGTCGTCACGCTTGGTGCCACGCAGCAGAACGCCGCAGTTCTCGCCAGCACGACCTTCGTCGAGCAGCTTGCGGAACATTTCAACACCGGTGCAGGTGGTGACGGTAGTGTCACGCAGACCAACGATTTCCAGCGGATCTTGAACGCGAACGATACCGCGCTCGATACGACCGGTCACAACAGTACCACGACCCGAAATCGAGAATACGTCTTCGATTGGCATCAGGAATGGCTTGTCGATAGCGCGCTCTGGTTCTGGGATGTAGCTGTCCAGAGTTTCAACCAGTTTACGAACGGCAGTGGTGCCCATTTCGTTGTCGTCTTTGCCTTCCAGCGCCATACGAGCCGAACCGATGATGATTGGAGTGTCATCGCCCGGGAAGTCGTAGGTGGACAGCAGGTCGCGAACTTCCATCTCAACCAGTTCCAGCAGCTCAGCGTCGTCTACCAGGTCAGCCTTGTTCAGGAAAACCACGATGTACGGAACGCCTACCTGACGGGACAGCAGGATGTGCTCACGGGTTTGTGGCATCGGACCATCAGCGGCCGAGCAAACCAGGATCGCGCCGTCCATCTGGGCAGCACCGGTGATCATGTTCTTCACATAGTCAGCGTGACCTGGGCAGTCAACGTGAGCGTAGTGACGAATCTTCGAGTTGTACTCGACGTGCGCGGTGTTGATGGTGATACCACGAGCTTTTTCTTCTGGAGCGCTGTCGATTTTATCGAAATCAACGATTGCCGAACCGAAAACTTCGGAGCAAACGCGAGTCAGAGCTGCGGTCAGAGTGGTTTTACCGTGGTCAACGTGACCGATGGTGCCAACGTTGACGTGCGGTAGGGAACGATCAAATTTTTCTTTAGCCACGACAATTAACTCCTTGCCTAAAGGACTGAATCAGCCTTGTTTTTTGGTAACGGTTTCGACGATGTGCGACGGAGCCGTATTGTATTTTTTGAATTCCATAGAGTAGCTTGCGCGACCCTGGGACATCGAACGAACATCGGTCGCATAACCGAACATCTCGCCCAACGGAACTTCAGCACGGATAACCTTACCGGAAACCGTGTCTTCCATACCCAGAATCATGCCGCGACGACGGTTCAGGTCGCCCATCACGTCACCCATATAGTCTTCAGGCGTAACAACCTCTACCGCCATGATCGGCTCGAGCAACTCACCACCGCCCTTCTGGGCCAGTTGCTTGGTCGCCATGGAAGCAGCCACCTTAAACGCCATCTCGTTCGAGTCGACGTCGTGGTAAGAACCATCAAACACGGTAGCCTTCAGGCCGATCAGCGGATAGCCGGCAACAACACCGTTCTTCATCTGCTCTTCGATACCCTTCTGGATAGCCGGGATGTATTCCTTAGGAACCACACCACCCACTACTTCGTTCAGGAATTGCAGACCTTCCTGACCTTCGTCAGCAGGTGCAAAGCGAATCCAGCAGTGACCGAACTGGCCACGACCGCCGGACTGACGAACGAACTTGCCTTCGATTTCGCAGCTCTTCGTGATGCGCTCACGATAGGAAACCTGAGGCTTACCGATGTTGGCTTCGACGTTGAACTCACGGCGCATCCGGTCAACCAGGATGTCCAGGTGCAGCTCGCCCATGCCAGAGATGATCGTTTGACCAGTCTCTTCATCAGTTTTGACGCGGAAAGACGGGTCTTCCTGAGCAAGCTTGCCCAGAGCGATACCCATTTTTTCCTGGTCATCCTTGGTCTTAGGCTCAACGGCAACCGAAATAACCGGCTCCGGGAAGTCCATGCGAACCAGGATGATTGGCTTGTCAGCGTTGCACAAAGTTTCACCAGTGGTGACGTCCTTCATGCCGATCAAGGCCGCGATGTCACCAGCGCGCACTTCCTTGATTTCTTCACGGGCGTTTGCGTGCATTTGCACCATACGACCCACGCGCTCTTTCTTGCCTTTGACCGAGTTGATCACGCCGTCGCCGGACGCCAACACGCCCGAGTAAACGCGGACGAAGGTCAAAGTACCCACGAATGGGTCGGTAGCGATCTTGAACGCCAGAGCCGAGAACGGCTCGTTGTCGTCTGCATGACGCTCCATTTCTTCTTCCTCGTTATCAGGGTTGGAACCCTTGATAGCAGGAATGTCGACAGGAGCAGGCAGGTAGTCGATAACGGCGTCAAGAACCAGGGGAACACCCTTGTTCTTGAAGGAAGAACCGCAAACAGCCAGAACGATCTCACCAGCGATAGTACGCTGACGCAGAGCGCCCTTGATTTCCTCGATGGTGAGCTCTTCGCCCTCGAGGTACTTGTTCATCAGCTCTTCACTGGCTTCAGCCGCAGCTTCAACCATGTTGCTGCGCCACTCTTCAGCCAGCTCCTGCAATTCAGCAGGGATAGCTTCGCGACGTGGAGTCATGCCTTTGTCAGCATCGTTCCAGTAAACCGCTTCCATGGTCATCAGATCGATCTGACCCTGGAAGTTGTCTTCGGAACCGATAGCCAACTGGATAGGCACCGGGGTGTGACCCAGGCGCTGCTTGATCTGAGCGATCACGCGCAGGAAGTTCGCGCCAGCACGGTCCATTTTGTTCACGTAAACGATACGTGGAACACCGTACTTGTTGGCTTGACGCCATACGGTTTCGGACTGAGGCTCAACGCCGGAAGTGCCGCAGAACACAACGACCGCGCCGTCGAGTACACGCAGGGAACGCTCAACTTCAATGGTGAAGTCTACGTGACCCGGGGTGTCAATGACGTTGAAGCGGTATTGGTCTTTGTGCTGCTTCGCAGAACCCTGCCAGAAGGCGGTAATAGCAGCAGAAGTAATGGTAATACCACGCTCCTGCTCCTGAACCATCCAGTCTGTGGTCGCGGCGCCGTCATGCACCTCGCCCATCTTGTGACTTTTGCCAGTGTAAAAAAGGACGCGCTCGGTGGTGGTGGTTTTACCAGCATCCACGTGAGCAACGATACCAATGTTACGGTAGCGATTAATCGGTGTAGTACGAGCCATAAAGCCCTCGCAAAATTAGTGACGCTAAAATTAGAAGCGGTAGTGCGAGAAAGCCTTGTTGGCTTCAGCCATACGGTGCACGTCTTCACGCTTCTTAACTGCAGCACCTTTACCTTCGGCGGCGTCCAACAGTTCGCCAGCCAAACGCAGAGCCATAGACTTCTCGCCGCGCTTGCGGGCGAAGTCTACCAACCAGCGCATTGCCAGAGCGTTACGACGGGACGGACGAACTTCAACCGGAACCTGGTAAGTAGCACCGCCTACACGGCGCGACTTTACTTCGACCAGCGGAGCGATGGCGTCGAGAGCTTTCTCGAAGATTTCCAGGGGGTCGCTGTTCTTGCGTTCTTTAACCTTTTCCAGCGCGCCATAAACGATACGCTCGGCAACGGCTTTCTTGCCGCTTTCCATCACGTGGTTCATGAACTTGGCCAGGATTTGGCTTCCGTATTTTGGATCGTCAAGCACTTCGCGCTTGGCTGCTACGCGTCTTCTTGGCATGGATAAGCCCTCAAACGGTCTTCAGGTTCGCTCGGAATCGGTGCCCTGTACGGGACGCCTCCGACCTTACTCTTATCGACTCAGAAAAATAGATAATTCAGTTCTTACAAAAAGCCGCTACTACTTAGGCTTCTTGGTACCGTACTTCGAACGACCCTGGTTACGACCTTTAACGCCGGAAGTATCCAAAGAACCGCGAACGGTGTGGTAACGAACACCTGGCAAGTCTTTTACACGACCGCCGCGGATCAGTACCACGCTGTGCTCTTGCAGGTTGTGGCCTTCACCACCGATGTACGAGGAAACCTCGAAACCGTTGGTCAGACGCACACGGCATACTTTACGCAGTGCCGAGTTAGGTTTTTTCGGCGTAGTGGTATACACACGGGTGCACACGCCACGACGTTGCGGGCAGTTCTGCAGCGCAGGTACGTCGGATTTCTCGACGATACGCTTACGCGGCTGACGTACCAGCTGGTTGATAGTTGCCATCTACTAGCTCCACTGTTGTCTTGCGACGCTATTGTCTTGCAAGAAAAGCAAAATGGCAGGAACGAATCCCCGCCAAATTTAGGGGTACAAGAGTCTAAAGAGGATCTTGTCCCCAGTCAAGGCAAGGCCCCGACCTCTCCACCCATCGAACCTCGACAAATTGTCTCGATACGATGAACGGAGCTGCCAGGGCCTTACGCTCATTTATCGCAGAACTCAGTTACCGCTAGAGTTCAGCGCTTCGGTCAGTGCAGCTTCCACTTCACTGGCGCTTACGCGCAACGGCTTGTCGGCATCACGGCGACGCTTACGCTCGCTGTGGTACGCCAGACCGGTACCAGCCGGGATCAGACGACCCACGACCACGTTTTCTTTCAGGCCGCGCAGGTAATCGCGCTTGCCGGTTACCGCCGCTTCGGTCAGTACGCGAGTGGTTTCCTGGAAGGAAGCCGCCGAGATGAACGATTCGGTGGACAACGACGCCTTGGTGATACCCAGCAGAACGCGAGTGAACTTGGAGACAAATTTGTCTTCGCCGCTCAAACGCTCGTTCTCTACCAGAACGTGAGTCAATTCCATCTGGTCGCCCTTGATGAAACTGGAATCGCCGGATTCAGCGATTTCAACTTTACGCAGCATCTGACGCAGGATGGTCTCGATGTGCTTATCGTTGATCTTCACGCCTTGCAGACGGTAAACGTCCTGGATCTCGTTGACGATGTACTTGGCCAGCGCACTCACACCCAGCAGACGCAGGATGTCGTGTGGATCGCTTGGACCGTCGGAGATAACTTCGCCGCGGTTCACTTGTTCGCCTTCGAAGACGTTCAGGTGACGCCACTTCGGAATCAGCTCTTCATACGGATCGCTACCGTCGTTCGGGGTGATAACCAGACGGCGCTTGCCTTTGGTCTCTTTACCGAACGCGATGGTGCCGCTGACTTCAGCCAGAATCGACGCTTCTTTCGGACGACGAGCTTCGAACAAGTCGGCAACACGCGGCAGACCACCGGTGATGTCACGGGTCTTCGAAGTTTCTTGCGGGATACGAGCGATAACATCACCGATCGCAATCTTCGCACCGTCCGCTACACCGACGAGGGCGTTGGCTGGCAGGAAGTACTGAGCGATAACGTCAGTGCCTGGCAGTAACAGATCCTTGCCGTTGTCGTCGACCATCTTCACGGCAGGACGGATGTCTTTACCGGCAGCTGGACGATCTTTGGCGTCGAGTACTTCAATGTTGGTCATACCGGTCAATTCGTCAGTCTGACGCTTGATCGTGATGCCTTCTTCCATGCCCACGTAGGTCACGGTACCTTTCATTTCGGTAACGATCGGGTGAGTGTGCGGATCCCACTTGGCCACGATTGCGCCAGCGTCGACCTTGTCACCCTCTTTAACCGAAATCACGGCACCGTACGGCAGCTTGTAACGCTCACGCTCACGACCGAAGTCATCAGCGATGGCCAGCTCACCGGAACGGGACACAGCAACCAGGTGGCCATCCACGCGCTCTACGTGCTTCAGGTTATGCAGACGGACGGTACCGCCATTCTTCACCTGAACGCTGTCGGCTGCGGAGGTCCGGCTTGCCGCACCACCGATGTGGAACGTACGCATCGTCAGCTGGGTACCCGGCTCACCGATGGACTGGGCAGCGATAACGCCGACCGCTTCACCGATGTTCACTTGGTGACCACGAGCGAGATCGCGGCCGTAGCACTTGGCGCAAATACCGAAGCGGGTTTCGCAGCTGATCGGCGAACGCACGATCACTTCGTCGATGCTGTTGAGTTCGATGAACTCGACCCACTTTTCGTCTACCAGAGTGCCGGCGGGAACGATAACGTCCTCGGTACCTGGCTTGAATACGTCACGGGCGATAACTCGACCCAGTACGCGCTCACCCAGCGGCTCTACAACGTCACCGCCTTCAATGTGCGGAGTCATCAGCAGACCGTGTTCGGTGCCGCAATCGATCTCGGTTACAACCAGATCTTGTGCAACGTCTACCAGACGACGAGTCAGGTAACCGGAGTTAGCCGTTTTCAACGCAGTATCCGCAAGGCCCTTACGAGCACCGTGAGTGGAGATGAAGTACTGGAGTACGCTCAAACCTTCACGGAAGTTCGCGGTAATCGGCGTTTCAATGATGGAGCCGTCCGGCTTGGCCATCAGGCCACGCATACCGGCCAGCTGACGAATCTGT
Source organism: Pseudomonas sp. NFX98 (assembly GCF_047784845.1). Taxonomy (NCBI): domain Bacteria; kingdom Pseudomonadati; phylum Pseudomonadota; class Gammaproteobacteria; order Pseudomonadales; family Pseudomonadaceae; genus Pseudomonas; species Pseudomonas sp. NFX98. The sequence continues at coordinate 12,938 of NZ_JBLNNF010000017.1, read as the reverse complement.
GCTGCGGAACCCCGCGCACCCGAGTCAGCCATCATGTACATCGAGTTGAAGGATTCCTGGTCGACTTCGACGCCATGACGGTCGATGACTTTCTCTTTCGAGAGGTTGGCCATCATCGCCTTGGAAACTTCGTCGTTCGCCTTGGACCAAAGGTCGATCACTTTGTTGTACTTCTCGCCCTGGGTTACCAGGCCGGAGGCGTACTGGCTTTCGATCTCTTTCACTTCATCAGTAGCAGCATTGATGATGCGGGCTTTTTCATCCGGGATAACGAAGTCGTTAACACCGATGGAAACGCCGGAAATGGTCGAATAAGCAAAACCGGTGTACATCAACTGGTCAGCGAAGATTACGGTCTCTTTCAAACCAACCACGCGGTAGCACTGGTTGATCAGCTTGGAGATCGCCTTTTTCTTCATCGGCAGGTTGACGACGTCGTACGACAGACCTTTTGGCACAACCTGGAACAACAGGGCACGGCCGACAGTAGTGTCGACGATACGGGTGTTGCTCACGCTGCCGCCATCACGGTCGTTGACGGTTTCGTTGATCCGCACTTTGACCTTGGCGTGCAGTGCGGCTTCGCCGGCACGGAACACACGGTCAACTTCCTGCAGATCCGCGAACACACGACCTTCGCCCTTGGCGTTGATCGCTTCACGAGTCATGTAGTACAGACCCAATACAACGTCCTGCGACGGAACGATGATTGGCTCACCGTTGGCTGGCGACAGAATGTTGTTGGTCGACATCATCAACGCACGCGCTTCGAGCTGGGCTTCCAGCGTCAGCGGTACGTGCACGGCCATTTGGTCGCCGTCGAAGTCGGCGTTGTACGCGGCGCAGACCAGAGGGTGCAGCTGGATTGCCTTACCTTCGATCAGTACCGGTTCAAACGCCTGGATACCCAGACGGTGAAGGGTCGGTGCACGGTTGAGAAGAACCGGGTGTTCGCGAATCACTTCAGCGAGAACGTCCCAAACTTCCGGCAGCTCACGCTCGACCATCTTCTTGGCAGCTTTGATGGTGGTAGCGAGACCACGCATTTCCAGCTTGCCGAAGATGAACGGCTTGAACAGCTCGAGAGCCATTTTCTTCGGCAGACCGCACTGGTGCAGACGCAGGGTCGGACCTACGGTAATAACCGAACGACCCGAGTAGTCAACACGCTTACCGAGCAAGTTCTGACGGAAACGACCCTGCTTACCCTTGATCATGTCAGCCAGGGATTTCAGAGGACGCTTGTTCGAACCGGTGATCGCACGGCCACGACGGCCGTTGTCGAGCAGTGCGTCGACAGCTTCCTGCAACATACGCTTTTCGTTGCGCACGATGATGTCCGGAGCGGACAGATCCAGCAGGCGCTTCAAACGGTTGTTACGGTTGATCACTCGACGATATAGATCGTTGAGGTCGGAAGTCGCGAAGCGACCGCCATCCAGCGGGACCAGTGGACGCAGATCTGGCGGCAGAACCGGCAGAACGGTCAGCACCATCCACTCTGGCAGGTTGCCGGAACCCTGGAAGGCTTCCATCAACTTCAGACGCTTGGACAGCTTCTTGATCTTGGTTTCGGAGTTGGTTTGCGGAATTTCTTCACGCAGACGGCCAATCTCGTGTTCCAGGTCGATAGCGTGCAGCAGTTCGCGGACAGCTTCGGCACCCATACGGGCATCGAAATCGTCGCCGAATTCTTCCAGCGCTTCGAAGTACTGCTCGTCGTTCAGCAGCTGACCTTTTTCAAGGGTGGTCATGCCTGGATCGATAACGACATAGCTCTCGAAGTAGAGAACGCGTTCGATATCACGCAGGGTCATGTCCATCAGCAAGCCGATACGGGACGGCAGCGATTTCAGGAACCAGATGTGGGCAACTGGCGAGGCCAGTTCGATGTGCGCCATGCGCTCACGACGAACTTTTGCCAGCGCGACTTCAACGCCGCACTTCTCGCAGATCACACCACGGTGCTTCAAGCGCTTGTACTTACCGCACAGGCACTCGTAATCCTTTACCGGGCCAAAGATCTTGGCGCAGAACAGGCCGTCACGCTCAGGTTTGAACGTACGGTAGTTGATGGTTTCCGGCTTTTTAACTTCACCGAACGACCACGAACGGATCATCTCAGGCGATGCCAATCCGATACGGATGGCGTCGAACTCTTCGACTTGACCCTGGTTTTTCAGCAAATTCAGTAGGTCTTTCAAGGCCTTTCCTCCTGGCGGAGCAGAGAGCGGGCAATCCTGCCCCGCTCTCGATTCGCGTCACGTGTTATTCGGTTTCCAGATCGATATCGATGCCGAGGGAACGAATTTCCTTGATCAACACGTTGAAGGACTCGGGCATGCCCGGCTCCATACGGTGATCGCCATCCACGATGTTTTTGTACATCTTGGTCCGGCCGTTCACATCGTCCGACTTCACTGTGAGCATTTCTTGCAGAGTGTAAGCGGCACCGTATGCTTCCAGTGCCCAGACCTCCATCTCCCCGAAACGCTGACCACCGAACTGCGCCTTACCACCCAGCGGCTGCTGGGTAACCAGGCTGTACGAACCGGTAGAACGAGCGTGCATCTTGTCGTCTACCAAGTGGTTCAGCTTCAGCATGTACATGTAGCCAACGGTAACCGGGCGCTCGAACTTGTTGCCGGTACGGCCATCGGTCAGCTGCATCTGGCCGCTTTCTGGCAGGTCTGCCAGTTTCAGCATGGCCTTGATTTCGCTTTCCTTGGCGCCGTCGAACACTGGAGTGGCCATTGGAACGCCGCCACGCAGGTTTTGAGCCAGGTCCAGGATTTCCTGGTCCGAGAAGTCATCGAGGCTTTCCTGACGACCGCCGATCTCGTTGTAGATCTCGTGCAGGAATTTACGCAGCTCGGCAACTTTACGCTGCTCTTCAATCATGCGATTGATCTTCTCGCCCAGACCCTTGGCCGCGAGGCCCAGGTGGGTTTCGAGGATCTGACCAACGTTCATACGCGAAGGTACGCCCAACGGGTTGAGGACGACGTCGACCGGGGTGCCATTGGCATCATGCGGCATGTCTTCAACCGGCATGATCACGGAGACCACACCCTTGTTACCGTGACGACCGGCCATCTTGTCGCCCGGCTGGATGCGACGACGGATTGCCAGGTAGACCTTGACGATTTTCAGCACGCCTGGAGCCAGGTCATCGCCCTGCTGCAGTTTGCGCTTCTTGTCTTCGAACTTGTCGTCCAGCAGACGGCGACGATCAACGATGTAGGCCTGAGCCTTCTCGAGCTGCTCGTTCAGAGCATCTTCAGCCATGCGCAGTTTGAACCACTGGCCGTGCTCAAGACCGTCGAGTACTTCGTCGGTGATGTCCTGGCCTTTCTTCAGACCGGCGCCACCTTCGGCTTTGTGGCCGACCAGAGCGGAACGCAGACGTTCGAAAGTAGCACCTTCAACGATGCGGAACTCTTCGTTCAGATCCTTGCGAATCTCGTCCAGCTGGGACTTCTCGATCGACAGTGCACGAGCATCACGCTCAACGCCGTCGCGGGTGAAGACCTGTACGTCGATGACAGTACCTTTGGTACCGGTAGGTACGCGCAGGGAGGTGTCTTTAACGTCGCTGGCTTTTTCACCGAAGATCGCACGCAGCAGTTTTTCTTCCGGAGTCAGCTGGGTCTCGCCTTTCGGAGTGACCTTACCGACCAGGATGTCGCCTGCGCCAACTTCAGCACCAACATAAACGATACCGGCTTCGTCCAGCTTGTTCAGTGCAGCCTCACCCACGTTCGGGATGTCCGCAGTGATTTCCTCTGGGCCAAGCTTGGTGTCACGGGCCACACAGGTCAGTTCCTGAATGTGGATCGTGGTGAAACGGTCTTCCTGAACAACTCGTTCCGACAAGCAGATGGAGTCTTCGAAGTTGTAACCGTTCCAGGCCATGAACGCGATGCGCATGTTCTGACCCAGCGCCAGTTCACCCATGTCGGTGGACGGACCGTCGGCCATGATGTCGCTGCGCTGAACCCGATCACCCTTACGCACCAGCGGACGCTGGTTGATGCAGGTGTTCTGGTTGGAGCGGGTATATTTGGTCAGGTTGTAGATGTCGACACCAGCTTCACCGGTTTCAACTTCGTCATCGGCAACACGAACCACGATACGGCTGGCATCAACGGAGTCGATCACGCCGCCACGACGAGCCACGACGCAAACGCCGGAGTCACGGGCTACGTTACGCTCCATGCCGGTACCGACCAGCGGCTTGTCAGCACGCAGGGTTGGTACAGCTTGACGCTGCATGTTCGAACCCATCAACGCACGGTTGGCGTCATCGTGCTCGAGGAACGGGATCAGCGACGCTGCAACCGAAACTACCTGCTTCGGCGATACGTCCATCAAGGTGACGTCTTCCGGCGCCTTGACGGTGAACTCGTTCAAGTGACGAACAGCTACCAGTTCGTCGATCAGCATCTTCTTGTCGTTCATCGTGGCCGAAGCCTGAGCGATCACGTGATCAGCTTCTTCGATGGCGGACAGGAACACGATCTCGTCGGTGACCAGTGCGTCTTTCACCACACGGTACGGGCTTTCCAGGAAGCCGTACTGGTTGGTGCGCGCATAGGCAGCCAGGGAGTTGATCAGACCGATGTTCGGACCTTCCGGCGTTTCGATCGGGCAAACACGACCGTAGTGCGTCGGGTGTACGTCACGAACTTCAAAGCCGGCACGCTCACGAGTCAAACCGCCAGGGCCGAGTGCAGAGACACGACGCTTGTGGGTGATCTCGGACAGCGGGTTGTTCTGGTCCATGAACTGGGACAGCTGGCTGGAACCGAAGAACTCTTTCACCGCCGCAGCCACTGGCTTGGCGTTGATCAGGTCTTGCGGCATCAGGCCTTCGCTTTCAGCCATCGACAGACGCTCTTTGACCGCACGCTCAACACGTACCAGGCCAACGCGGAACTGGTTCTCGGCCATTTCGCCTACGCAGCGAACACGACGGTTACCCAGGTGGTCGATGTCATCGACGATGCCTTTACCGTTACGGATGTCGACCAGGGTCTTCAGTACCGCGACGATGTCTTCCTTGCACAGCACGCCCGACCCTTCGATCTCGGTACGACCGATACGACGGTTGAACTTCATCCGGCCGACCGCAGACAGGTCATAGCGCTCAGGGCTGAAGAACAGGTTGTTGAACAGGGTTTCGGCAGCGTCTTTGGTTGGCGGCTCGCCAGGACGCATCATGCGATAGATCTCGACCAGCGCTTCCAGTTGGTTGCTGGTGGAGTCGATCTTCAGCGTGTCGGAGACGAACGGACCGCAGTCGATATCGTTGGTGTACAGAGTTTCGATGCGAACAACGCCGGCCTTGGCGATTTTCGCCAGGATCTCGGTGCTCAGCTCGGTGTTGCACTCTGCCAGGATTTCGCCGGTTGCCGGATGCACGATGACCTTGGCGGTAGTGCGACCCAGGACGTAGTCCAGAGGCACTTCCAGCTCTTTGATCCCGGCTTTTTCCAGCTGGTTGATGTGGCGAGCAGTGATACGACGACCTTGCTCGACAATAACCTTGCCTTTGTCGTCAAGGATATCCAGGACAGCGATTTCACCACGCAGGCGCTGAGGCACCAGTTCCAGGCTCAGGTTTTCGCCTTTCACGTGGAATACGTTGGTGGTGTAGAACGCGTCCAGCACTTCTTCAGTGGTATAGCCCAGCGCGCGCAGCAATACCGATGCAGGCAGCTTGCGACGACGGTCGATACGCACGAATACGCAGTCTTTCGGGTCGAACTCGAAGTCCAGCCACGAACCGCGGTAAGGAATGATGCGCGCGGAGTACAGCAGTTTACCGGAGCTGTGCGTCTTGCCACGGTCGTGGTCGAAGAACACGCCCGGGGAACGGTGCAGCTGGGAAACGATTACACGCTCGGTACCGTTGATTACGAAGGTACCGTTCTCAGTCATCAGGGGGATTTCACCCATGTAGACTTCTTGCTCTTTGATGTCCTTGATCGCTTTGTTCGACGACTCTTTGTCGAAAATGATCAGGCGCACTTTTACCCGCAAAGGTACGGCGTAAGTTACACCGCGCAATACGCATTCTTTGACATCAAATGCCGGTTCGCCCAGACGATATCCGACGTACTCCAGCGCAGCATTGCCGGAGTAGCTGATGATCGGGAAAACGGATTTGAAGGCCGCATGCAGGCCCACGTCGCGGAACTGATCTTTAGTCGCTCCCGCTTGCAAGAATTCACGATACGAATCCAGCTGGATGGCCAGGAGGTACGGCACATCCATGACGTCCGGCAACTTGCTAAAGTCCTTGCGGATACGTTTTTTCTCAGTATATGAGTAAGCCATCAGCGTTCCCCAGCTTGGTCACCTGCTTGTTTGGCCCCTCCCGACGGGAGCAGCCAGAAAATCGTGCAAACCCCATGGTTTGCGCCACCGCATCGGGTGGTTACAGCACGTTATCAGCACCGACCCAGTCGGCTGCCAATAACGGAAAAAGGCCGGTGGCAAGAGCCACCAGCCATCAGCCTGTCGCTTAACGCTCGGGCTGGAGGAGCAAAGTCGATGCTTACTTCAGCTCGACTTTAGCGCCTGCTTCTTCCAGAGTTGCTTTGGCTTTGTCAGCTGCGTCTTTGGCAACAGCTTCCAGAACCATGGCAGGAGCGCCGTCAACTACAGCCTTGGCTTCTTTCAGGCCCAGACCGGTCAGTTCACGAACTGCCTTGATCACGTTAACTTTCTTCTCGCCAGCTTCGGTCAGCATGACGTTGAATTCAGTTTGCTCTTCAACAACAGCGGCAGCAGCAGCTGGACCAGCCGATGCAGCAGCAGCGGTAACGCCGAATTTTTCTTCGAAAGCTTTGATCAGCTCAACAACTTCCATTACGGACATGTTGCCAACTGCTTCAAGGATATCGTTCTGAGAGATAGACATGAATCTAATTCCTGATATTGGGGACGGCCTACGCGACCATCGAAAAAAACAAAAAACGCGAGAAGTTGACGAGCCTTAGGCTGCAGCAGCTTCTTTCTGGTCGCGAATTGCCGCCAGAGTACGAGCCAATTTGCTGGTTGCGCCTTGAATCACGCTCATCAGCTGAGAAATTGCTTCGTCACGGGTCGGCAGAGTTGCCAGTACGTCGATTTGGTTAGCTGCGAGGAACTTGCCCTCGAACGCAGCTGCCTTGATCTCGAACTTGTCCTGACCCTTTGCGAACTCTTTGAAGATCCGGGCAGCAGCGCCTGGATGTTCTTTGGAGAATGCAATCAGGGTAGGGCCAGTGAACACGTCGTTGAGGACACTGAATTCAGTGTCAGCAACAGCGCGCTTGAGCAGGGTGTTACGTACAACACGTACGTAAACGCCAGCTTCACGAGCCTCTTTACGGAGTCCGGTCATCGCGCCTACTGTTACGCCACGGGCATCAGCCACGACAGCGGACAGAGCGACTTTGGCAGCCTCGTTGACTTCAGCGACGATGGCCTTCTTGTCTTCGAGTTTAATTGCCACGGGTTTAACTCCTGCTTGTTACCGTTTCATCTGGTCGAAACCGGATGTCGTTTTGGTGTCTGATTCGGTAAGGAACCGGGAGCACCATCTGCGTAGGCTTGAGGTTTAAGACTTGCGTCGCCTACGGTCTTGGATAGCCCCCGCCAGGCAGGGACCCCAATTTTTCAATTGGCGCAATCGCTTGCGCCAATCTGTGTCTTACGCGTCGAGCGAGCTTTGGTCGATGACCAGACCTGGGCCCATAGTGGTGCTCAGGGTAACGCGCTTAACGTAGATACCTTTCGAGGAAGCTGGCTTGATACGCTTCAGATCAGCGATCAGGGCTTCAACGTTTTCCTTCAGCTTGACGGCATCGAAGCCGATCTTGCCAACGGAAGTGTGGATGATGCCGTTTTTGTCGGTGCGATAACGAACCTGACCAGCCTTGGCGTTTTTAACCGCGGTAGCTACGTCTGGAGTTACGGTGCCGACTTTAGGGTTAGGCATCAGACCACGTGGACCGAGGATCTGGCCCAACTGACCCACAACGCGCATTGCATCCGGGGATGCGATCACTACGTCATAGTTCAGGTCGCCGCCTTTCATTTCGGCAGCCAGGTCGTCCATACCTACACGGTCAGCGCCGGCAGCCAGAGCGGCCTCAGCAGCTGGACCCTGGGTGAACACAGCAACGCGAACGGTCTTGCCAGTGCCGTGTGGCAGCACAGTAGCGCTACGTACGACCTGGTCGGATTTACGCGGGTCAACACCCAGGTTCACAGCAACGTCGAACGACTCGCTGAACTTGACAGTCGACAGCTCAGCCAGCAGGGCAGCAGCGTCTACAAAGTTGTAGGCCTTGCCTGCTTCGATTTTGCCGGCGATAGCCTTTTGACGCTTGGTCAGCTTAGCCATTACACACCCTCCACGTTAAGGCCCATGCTACGAGCAGAACCGGCGATAGTACGCACGGCTGCTTCCATATCAGCTGCAGTCAGATCCGCGTTTTTGGTTTTCGCGATTTCTTCCAGCTGAGCACGGGTCACGGTGCCAACCTTAACGGTGTTCGGACGAGCGGAACCGCTGGTCAGACCGGCCGCCTTCTTCAGCAGAACCGAAGCAGGCGTGGATTTGGTTTCGAAAGTGAAGCTACGGTCGCTGTAGACAGTGATGATCACTGGAGTCGGCAGACCTGGCTCAAGACCCTGAGTACGGGCGTTGAAAGCCTTGCAGAACTCCATGATGTTCACGCCGTGCTGACCCAGAGCAGGACCAACAGGTGGGCTTGGGTTAGCCTGAGCGGCCTTCACTTGCAGCTTGATGTAAGCGGTAATCTTCTTGGCCATGAGGCACTCCAATTACGGGTTCAAACGCCTCGAAAGGCTCCCCGGTTACTTGCGCGTTTATCCCAGTGACGACAAAACCCCACAGCCTAAGGCTGCGGGGTTGGGATGCTTGTCCAACTAGACCTTTTCGACCTGGCTGAACTCCAACTCCACCGGAGTAGAGCGTCCGAAAATGAGCACCGCGACCTGGATCCGGCTCTTTTCGTAGTTAACTTCTTCGACCGTGCCAGTGAAATCGGCAAACGGACCATCGTTAACACGTACCGACTCGCCCGGCTCGAACAGCGTCTTCGGCTTAGGCTTGTCACTACCGTCAGCGACACGACGCAGAATCGCTTCTGCTTCTTTATCAGTAATTGGTGCAGGCTTATCAGCAGTACCGCCAATAAAGCCCATTACCCGAGGAGTATCCTTGACCAAGTGCCAAGTACCCTCATTCATGTCCATCTGGACCAGCACATAGCCAGGGAAGAACTTGCGTTCGCTTTTGCGCTTCTGGCCGTTCCGCATCTCAACCACTTCTTCAGTGGGAACCAGAATCTCGCCGAAGCCATCTTCCATGCCAGCCAGCTTTACGCGCTCGATCAACGAACGCATGACATGCTTCTCGTAACCCGAGTAAGCATGCACAACATACCAACGCTTAGCCACGGGACACCCTTAGCCGACAATCAAGGAGACAAGCCAGCCGAGCAGGGAATCAAGACCCCACAACAGCAACGCCATAACCAGGACAACAGCCACAACGATCAACGTGGTCTGCGTGGTTTCTTGGCGAGTTGGCCATACGACTTTACGAATCTCGGTGCGCGCTTCCTTAGCCAGTACAAAGAAAGACTTGCCCTTAACCGTCTGCAGGCCTACAAAGGCAGCTACAGCAGCAATGACAAGCAATGCCAGTACGCGGTACAGGATCGGCGAAGCAGAATAGTACTGATTGCCAACAACGCCAACAACCACCAAAGCGACTACTACTAGCCACTTGAGCAGATCGAAGCGAGAGCCTTGAGCTTCAGCTTTAGGAGTCATCTATGAAGATCCTGTGAAAAGAAAGCCAGACACACCGAGTGAATCTGGCAGGTCAGGAGGGAATCGAACCCCCAACCTACGGTTTTGGAGACCGTCGCTCTGCCAATTGAGCTACTGACCTAAAACAAAATCAGGCCGACCATTATGCCGGCCCGAAGAAGACTTTACAACATTTTACTCTGCGAGCCCGACCACACCTTCGGCACCGACGACCTAATCGCCACCACCGAACACGAAATGTAATCCAGACCCCTAAAACAAAGGCAGATATTTTCATATCTGCCTTGTTATATGGAGCTCTTGAGCGGATTTGAACCGCTGACCTCACCCTTACCAAGGGTGTGCTCTACCAACTGAGCTACAAGAGCGTAACACTGTGCAAAACCTGTAAACTTGGAGCGGGTAGCGGGAATCGAACCCGCATCATCAGCTTGGAAGGCTGAGGTTCTACCACTAAACTATACCCGCGAGGCTTACAGCTCTCGCTAAAATGGTGGAGGGGGAAGGATTCGAACCTTCGAAGTCGTAGACGTCAGATTTACAGTCTGATCCCTTTGGCCGCTCGGGAACCCCTCCTAAGCGAGCCGGCATTCTACATCATGCCAGCCTTCTGTCAAGCATTTTTCTCATTAAAAACCTGAGCTTAGCTGCGCTGACCTCGCTTCACACCGCTAACCGTTTCCGGTGTTCGCTGTGGAGCGGGCGCCATTCTATGCAAACTATTCGATGGGTGCAACCCCTTCGCAAGGCATTATTTTATGTTTTAACTCATTGAATTCTTTAGAAAGGTTTATTAGCTGAAGATCGTCCAGCCAGCGCCGGCTTTCCGGGGCTACGCGCAGCCAATAACCGGCGGATTCAGCGCCCCCCCTGGGCAACGCCTGAAACTTGACATCCATGCCAGTCAATCTGCGCTCAAGCCCCTGAGCGACGTCTTGACGGGCAAAACCGCCTACAAAAAGACATCCAGACTCCGCCGGCGCGGCCTTGCCCTTATCCTTCGCCACGTCCGGAGCCTCGCTCAACAGACGAATATCCTGCTGAGATCCCCGATACAAACTCAAGGGTGTTACGTCCTTCGCGCGCAGAGGAGCCTCTTGTTGATGCCAGATGTAATAAAACACATTGAGAACAAGCAGCAGCAAAAACAACCAACGCATAAATACCTCAGGACAAAGGGCAAGCCATCGCCAAGCCTACAAATACCAGATCCGGCACCACCCTTGCCTCAGGCACCACCCCGGAGACCAGCTCCGCATCCCCACCCGTAAGGAAAACCGCGAAACCCTCACCCCAGTAGCTACGCGCCAACTCCAACTGAGTCAGCACAAACCCCCGAAGCATCAACAAGCAACCGCGCTCGACAGCCTCAACCGTAGCACGACCAGGAACGAGATCCTCCAAAGCGCGCTCGGCGGCAAGATCACCGTAACGAATTTTGCGGGTATGAGTACGCAGCTGATTGCGCATCAACGGCATCCCCGGGCAAATAAACCCACCGAGATGCTCGCCGTCCGCAGCTACGAAGTCAGCGGTAACAGCCGTACCGAAATCAAGTACAAGGCACGCGCCACCCGCCAAATGAAACCCGCCGAGCAGGGCGAGCCAGCGATCAAGGCCCAGCTTCTCGAACTCCTCATAGCCGTTACGCACACCGGACATCTCACGTGCCGGAGCCGCACATACCACCGAAACATCGAAGGACGCCTTCAACAGGGAGATCAACGCATCGGTTTCTTCAGCAGTCCTTACACTGACCAACCGACAAAACTTGAGAGCGAGCCCATTGAGCGCGCTCAAGCTTTCCAGCAATGCGCGATCCGAATCGACAACCCCCTCGCCCACAACCAACTGGGCGCCCGTCTCGGTCACGCGCCACTTGATAAAGCTGTTTCCACAGTCGAGCTCAAGAATCATTGCGCAACCTCAGACTCAGCTCTCCGCCGCTGAAAACCTTTTCCACACCACCCACCTTCAAGCGCAAGGCGCCCTGACTATCAATACCCAGCACTTCACCGTCTATCTGGTTAACACCGGCGATTAACGATACTGCCTGCCCCTGCCACAGGTGATTTTGCTCCCACTCCGCCTGAATCGCCGAGAACCCGGCGGACTGATGAAGCCCCAGGTACTTCTGCAACATCACACCAAGGGCAGCCACCAGGTGATTGCGATCGAACATCCTTCCCGACTCGAGCCGCATGGAAGTCCACTGCTGATCAACCTCGTCGGTCATCTGCATGTTTACATTAATACCTACACCCAACACCACGTGACACACGTCAGCAGGATCCCCAACCAACTCCAGCAAGATTCCGGCAATTTTCTTCTGACCGACCAGAACGTCATTGGGCCATTTCAAACCAACACCCGGAACACCGAGTTCACGCAAGGCCTGCATGACGGCGAGCCCGACAACAAGGCTCAAGCCTTCCAGCTGGCGCATTCCGCCTTCTATACGCAGCACCAGGCTGTAATAGATGTTTTCTGCGAATGGACTCACCCACTTTCGCCCGCGCCGCCCGCGACCAGCAGTTTGCCGTTCAGAAAGCACCAGAAAAGGCGCCGCCTGTTGCCGCTCAATGGCACGGAGCGCTTCAGCATTCGTGGAATCGATTGAATCGAATACCAGGACAGGCCAGTCACAGACAGGTGCCAAACGCCTGATCTCCAGAGGATCGAGCAGCGTCAGCGGCGCAGCCAATTGATAACCGCGCCCCCTGACTTTATGAATGGACAATCCCAGCTCAGCCTCCAGATGCTGAAGCTGCTTCCAGACCGCACTGCGACTAATGCCCAAGGCAGCACCCAAGGCTTGACCCGAATGGAATCGGCCATCTTTAAGAAGCTTTAACAACGTCAGCATGCAAGTCTCGCCTCACAATGAGGCCCGCATGATAGCCACGCTCCGGGCAAATGCATAGAAAGAGGGCGTGACAGATTTTCCTGCGGACAAAACAAAACCCCAACTGCTTTCGCAATTGGGGTTTCGGAATTTAATCTTGACGATGACCTACTCTCACATGGGGAAACCCCACACTACCATCGGCGATGCATCGTTTCACTGCTGAGTTCGGGAT
>NZ_JBLNNF010000016.1:0-177280 GCF_047784845.1 Pseudomonas sp. NFX98 | reverse complement strand
TTGATCTTGATCCACCCGCCCCATCGGCAGGCTGAGTGGAGGCGTTCATCCGGGGGTGGGCGCGCAGCGCCGTGCGGCGAAGCCGCACACATCGAGAGGAGGTCGTCGCGAAGCAGACCGGAGGCGATGCCCCCGGATGAATGCCGGAGCGAAGGAACCCCGAGCCTTAGCGAGGGGCCGTACGTAAGGGGCGAGACTTTTTGGTTCCTTTTGTGGCGTTTGACAAAAGGGACTCGCCGTAAGGGCGAAACCATAAGCCGCCGTTACCGCAGAAATGGATATGTACACGATCAACTAAACCCCGGCCGGCTATCAGGGAGCCATCGCTGGCAAGCCAGCTCCCACAGGGTCAAAGTACATTCGAAAATTACTGGTCGCCTGACACATAGCCATCGCGGGCAAGCCTTGCTCCTACAGAAGCGGCACCGGGTATACCCGCAAGAACCAGGTCGGCCCGAAGGCCGCCTCGGTTCACTCATCCGAACTAGAACCCGAACCCGAACCCGACTCCGACCCCTCAGGCACCACTTTGGCCTGGGTCAGATACCGATCCAGCGTCTCGTTCTGCGTAGACACCGAGTTATCCCCCGCCACCTGCCACAGATGCCGCTCGATCCCCTGCGCCAGCAAATGCCCCACCGCCGATTCGATCGCCGACAACACACACAACTGCGCCGGTTCGTTGGTGGTGTAGCCGACTTCGGCTTCGAGCAACTTCTTGAACTCGATGAACTTGAATACCCCGGCACTGCGGCCCACGGAGTAGATGGTCTTGCTGGTCATCACGTTGGCGAGTATCTGGCCGCTGCGCACGTCCACCGCCCGCAGGTTCACGGTGACCTGGTCCACGCGGTATTCCCGGGAAATATCGATGCCCAGGTAACGTGCCCCTTCCCCGCCGCTTTTCACGTTGGTGTCATAGGCGATGATCCCGCCTTCGAGCATCATGTTCGCCGCTTGCAGCGGTGGCAGTTCACCCTGAATGTTCATCGGGGTATTGGGCTTTTTCTGCGAGGCGCGAATGATCTTGCGCTCGGTCAGCAGGTTCTGCAGCCCTTCACGTTCCAGCACCACGAACCAGCCGCTGGCCTGCATCGCGTCCATCAGCATGCTCGCCGCACCCTGGGTGACGCTGGTGGAAAACGAGCTGGCGGGCGTCGGTTTGTACTGTCCGGTCTGGTCACGGAAGCCATACACCACCGCCATCAACCGGCCCTTGGGTCGTGGCATGTTGATCAAGTCGTAATAGGTCGACGCCCGTGGTGTCAGGGTCGGGGTTTCGGTGTCCTGTTCGGCCCCGATCGGCTCGCGCAGGCTGCAGCCTTGAAGTGCTGCCAACAGCATCCCTAGCAAAATTATCTTTTTCATGTCCGTTGCTCCCCGTCAGCCCAAATCCCCTCAAGGGGCCAGGCCATTAACCTTGATTTCCGACACTTCACCGGTCGCTCGGTCGGTCACTTGGATCGTCAGTTGCCCTGAGTCGTCGAGGACGTTGACGATGAAAGCGTCCGTAGACAGGCTCCCGGTATTGCCGGTGGAGATGTTGTCCAGCAGTTGCCCCAGCAATCGCGATTGCAACTGGCTGCTGAAACGCTCCAGGGCCGAGGTTCCGGTCAGCGTGGCGCGGTCCTTCAAGTCCGGATCGTCATAGTCGTTCTGCGCCTGGGCGTTGTTGAGCAGCCAGGTGCCGTTCAACGGGTTGCCGCCAAACGAGGGGTTGATGGGCGTGTAGACCAGCTCCGTGGCCTGGACCAGGCCGAAACTGCCCAGCCCGAGCAAGCACAAACCGGTGCGCTGCAAGAACGTTTTCGTTTTCATAGTTCGTCCCTCTCAAGGTCCGTGGTGTCCTGCAACAAGGCTTCCAGCTTGCGCTGGACAATCTGCCCGCGTACCCAGTCGGCGGCGTCATAAGCCTCGTCCTTGAGCTCCACGGTGTTCGGCGGCAGGAAACGCCGGTAAACCAAACGTTGTTGAAATTCCACGGTCACCAGGCTGCCCCAGCGAGCCGAAGGTCGTTCGCGTACCACCAGGTTGAAATCCATCGGGCTGGTGGCCCGCAGGCGTTCACTGAACGAGTAGTAAAAGTCGTGGCCGATGTGCGAGATCGTGTCGTCGATGATGAACCCGAGCATTTCGTCTTCTTCGGCGACCACCGAAGTGCTCAACACCAGGATCAACGCCAGGCAGAACCGGTTCATGGCTGCACCGCCTGTGGCGATTGCGACGGGCCTTTGGCCGGGCCTGATGCGCCATCAAGGAAGGCTTTCTCGGCCACGAACTGCCAGTCTTTGTAGCTGGCCATGCCGTTGAAATCCGACCATTGAGTGGGAAAGTCCGCCTGCTTCAGCGGCTTGTCGGTGGACGGGCTGCTGAGGCCGGTGATGCGTCCGTCGAAGCCGCGCATCAGGAACCATTCGCCGCCGCCAATCGGGTCCGGGTACAGCTGGCGGAGGTGGTGCTTGGCATTGGGAAAACGCTCGTCCTGCAGCAGGTCGGCCAGTTCTTTCGGGTACTGCGCCAGGCCCGGCGAACTGCGGTAGTAGCTGCGCAGCGCCTGGGCGTATTGAGTGCCGACCCACAGCAACTGGCGTTCGCGGTCACGGCGCGAGGCGGTGGACCACAACTCGCCGGCACTGGCCAGGCCCATGCCCATCACCATGATCAGGAACAGCACACCCAGGTAGGTGAAGCCGTCCTCTGATGCAGGCTTACCACTCGGAATAAAGGCTGCCATCACGCGCCCTCCCTGTGGCACCGCTCTTGATATCGGCAACGCCGCCGGCCACGCCTTCAGGCGGCGCAACCATGACCCAGGCGTCCTTGCGTTCGGCAATCGGGTCCATCGGTGGGTTGCGCAGGTAACGCTGCTCGACCAGTTGTTCGATGGAATCGGGATAACGCCCGGTGTCGCCGTAGTAGTGATCCAGTGCTTCACGCATCGCCGACAGGCTCTGGCGCAAGGTGGTCTCTTTGGAGGCCTCCAGGCTGTTGAAATAGCGCGGCAAAGCGATGGTCATCAGCGTCGCGATGATTGCCATGACCACCATCAGTTCCAGTAGGGTAAAACCCTTTTCCCGACGCATATGCTCACCACTCCCGGTAGGCGATGCCGTTGAGGCCTTTGCCGCGGGCCTTGGAGTAGACGTCAAAGACGTCCTGCCCATCCCGCGGGTTTTCAGCGGTGCTGTCGTAGGAGCGCAAGCCCCAGCCGCCTTCGTCGTCACGCTTGACCGCCGCCAGCGGGTCGTGGGGCACGCGCCGCAGGAAAAAGAACTTGGCGCCCTTGGCACTGCGCACATCACGCACGCCTTCGACCAGTACTTGCAGGTTCGGCGGGTAGCCGCTGCTGTTCAGCGACTTCTCGATGTAGCCCGCATCGAATGCCCGTTTGTAGGCGTCGATGGCATCGCGGATCTGGTACAGCGAAGTACGCAGTTCCTCCTCCTTGCCCCGGCGCACCACGGTCTCGGTCAGCGGCGCGGCCATGCCGGCCAGCAGGCCGATCAGGGACAGCGTCACCACGACTTCGATCAAGGTAAAACCGCGTTGCGAGGCGTTCATGATCAAGGCTTCCCGACGGTAACGGTGGTAGCGATCGGTGCGCTCATGCCATTGGCCCGAACCTCTTCGACTTCGACCTTCGAGCGATCCGGCGCCTGGATGTGCATGCTGGTTTCGGTGCCGGTAGGGAATTCCATGTCCGACGGGCTCTGGTACGGCAGGTTGCGCACGATCCGCGGCGTGATCGACAACACCAGCTCGGATTTGCTGACGTCGTCCTTGTTGCTGCCGAACAACCGGCCCAGGCCGGGAATGTCGCCAAGGCCAGGAATCTTGTTGCCGGTGCTGCCATGGTCGTTGCGCATCAGGCCGGCGAGGATCTGGGTTTCGCCGTCGTGCAGGCGCAAGGTGGTCTGCGCGTTGCGGGTATCGACCTGGACCGGGATCGTGCCCTGGCGGGTCGGTTCCAGCGGCGTGGCGTTACTGACTTCCAGCGCCACTTTGATCGCCACTTCGTTGTTCAGGTGCACGGTTGGCTGCACTTCCAGTTTCAAACCGACATCGAGGTAAGTCACGCTTTCGGTGATCACCGGTCCCTGGGTCGACGGCACCGACGTGGCGCTGATGATCGGCACGCGCTGACCGATGTGGATACGCGCCTGCTCGCGGTTGCTGACGCGGATCACCGGGCTGGCCAGGGTGTTGATGTCTTTGTCTTGCGCGTTGATCTTGGCCTGTGGCGACGGCGAAATGGTGATCCGGCTGGAGTTGATGCCTTTGAGCTGATCGAGAATCGTCACCGCCGAACCATCGCTGTTGACCACGCCGAAGGTGTTCGGCCATTGCAGGCCCAGGTCGAGGATCCGTTGGGTGGCGACTTCCATCACTTCCACTTCCAGCACCACTTCAGGGTTGGACTGGTCTTGCGATTGCAGGAGTTTCTCGGCCATGCGCACGGCGTCGCCGGTGTCGCGCATGGTCAGGGTGTTGAGGCGTTCATCGACGAACACGTCGCGGGTCTTGAGCATGGTCTTGATCATGTTCAGCGCGGTGTTGGCATCGATGCTGGTCAGGTAGAAGGTGCGCATCACCAGTTCCTGATAATCCTTGAGCTTCTGCGGCGAATCCGGGTAGATCAGCAAGGTGTTTTCGTTCACCACTTTCTGGTGCAACTGGTTCTGTTGCAGCAGCAGTTCCACGGCGTCTTCGATGCGCACGTCACGCACGAAGATCGTGGCTTTCATGTCCGGGCGCAGGTCCTTGTCGAAGATGAAGTTCAAACCGGCCACCTGGGACAGCACTTCGAAAATGGTTTTCAGGTTGGCGTCGCGAAATTCCAGGGTCACCGGTTTGTCGAGGCGAGTGCGCAGTTGTGGATAAGGAATCACGTTGCGGCTCTGCACCAGGCGAATATTGCCTTGCAGTTCCAGGGCGCCTTCGTTGTTCGGGTCCAGTTCAAGAATCTGCCGCACTTGGCGTTCGGACCCGTAGATGTCGCCCCGGCGCAGGTCGCCACGGGCCAGTTCGAGTTTTTCATCGAGGCTGCGCATGTGTTCCAGTTGACGCATGGCGTCCTGGGCCCGGCGATTATTCGGCTCGATGGTCAGCACCCGTCCGTAACCCATGCGTGCCGAAGCGAAATCACGCTGGGCGCGGTCCATTTCGGCCTGGGTCAGCAGCGCGGTGATCGCGCGGGCACGGGCGGTGTTGAGGGCAATGTGCAGTTCGGTGTCGCGAGGGTTTTCGCGCAACCCTTCCTCGATCCTGGCCAGTCCGGCTTCATACTGACCTTGTTCGATCAGGTCAGAGGCTTCTTCCTTGGCGACCTGCGCCGAGCTGCATGCGGCCAGCCCTGCACAAAGGCACAGGCTTATCAGCAAACGGGACTTGTTCATTGCGCGCTCCCCACAGACAACGTCTGGGACAAATGCAGAGGCAAATAGACCAGGCTCAGTTCCAGATCGGAAATCCCCTCGATCTTCCATGTTTCGTCGATCACATCCCCTTTGCGCACGACGTAGATCTTTTCGCCGCTCTGCAAGAACACTTGCAGATCGGTGCGGTCATCCATGCGGCCAATGAACTGGAAAGGCATCGGCGGTGCAGTGGGGGCCTGCACGACCGGAGCAACGTTGACGGGTTGTTCGGTGACGCTGGCAAGCGTTGGCGCAGCCTTCCAGCTGCGGGCGGCGAACAGGTCGCCGGCCGGGCTCAGGTCCTTGATCGGCGCTGCCGCTGCGGCGGCTTTGGCGGCCGACGACGTCTTGCCTTTGGCGGGCGTGGCGACGGCGGCGACGTCCACGTCACTGTCATCGGCCTGCTTGAAGTAATCGGGCAACCAGGTCAGCGCCGCCGCTACACCGAAGAACGCCACCCAACCCACTACGCGTTTGGTATTCATCATGACCTCGACAGGTAAAGGGTCATGCGGATCCGGCCGGTCAGGTCGGTGTCGGCGATCTTTTTACGCTGGAACTCCACGTCCTCCACCACCACCGCCGGCAACTGGCCGAGCAAGGCGTGCAGGAAGCGCCGCAGTTGCGGGTAGCTGCCACGCACCGGCAGCAGAATCTGATAACGGGCCAGGTGCGTTTTCGGATCGATGCCCAGCGAATACTCGCCTCGCGCCAGGGTGATGCGTTCCTGGGCGGCCAGCGCGTAGATCTTGTCGATGGCCACGGTGGCCTGCGGCTGGGACGGCAACTTGCTGCGGAAATCATCGAGCTGGCGTTGCGGCACCACCGGCGCGGCCACGGTGCCGTCTTCCACCTTGGCCAGGTACTCGCTGGCTTCGCGGGTCTGCTGGCTCAGGTGCTGCAACGATTGCCAGTCCGGCAGCAAACCGGCCAGGCCGTAAGTCAGCGCCACCACCAGCACCGCCAGCCCTGCCAGGCCCGGAACGCCGAGGCTTTGCAGGTATTCGTGGACGATCAATCTAGGGATTTGCATCGCCAATCTCCCAGGTAGCCGACAAGTTGAATTGCACCGGATGTTCCGGCACGTTGGCGACGATTTCGTGGCTGAGCAGCGACACATCGGACAGCTCGTCGCTGGCTTCGAGGCGGCGGTGGAAGTCGAGCATGGCGTCCAGGTCCCGCGCCTCGGCACTGATCCGCACCTGGCCTTTGCGGGCATCCGGGGTCAGGGTCAGCAAGGCGATGTTGTCGCGTTGCATGGATTCGAGCGTGGCGAACAGGCGTTCCCAAGGGCGGCGCAATTGCTGCGAGACCTTGCGCATCTCGGCCAGGTTCTGTGCCTGCTCGCGGGTTTCCGCCGGGGTCAGGCTGATCTTGCTGCCGGTGTCGCCAGTGAGCACGCGTTGCGCAGTTTGCAGGTGACCTTGCTGTTGTTCGGCCTCCCCGCTGAGGTGTTGCTGAATCACCATGCAGGTCAGCGCCAGCATCACGCCAGCGACCAGCAGGCTCCAGCCCAGTGGCGTCGAGCGGCGGCGTGGCTGAAAGTCGAGCATCAGGGCGCGCATGTCAGGCCACCGCCCGGGACATGACGTACAGGCAATCGTGTACGGCTGTCCGGTCCTCTTCGAGGGTCCGCAGGTGCACACCGGGAACGTCCGGGTGCGAGTCGATGCGCGCCGGGGCGTGCAGATAAACATTCAGTGGCCGTTCGCTGGTGGACGCCTGCAATTGGCTTTCGCGGCCGATCAGCGCGGTCAGCGCGGCATCGCTGTCGCTGCTGCCCACCGAACGCACCGCCGCCCAGCGACCTTCGCGCGCCACCAGCAACACACTGCGCACCGGCTCGGCGACCACGAAGAGAAAGTCCCCGGCGTCGAAGCTTTTGTCGAAGTGGTTGAAGGCCGCCATCAGGTACGGCTGCACCGAACGCAGGCGCAAGCCACGACCCGTGACCAGAGTCCGCAGGCGTTCCAACAGGTCTTGCGGCAATGCCGTGGCGACCCGGTCGTAGCCGGCAGGTTCGGCCGAAAGCACCAGGTTCCAGGGTTGGCTCGGGACCCCGTAGAGGTCTTCGAAGCACAGTTGGGCAAACCCGCGCAGTTCTTCGGGGCTGCTGATCTGCTCGCTCCAGGGCACCAGGCAGAAACGGCTGAAGTGCCCGGAGATGACCACGGTCAATTCCGCACCGGCGCGGGCATGTTCGCCCAGCAAACGGTCGAGAGTTTCCAGGGCCACGGTCCAGGCCTGAAAGCCTTCGTCGATGTAGCCGACGCTGCCCAGCCACAGGGTTTGACTGCCCTTGCGCTGGCCGAGGCCGACACCACTGGCGCCGAGGACGGCGACAAATTGCTCACGAGATAAAAGTGACACGATTGATCTCCTCGAGAGTGGTCCGGCCTTGTTGCACCAGTTCCAGCGCGGATTCGCGCAGCAGGCGCAAGCCACGTTTGCAGGCGTGGGCCTTGATTTTCGAAATGGGTTGGCGCTCGACGATCATTTGCCGCAGCTCATCGTCCAGGTGCAGCAGCTCGGCAATCGCGCTGCGCCCGCGGTAACCGGTGCCACGGCAATGGCCGCAGCCCTTGCCATGCACGAATTGGTAGTGCGCGACGTTTTGCGGATCGAGGCCGGAGGCTTCCAGCTCTTCTTCGTTCGGCGTGTAAGGGGCGCTGCAGCTGACGCAGACCAGGCGAATCAAGCGCTGGGCTAGCACCGCGTTGAGCGCGGAGACCAGGCTGTAGGGGTCGATTTCCATTTGGGTGAAACGGCCGATCACGTCGAATACGTTGTTGGCGTGAATGGTGGTGAACACCAGGTGTCCGGTGAGTGCCGATTGCACGGCGATCTGTGCGGTGTCCGGGTCACGGATTTCACCGACCATGATTTTGTCCGGGTCGTGGCGCAGGATCGAGCGCAGGCCTCGGGCGAAGGTCAGGCCTTTCTTTTCGTTGACCGGGATTTGCAGCACGCCCGGCAGTTGGTATTCGACCGGGTCTTCGATGGTGATGATCTTGTCCACGCCGTGGTTGATCTCGGTGATCATCGCGTACAGCGTGGTGGTCTTGCCGCTACCGGTCGGGCCGGTGACCAGCACCATGCCGTAGGGTTCGGCGGCCAGGCGGCGCAGTTGGCGCAGGGTTTCTTCTTCGAAGCCCAGGGCCTGCAATTGCACACCGCAGACCTTGTCGGCGAGGTCCTGTTTGTCGAGCACCCGCAGCACGGCGTCTTCACCGAAAATGCTCGGCATGATCGATACCCGGAAGTCGATCTGCCGGCCGCTGATGCCGATCTTGAAGCGACCGTCCTGAGGCACGCGTTTCTCGCCGATGTCCAGTTCGGCCATGACCTTGACCCGGGAAATCACCTGTTCGGCGAACTCGTTGCCCTGGATCTTGCTGATGTTGTTGAGGACGCCATCGATGCGGTACTTGATCACCAGACCGCTGCCGGTGGTGCCCAGGTGAATGTCGCTGGCGTGCATTTTCAAGGCGTCGTACAGGGTCGAGTTGACCAGCTTCACCACCACGCTGGAGTCTTCGCTGATGCTGGTCAGGGACAGGCTTTGCAGGGTATCGATTTCGGTGCTGCCGTCAGCCTGTGCGTTGAGCGACTCCACCGCGTGGAAGCTTTCTTCGTGGCGGGCCAGGTAGGCTTTCAGGTCGTCGGCGTGCACCAGGTACAACGGCGCGCCGTGCAGGCAATCGTCGATCCAGGCCAGGCGGGCCGTGTCGAAGGGGTCGGCGAACACGCCGATGACCGCGTCGTCGTGACGCAGCAGGGTGAATTCGCGCTTGAGGCATTGGGCCAGGGTGACCCGATCGAAAACCGGCGTGGCTTGAAACAGGCTGTCGGTGTCGAGCACCGGATAATGCAGGGTAGCGCCCAGGCACTGGATGAAGGGCATGGGGGCCAGTTCGCAGAGCTCACCGAGGGCTTGCAGAACCCGCTCGCCGGAAGTGGCGGCCAGCGACCGCGCCTGAGCCAATTGCTCACTGGTAAACCGGGTCGGTACACAGTCCAGCGGCACAGCATCGACGACAAGTGATAGACGGTCCATGGCTTGCTCTCCAACGCCCGGGGCTTTGAGCCCTGTCGGCGCGGCGAGCTATTTCGGCGGGGGCCGGAACGTCTTGTCGCGCCACTACTCCCCGGTGAGCAATTGTTCGTCGTCTGGCGCTGTGGAGGCCGTGGTACTTCGTCGGCGATCTGCAAGCACCCAACTACCGTCGTACAACTGCAGCGGGAAATTTTCGGTCCTGCTCTGGCGTCGTTCGACGAATCCTTCGGATGTGCTCATGCCCGCTCTGGGTTCGCGCTGCTTTCCTAGAAGATCCAGCACTGCCCGGGCCAATTCCGCCAACGGAAACGGTTTGAACAGGATGTGGCTGACTCCCAGTTGCCGGGCCCGTTCGCAAACCTCTGCGGTGGGGTGCCCTGTGATCAGCACAAAATGACAATTCCTGTTCTGGCGGACGGCATCGAGCACCTGAAAGCCTTCCATATCGGGCAAGCGGTAATCGAACACCATCACATCGGGTGCGAAATCGTTAGCTTCAACGATTCCTTGCGCACCGTCGTGAGCAATCCGGACGTCCAACTCTTGCGCCTGCAGGTAACCCTGGAGGTTTTCTGCAAGAAGTTGTTCGTCGTCAACAACCAGTACTTTGTTTAACAAGGTGGACTCCTTGAAACCGCAGGTCCGAATACCGAACCTGGCGGAGTGCGCGCCTTACAAGGTCTAACGCACACTTCATGCCAGGCTGAGCGCCGGTAATTTTATGTATTCATGTCCTTGAATTTAAAAGCAATGCCTTTTCGTCCACATACCCCACCCCCAAAAGCGGGGAAAACCGATCGGATGTGGATTGATGCTTTTCCCCACTTTTGGGGGAAAGCTCAATCGTCGTCAACCCGCTCGATCCGATTGCTGGAACGCAGCTGCGCCAGAACCTGTAGACGCGCCTGAACCTGTTTCTGTCGGGCAAGGTAAGCCCGAACCATGTCAAGTCCTTGCTCCTCTGTGACATCGGCTGCCTCCATTCGGTTCTGTAAATAAATCAAATGCCATCCCACCGCCGTGCGCACCGGTTCACTGACCGCGCCGGGCGCCAGGGCAAAGGCTGCCGCGTCGAACTCCGGCAGCATGCGACCCCGTGAAAAATAGCCCAAATCACCGCCCTGGCTGGCCGAAACGTCCTCGGAACCGCTCCGGGCGACGCTGGCAAAGTCCTCGCCCTGAGCGATACGCGTACGCATTGCCTCCAAGCGTAGTCTCGCCGATGAAACAGTGGAAGCCTCCGCGCCCTGAGGCACTTTGATCAGGATATGCCTGACCTGAATCTCCTCGGGCCTCTTCATCTCGGCGCGATGCTCTTCAAAAAACGCCCGCACCTGTTTTTCGTCCGGCTCGGTGACCTTGGTCAGTTCGGCAAACATCTGCTGGGCCGTCAGGTCACGGCGGGTGTATTCGATGTAGGCCGCCTCATCGAAACCGGCGTCTTCCAAACGTCGGGCGAACACTTGCGCGCCGCCCATGGCTTGACGCGTCTGGTCGATTTGGCTTTGCACCGTGGCATCGCTGATCACCACGCCTCGCTTGACCGCTTCCTGCCAGAGCAGCTCCTTGTCGATCAAGGCGTCCAGTGCCGCTTTGCGCAACTGCTTGTACGCGCTGGGGCTGCGGATGCTGGCGACCGCCCGGCCCTGGTCTTCCAGGTATTCGGCGAAATATCGCTCCAGGCGCATCTGCGAAATTTCCTCGCCATTGACCCGCGCCGCGACCTGGCCATTGCTGCAAAACGCAGCGGGCACCCATAACGTCAACAGAATCAGCACAGTGTTGAGTTTCATGTTCAGCCTCCGGTCAGGGCATGGCGGCAATGGGTTTATAAGGGGCAACCAGATAGAAACGCTGGTCGGGCAGGTCAACCGTGACCACATGGGCACCGTTCAGGCCCAGGCGACGGCCCGGTCCGAAGCTGATCAGCGGGGTCAGGCCGGTATCGAAGTCATGCAGTCCTTCCAGCGCGGTGACCAGTCTCTCGCGGCTGGCATCGCGCCCGGCCTGCTTCATGCCTTCGCTGAGCAGCATCATCGAACTGAACGCGCCGACTTGCAGGACCGCGTGCTCGCCACCGAGTTGCTGGCGTTCGCGCAACTGGGTCAGGGCCAGACGCCCGGCGATCGTCCAGTCGCTGGGTACGAACGGATACGCGAGGAACACCCGTCGGGAGAAACCACTGGGCACCTGCAGCAAATCACCCGCTACCTGATTCGACGCGGCAAACAGGTAAGGCACCTGCCCCGCTGTGTTCAATCGCTCGGCCAGGTGACTGAAACCGCCGCTATTGCCCAGGTAAAACACCGAGCGCGAACCCAACGGCAATTCGTCCTGCGCCGATTGATAGATTTGCAGACGGACTTTCTGCCAGGCGTTGTCTTGCAGGTACTTGGCGAGATTCTCTGCTGCCAGCCGTTGGCCGGGCTCGTCCGGGTAGGCGATCAGCGTCGGCCCCTGCAACACTCGCAGGCTCGCGGCTGCATAGTTGGCCAGGGCAATCATCTGCTCGCGCAACCCCGGCAGCGGTTCGAAAATCTGCCGGCTGACCTGAGTCGTGCCTTGCAATGACAAAGGTCCGATCAGCGGTACACCGGCCTGTTCCAGGCGCGGTGCCAGCTCCGAGTCGAGCGCCGGCACCAGCGGAGCGATCAGGGCGAACACCTGTTCCTGTTCGATCAGTTGGCTCAGTGCCTGCTCGGCGCTGGCACGATCCGGACCGGGATCGAGAATGGTCAGGCGCAACTGCCGGCCATGAATCCCGCCCGCCTCATTGATCCGTGCGATACACCCCCTGAGCACCGCCGCCACCGTGACGCCCTCCTCGCTCAACGCCCCGGTGCTTGGCAACAACGTGCCCAGATGCAGGCTGTCAGGGCTCAGGCCCGGATCACGGTCATCGGCCAGGCGCTTGAGGTACGCCGTGAGGTTGCGCTGATCGTTCATCGACAGCACGAACTTCGGCATGGCCGGATCGAGTCGATTGTTGCCGGGGTCGCGCCCCTCCTGCACCGCCCTGGCTAAGGTGCCGTCGGTATACGCCGGGTAAGTGCGCCCGTTGATCTGCTGCTGGCCATAGGTGCTGGTCAGCCGCGACCACGTCAGGTCCGGTGGTCGCACCCCGCCCTCGGGACGCCCGAGCCCATCGGCGCCGTGGCAGTTGGCACACGGCAGGCTGGTGGCCGGCAGCAACGTGCCCGCCGCCCCGATCCGCGCCATGATCGGCTCACCACTGGCCGACACGCCCTCGCGATACAGGCGTTTGCCGGCGCTTTCGCTGGGGGTCAGCGGCAGCGCCTGGGCAGTCAGGCTGAGCACGAGCAGGCCGAGGATCAGGACGTTTTTCATGGCGCGGACTCAACGGCCAGCCACGGGCATTGTCAGCAACTGCAAGCGCTGGGCAATGGCGGCGGCCGGGGCGTCGGGACGGATTTTGCTCCAGCGTTTGTTGGCCACATCGCCAACGATCAACTGCGTGGAATGCTGCTCGGGGGACGGAATGATCTGGCCGATGCGGGCCAGGACCACGTCCATTTGCGCTTTGTCGCCGGTAAGAAAAAGCCAGTGGGGCCCATCGACGCCCTGCTTCAAGGTGTAAGCCTTGAGTACCGCAGGCGTATCCCGCTGCGGATCACTGGTAAGGGAGATAAAGGTGATGCCGTCCGCCTTGTCGCCCAGCACTTCACGAACTTCCTTGAGCTTTTGGGTGATCAACGGGCAGGCATCGGTGCAACTGGTGAAAATCACATTGAGCAGCACCACGCGGTTCTGCAACGCGTCGCTGTAGAAACGCAGGGTATTGCCGTTCTGGTCCTGCAACGGCGTGTCGGTGAACCAGGTTTTGGCATCACGTGTACCGCCCGCCGGTTGCGCCGCGGCTACCGCTGCCGTCGCAGCAGCAGGTGCCGCAGGTTGCTCATGCTGCTCATGGGAAAAGGCCAGGAAGCTGATGATGCAGAAGCACATCGTCAGGAAGATCAGGGCGAGCGCTTTCATGGTTGATGCTCCATGGCGATGGCAGTGTGCTTGGCGTGGGCGTTGCGCTGGCCGCTGAGTTTCTCGACTTCACGGCTGAGCACCATCGGGTCGGTGAAGCCGTAGTAGCGAGTCCAGTGGCGGCTGTTGCCGTCGCCCACGAGGATCAGCGGCTGGTGGTTCTTGAAGTCGCCGCTGAAGCTGCCAAGGCCCTTGAGCGTTTCGTTGACCGACTGCGGCGAACCGGTGAGCCAGCTCCAGCCCGGGCCGTTCTGGAAGGTGCGGGCGTAGTCGTTCAGGCGCTTGGCGTCGTCGCGTTGCGGGTCGATGCTGATCGACACCAATTGCACCTCGGTGCCGACCCGTGCGCCCAGCTGTTTCTGTACCTTGCCCATGATCGACGACACCACCGGGCACACCGTGGTGCAACTGGTGTAGATGAAGCTCATGACCACGATCTTGTTGCTGACCAGGTCTTTTTCCAGGCGTACGGTCTTGCCGTTCTGGTCCACCAGCGCCACGTCGGCGAACTTGACCTGGGCGCTTTCCGAACTGGCGCTCTTGGGCGGCGTGTGACCGGCGTGCTCATCCGCTGAATGAGCCAGGGCCTGGCCGATACCAACCGCCAACAGACACAGAGTCAGCAGTCCACGGTGTGCAAATCGCTTCATATCGATGTCCTCTCAATGAGTTTCGCCGGGCAGCACCCGAACGCTGGCAAATGTCTGGTCGCCGAAATCCGCACCCAGCGACGCCGCACGTACATGCAGGTACCAGGCGCCTTTCTGGTCAAGCGTTACCGGGGCTTCATAAACGCCGTTGCCGACGTCCAGTGCCGCGACTGCCTGAGGCCGCGAGGATGGCGCCAGGAAGTAACGCACCTGAACGTCCTTGACCCCGCTGCGCTGGGTTTTCTGCTTGCCCTGGACGATGCGAAAACGCACCACGTACGGACTGCCCAATGCGGCCGTGGACTTGTCGAGCATGAACTCGACTTTCGGCGTGCCAACCACTTGCGCGACGTTCGGATTCGCCTCAACCACGGTGCTGAAGCAATGGATGATGTTCGGCTGGTTAAGCAGGAACGCCACGTCGAACCGCCCCGCCGTTGGCAGTTTGATCCGTGCGCTGTACAGCCCCGGCTCGACTTCGCGCAGGCTGCGGTCGATGACCAGCGCTGCCCGCGCCACTTGCCCGCGATTGGGGTAGCCGGACATCGGAGCGTTCATGCCTTCGGCATAGAAGTAAGTGGTGTTGTCGGTCGGGTTGACCACAAACACCGCGTTGTCGTCCCGCGACACCGCCAGGCTCGATGCCAGCGGCAGGTCACCGGCCAGCCGTGGGGCCTTGGTTCCGGCTTCGAAACCCTGGGTAATCGGCTTGCGGCCTTCACCGAGAGACGACAGGTTGATCATCGTCACCCTGGACGAGGCCAGCCCGCGAATGTAGGCATAAGCCTTGGTGAACACCACTTGGTAGGGTTCGGCGGACACGTCCAGTTCATGGATCAGTGCATCGTTGGCCGCATCGATCACCGAGGCCTGGTTCTCCAGGGTATTGAGCACGATGCCGAAACGCCCGTCGGCGCTGAAGCCCATCGGGCCGAGGCCCTGTTTCAGCTTGATCACCCGTCGCACCGACTGGCTCGCAGCGTCAACCACCGTCACGGTGCCGTCCTTGCCATCGGCCACATACGCGGCCCCGGACAGCGGCGAATACACCACCGACAATGGGTGCGAACCGGTCTTGAGCTGTTTGAGCAAGGTCAGGCTGGCGACATCGATGATGCTCACCGTGCCGTCGTCGCGGTTGGTGACGAAGGCAAAGCGGCTGTCCTTGCTGAAGGCGATCTCGTGGTGGCCGCCGCCAGTGGCCAGGTGCTTGAGGGTTTTCAGGCTGCGGGTGTCGATGACGGTGACCCCGGATTGCTCCGCTGTCTTGGCGTTGTTGCCGACCCACAGCAGGCGCTCGTCCGGTTGCAAGGCCACGCGCACCGGGTTGCTGCCGGCCGCGACCGAATCGAGCAACTTGAATTGTTCGGTGTCGATCACCGCGACTTCGCCAGCGGTCGGCATCGACACGAACACGCGTTTGTTATCGCGCGGGGTGACCCAGTCCATCGGCGCTTGCTTGATGTCGATCCGCGTCATGGTGCTGGTGATGCCGCCCACCGACACCGACGGGTCCACCACCGAAACGCTGGCATCGCGGTTCATCACCAACACGAAATAGCTGTTGAGATCGAGCAGCGGCCGCGCGCCGATGCTTGATTTGAGGAACACCCCGACCCGGGCTTTGCAGCTTTGGTCGCGACCCTGGGCCTTGTCGGCGGCGACGGTTTCCGGGTCGACCCAGGCGCCGGGAGCAATGCCCGACAGCGGTTGGCCGGAAGTCTTGTCGGTGACGCGAAATTGCACGTCGGCGAACTCACCTTCGCGCAGTACGCCATCCTCGGCCAGCGCCTTGACGTCGAGCGCCACGGACACGCCATCACGCTCAAGGGTCTGGCCGGTCCAGGTGTTGGGCAGTGCCACTTGGTTGAGCAGGGTCGGCGGCGATGTACGCGATACCCCAAGCCAGATCAACGCCCCTGCGACGACGAGCGCACAACTGGCGAATGTGATGGTCCTGTTCATGGCAAAACTCCCCTTCAGATCTGTGTCTGCCTCACTTCTTTGAGCGACATCGCCCCGTAGGAGCAAAGCTTGCTCGCGATGGCGTCAACCGCCTCACTACACAAAACCGGGGTGACCCCATCGCGAGCAAGCTTTGCTCCTACAGGTCGGTGTCACCCCATCACACACCTACGGCGCAGGCGCCGGTTCCGGCTCGTTGGTCACCCGCAACAGCCCCCACAACCCGGCGGTATTACCGAAGGACGCGTTGTCGCGGTACAGGTAGTCCCCCGCTATCGCATTGCTGCCCCCGGCGCTCGGGTGCATGAAGCTGAAGTGCGCCGCCGGCAACACGCTTTCCCGGGCGCCGATGTACATCGACATCGGGTTGTAGCCGAATTTCACCGAACCGATCCCCGGTGTGCCCGTCGGGTAGCCACCCACATCACTCTTCTCCGACACGAACGGGTTCACCGACCAGACGTGACCGTCAAGCTGGAAGGTCGAACCGCGACTGCCACCGGACGGCATCAGGATGTGCGTACGGAACGGTTGCCCCGGCTTGACGTAGAACACCGGCGTTTGCGGATCACCGCCGACCAAGGCGTTGCTGTAGGCCATGTGCGCGTTCGGCACGTCGCCGTAGGTGCCAGGGCTGCCGGCGTGACCGAATGGTGCATCCGGGGCCAGGCCGAAGCGGAACCACATCGGTTCGATCTTGTAGTTGATCGCCATGCTCGCGTTGTCCTTCGGATCGTTCGGCACACCGTTGCCTTCCGAGGCAATGCCTTCCACCGGCCGGCCATTGGCCCAGCGAGTGTTCAAGGCGCGCTGCCAGACCATCGCAAAATCGCGGTAGACGGTCTGGCCCGGCGCGGTCACTGTGGCCGACGCGCGCTTGGCGTCTTCAACCCAGGTCGAACCGATCGGCAGGACGCTCATCGCACCGCCAAGGCCTTTTTGCGGTTGCTTGATGACGTCCGCCGGAGTGAAGTTCAACCCGCCGAACTCCACCGCCGTGGCGTTGATGTTGTCGACGTTGCGCCCCAGTTGGGTGATCGGTTTGCCTTCACGTTCCAGGTGCCCGGCGTAGTACTGATAGGTACGGGTCGGGTACGCACCGGTGCTGCCGACGCGCGGTGGCACGGTCTGGATCGGGTTGGCGCCGACGTTGGCACCGTCCGATTTGGTGATGTCATAAGCCAGCAGTTGCGCGTGCAGGCCGACATGGCTCGATGGCCGCAACAGGTTGTTGTTGAAGGTGGTCGAGCCCATGCCATCGTTGCGGTCACGCTTGGCCAGGCCTTGCATGATCGCAGTCTGGGCCAGGTCCGGCATTACGCTCGGCAGACGGTTTTCCAGGGTGATGTTGATGCAGTCACCGGCCGCCGCACGCAGGATCAGCGGTTCGACAGGCACACCGGGTTTCAACTTGCCGGTGATCGGATCGAGGTCGCCTTTGCGCACATACAGGATTGCGGTCGGGTCATGCAGCGGCCCGCTTTGTCCGCCGATGGTGAAGGTCTCGCCATCTTCAAGATCGGTCACTGTGATTTGCGGAATGCTCACTGGCCGCGAGTTCAGCACCAGGGTGCCGCCCGCCGGTTTCAGCGGCCCGCCGACATGCTGGCCGAGATTCGCCGGATCAGCGATGGACAGGCCCAGCGGATTGCTGAGGATGTCGTTGGCCAGCGCCGCGACCACTTCATAGTTGCGCTGCACGGTTGGCCGGGTGCCAATGCCGTTCGGGTTGGCGCCAATCCGTGGGCAGATGCCGTCGAACGCCACGGTGTTGCGCATGCCGGTCGGTTTCGGATTGTTCGGCACCGCGAACAGGTCGCTGCGTTGCGCCGTGTAGTTGCGCATCACGCCCCAGATGCCGTTCCAGTAACCCTCGATGGACGCGTCCATGGTGTACAGGTAGTCACCGGTGGTCGCCGCCGCGCTGGAAATCATCGACACCGGCGCATTGAAGCCCATCTGCTCGGAGATCCCGACCATCTGCGACGCGCGCCAGCCCGAGTTGGAGCTGTTGCCGAAGCCGGAACCGCTTTGCAGCCACTTCACGCCGTGCAGGGTGACGTTGTGCTCCTCTTCGTGACCGCCGGCATGCACCCGCAGCCGCACGTTGTCACCGGTGTAGGTGCGCAGCATCGGCGTGAACGGATCACCCGGTTCGGCGCCGCCACGGTTGATGTGCGGCGGGAACAGCGTGGTGCCGCCGGTTGGGCCGGTGGCCGCGGTGATCAGGTTCGGCGCCAGGTTCATCGCCGGGATCGCACGGTCGGTACGGCTTTGCATGGCATACGCCAGGTCGCCGCCCAGGCCATCGGCCTGCATGCCGCGCTTGCCGTCCGGGCCGACCTTGTTCGGGTCGTACACCCGCAGGGCCAGCGGTTCGTTGCGGTAGTTGACGACGAACATGCCAGGGTCATCCACCGAGATCGCTTGTGGGCATGGGCGGCTTGGGCAGCCCGGTTTCACGCCGCCGCGCAGCTCGACAACCGCTTCAAGCAACTCGCTGGTGTTGTCACGCACCGGTGGGTTGATCGCGTAGCGGAAGCTGTCGGCCGTGGCCGGGAACGCTTGCGGGTTCGGCACGCCGTTAGGGCCAGCGCCCACGTACACACCGGCTTCATAGGCGTGCTGGAAGTCGCTGTACTCAAGGAAGAACTCGCGGAAGCTGTCGTTCTTGCCGTCGCCATCCAGGTCACCGGTAGAGATCACCGCCTGCCACGAAGTCGGCCCGCCGTCCTGCCGCGCGCCGCTGTACAGAGGCTCGCCGGTTTCGGCGTGGAACCAGGTGGAACCGGCTGGTTCAGCCAGTACGGTGGCATACAGGCCAATCTGTTGGTGAGTCGATGGGCCGAGGTGGTCGTGGGTGAAGATGGTGCCCAGGCCACGGTCGACGCCATAGGTATTCACCACCGGGTCGACGAACCAGCGTTGCATGGCCGTCCGCGCGCCCACCCAATCAGCCCGGCCGTATTGACCGAAGAACGGGTGATTCTTGGCTTTCGGGCAAGCCGGGGTGCCGTCACGCGGGTCGGTGCCTTCGCACTGGTTGAACTCGCGGATGGCGTGGACGCGTTCCTGCACGGCGCCTGGGGAGAGCACGCCGTCTTCGTAGTTCCAGCCGTTGGACGAACCATCGGCGGACACCAGGTCCCACTTCGGCAGGTGAATGTGCTGGCCGATCACGTCGGTCGGCGTGCGCACCTGATAGTCGTCCATCTCATAGGTGGCCGGAATCAGGTTGGTTTGCTGGTACTGCACGCAATCGAAGGTATTCATGCGCATCACCAGAGGTTCTGGCGGACGCTGCTTGGTGATGACCGGCCAGGCGTCTTCCCACAGCGCAAGAATGCGCGCTTGCGGGAAGTGGTAGCCGACCTTGTTGTACACCGCGTCGAACTGGATGTTCGCCGCTTTGTAGACCCGCGGACGGTCCGCGGTGAAGGTCGAGGCACCGATGAACGACATGCCTTCGAGGCGCTCGCCACTGATGAACTCACCGGTGCCGGCGCTGCTGGTCAGGCGTTTTTGCCGGTCATCCATGCACGGTTCGTAGTACGGCGCACCGGCCACCGGCAAGGCGCCGTTGGTGCGGAAGTTGCGCGCCACGATCTGGTTGCCTGGCAGTACGGCAAAGCTTGGGTGATCTTTTTTCGCGTGGAAGGCCATGGCCGCTTGTTCGACTTCCGTGCCCTCCTCGGGCATGTAAATAGGCTTGGCCCGGGTCACAGTCTTGGAGAAGTCCAGCGACGTGGTGATGGTCTCGGCTTCGCCACCTTCAGACACACCGCCCAGGGCATGGCGCGCCAAGCCGCCGTTCCAGCCACCGGATTGGTTCGGGTCGAGGTTGGCCCACAAGGCTTTGCCACTCGCCTTCAAGGCTTGGGCGGTAGCGGCATCGAGCATGTCCAGCGGTGGGGTCGGTGGGCGTTGGCCGACCGAACTTTCCATGCCGCCGATCCAGAATGGATAGCCTGGGTTTTTCAGGGTGCCATCGGCATTGCGGTTGGCTTCGCTGCGATCGACCAGCGCCAGCGAGCCGATGGCTCCGGTGACACCGCCGTCATGATGCTCGCCGTCATCGTTGCCTTCTTCACCGTCATCGTCGTCGTTGGCAGCCACGAGGGTTTCGCCGATTTTCGGTACGACCGCGACTTTGCCCGGCATTGGCGGCATGGCTTTGCCTGGCAGTGGAACGACTGCCGGGATTGGCGTGCCGGCAACGATTTCGCCATCGGGCAAGGCCCGTGCGTCCGCCGCCGGTTTGCCGCTGCGCAGCGCATACGGTTCGCTGTGGAAGCCGTCGGCACCTTGTTGTGAAACTTCGAGTTTGGTGCCTTCTTCAAACACGTCGTGGACCCGCCACATGGCCCACATGCCTTGGGCAAAGTGCGGGTAGAAGTGGCAGTGATAAATCGCATCGCCCGCGACCCGGTTACGGTTGCCGGAACCGCCGTTGGCAATTTCATAGGTGTAGCCGGCGCCCGGCCCGATGCCTTGGGCATCCACGTAGTCGGAGTTGTCGTCATTGGGGTTGAACAGCCACTGATGGCCGTGCAAGTGGAAGATGTGGTGTTCGTAGCCGTTGTGCGTGTTGCGGAATTTGACGAAGTCACCGATGTAGCTGTGAGCGACGTTCGAAGGCTCCGACGGATACAACGCCGTGGTCGCCTTGACCCCGACCTGATCGGCGTTCGGCGTCTGGCCCGGGGTGATGCCTTCCAGCCCGGCGTTGGCCGGTACGTCCACCAGCATCGCCACGTCGCCGACGGTGTGGGCACTGAGGAAGAATTCTTCATAAGCGCAGGAAAGACAATCGTGCATCGGCCCCACACCCAAGCGGTTGGCGAGCACCTCGGCACCCATGCCACCGGCGCCATAGTTGATCATGAACGAGTCGCGAGTCGGCTCCAGCACATGGGCCATGACCGGGTCCGCGAAATAAGCGGGGAACGCTTGGGTGACTGCGGTTTCATCCTGGAACTGCGCGGAGAAATCGCGGAACGGCTCAAGGCGATTGGGGATGGCCGGGTTGCGTTTGCCCAAGGCTTCAAGTGGATAAGTGGAGCTTGGGAAACTGCCGTCGGCGTTGCTGCCCATGACGATTGCATCGGCTTCGCTGGAGATGATTTCATTGCCGTCGACCATGTTGATGATCGGCTTGCCGGCCTTGCCTTCACGAATCCACGGCTCGCGCTGTGGGTAGCGCGCCTGGTAATCGACAATCGGCTGACCGGCTGGCGTGCGCCCGGTGCTGGCCAGACGCATTTCTTCTTCGGTAATGGTATTGCGGTAGCTGCGACCGCCCTTGGGCATGACCGCCACCTGACCGAACAGACCGTTGGCATTGTTGCCGGCCGCGCCCTCGCCACCGAACGTTGCGCCACGGCTGCTCACCACGAACGCACCTTCGCGTTCGGCATACAGGGTGTAGGAACGACTGGCGCCAGGGGCAACCAGTGTGTTGGCGTTGCGCCCGGTATAGGACGCAATGTCATCGATGCTGTTGACCGCTTGCATGCCGTTGACCTGGAAGCCAACGTGACGGTCAGCCGCTTGTTCGTCTGCCTTGAACTGGGTCGCACCGTCACCGATTTCGATGCCTTCTTCCTCTTCACCCTCTTCCTCTCCACCGCCATCGCTGTGGGAGCCGGGGTTGGGCTGGTAGGCCAGCAGGTTTTGCAGGTTGACGGTCAGGCAGTCACCGGCAGCTACGCGCAATACCAGCGGACGCGGACGCTTGTCAGGCCGCAGGGACACTTTGCCCGGCACTGCCGCGCCGCCCTGCTCCAGGGAAACCTGGCGGTCATCGACCACGTCTCGACGCAGGGCGAACATCATGCCGTTGACGTTCTGTGCCCCGAGGCGGTTGAACATCAGCGGCTGATCCAGCGCCACGACGTTGGCCACCAGGTTGCGTTCACAGCGCGCAGCTGCTTCGGCAATCTCGATGCCGAGCATCGAAGCGGCCAACAGCAACCAGGGGAGTATTTGTGGAGCGTGGTAAATGCCGGTCATGATCACGGGCCTCACTGTGGGTGCTCACAGGGAATAATTCTCGACAAAACCCTTTGAGCAATCTGCATGCCATAAAAAATTCAGTTGTTTTTCAGCCAGTTACAATCTTCATTTAGTAAGTCGGGGGAAAAACCCCCACTTTTTCCCCACTTTTTTGCCCGAACCGTCTGTAGCAGCTGCCGAGCAACGCGAGGCTGCGTTAGACGGCGAAGCCGTCGTGAAATCAGGCAATGCGGTGGGACAGAAAAAATCGTCTTCAGGGTTGGCGACTGCTTCGCACTCGAACGCAGCCTCGCAGGCTCGGCAGCTGCTACAGCGGGGCCACCATGCCCCAATGTTGGGGAAACCCGCCCCGGGGTTTCGATCACAGCGGGGCATCCGCCGCCAGCCCCTGCAAACGCCGGTATTGGCGTAAAACGCTGGGTACATAACGCTGGGTTTCGGCGAACGGCGGGATCACGCCGCCACGGCTGAGTACCGCTTGCGGCCCGGCGTTGTAGGCCGCCACGGCGAGGGCGATGTCGTTGTCGAACATCGTCATCAGGCGTTTGAGATAGCGGGCGCCGCCCTGGATATTGGCCTTGGGGTCGTAGACGTCTTTGACGCCCATCTCGCGGGCGGTGTCAGGCATCAATTGCATCAAGCCACCGGCGCCTTTGGGCGATACGGCGCTGGCGTTGTAGCTGGACTCGGTCTGGATCACCGCGTGCAACAGCGCCGCCGGCAACTGGTTGTCGGTGGCGGCTTTGGATACCAGCTCGGCATAGGGTCGCGCGGCGATCATCTGCGGCTGTTGGTCGAGGCTGACCACGGTCGCCTCGGCCTCACGAATCACCCGTTCATATTGGCGACCGGGGCGGTGGACGTTGGACAGGACGAAGTTGCCCTTGGCGTCCACGGAAACGAATACATCGGCTTGAACGACGCCGGCCAGCAGCATCAAGCCGAGCATTCCTGTGGTGAGAGTTTTCATAGCTCTGTCTCCCCTGCCCGGCCCCGAAAAATGGGGGTAATGCCCCAATGGCCGGTCGTTTATCAGCCATACGCAAGCACTGTGCCGAAAGCGCGAGAGGCCGTAATACGGGGGTTGCAGGAGGACGGCAAAAGCTTGATGAGCATTTGCATGGCAATTGCATAGGCCTTTGTTGCGACCCTTCTGCCGACTGTGTGAGGTCATCATGAAACAGCGACTGCATTTCGCCCCGCGTCCTCAACGCGGGTTCACATTGCTTGAATTGTTGGTGGTGCTGGTGGTGCTGGGGCTGTTGGCCGGCATCGTGGCGCCGAAGTATTTTGCGCAACTGGGCCGGTCCGAAGTGAAAGTGGCCAAGGCGCAAATAGAAGGCCTGGGCAAAGCCCTGGACCTGTATCGCCTGGAAGTCGGCCATTACCCGTCGACCGAACAGGGCTTGCAGGCGCTGGTCACCGCACCGAGCGACGAAACCCGTTGGACCGGCCCGTACTTGCAGAAAAAGCTGCCGCAAGATCCGTGGGGCCGTAACTACACCTACCGCTATCCCGGCGAAAACGGCGAGTACGACCTGTTGTCGATGGGCAAGGATGGCCAGCCCGGCGGCGAAGGCGAAAACGCCGAAGTCACCAGTTGGCAATGACGGTGGCGACCATGCGGTTTCACCTCAAAGCAGTCGGCAAGGCCGGTGTGGTGTCGATGACCGTCGAAGCACCGGGCCATAGTGAAGCCCGGCGCATCGCCGAGGACCAGGGCCTGCGGGTGGTCAGCCTGCACGCCGAGCGGCACTGGCGGGCGTTGCGCCTCAAGCAGCGCGAAACCTTCAACCTGGTGTTGTTCAGCCAGGAACTAACCACGTTGCTCAACGCCGGCCTGCCGTTGATCGACGCGCTGGAAAGCCTCGCGGAAAAAGAATCGGCGCCACAGGCCCGCAAAACCCTGAGCGAACTGGTGCGCCTGCTGTATGAAGGCAAATCCTTCTCCCAGGCCTTGAGCCAGTTGTCGGCGGTGTTTCCTCCGCTGTACGTGGCGCTGGTGCAGTCCAGCGAGAAAACCGGCGCGGTAGGCGAAGCTTTGGGTCGCTACGTCAGCTATCGCCAGCGCATGGACGAGGTTCGGCAGAAGATCGTCAGCGCCTCGATCTACCCGATGCTGTTGCTGGTGGTGGGCGGCGGCGTGGTGTTGTTCCTGATGGGTTATGTGGTGCCGCGCTTCAGCCTGGTATTCGAAGGGCTGGGGTCGAACCTGCCGTGGCTGTCGCAGATCCTGATGACCAGCGGCATGTTCCTGCACGCCCACCAGGGCGAATTCTTCGGTGCCTTCATGGCCATCATCGTCGCCCTCGCCCTGCTCCAGCGACAACCGTCGTTCCGCCGTGGAGTGGATCGCCTGATCGAAAAACTCCCGGCGGTGCACCAGCGCATCTTCATGTACGAACTGGCGCGCTTCTACCGTTCGCTGGGGATTCTGCTGCAAGGCGGCATTCCCCTCGTCACCGCCATGGGCATGGTCCGCAACCTGCTGACGCCCGCCTCCCGCGTACGCCTGGACCAGGCCTGCGAACGGGTGCGCGAGGGACAATCGTTGTCGACCGCGCTGGAACTCAATCATCTGGTGACCCCGGTGTCCCTGCGTTTGCTGCGGGCCGGCGAACAGTCCGGCAACCTCGGGCAGATGATGGAGCGCAGCGCCGACTTCTACGACGAAGAAATCAGCCGCTGGATCGAATGGTTCGTACGGCTGTTCGAACCATTGCTGATGACCTTCATCGGCCTGCTGATCGGGGTGATCGTGATCCTGATGTACATCCCGATTTTCGAACTCGCTTCAAGCATCCACTGACCCTCCGGAACGGGGTCTCACGGCACGCTGCGGTGTTTTTTTCAACTTTCGACTGAATAAAGCCGGACGTTGACGTGTTCACCCACTGAATACAGCAGCAAGTTGCAATGTTCATCAACGTTCCAAGCTGAACAAAAAGACGGAGAACGACATGCACATCAACAAGCTTTTACTGGCAGTAGCTATTGGCGCGGTCTTGTCGGCGTCTACCGTATTGATCCCGGACAGCCTGTCCGGTGTATCGAGTGCACAGGCGAGAGATGGTGGTAGTGGCGGCGGCGGAGG
The DNA here is from genome assembly GCF_047784845.1 of Pseudomonas sp. NFX98. Lineage (NCBI taxonomy): Bacteria > Pseudomonadati > Pseudomonadota > Gammaproteobacteria > Pseudomonadales > Pseudomonadaceae > Pseudomonas > Pseudomonas sp. NFX98. The sequence goes on along the minus strand of NZ_JBLNNF010000016.1, from coordinate 152,086 downwards.
TGGTGGCCACGGTGGCGGTGGCGGTGGCGGTGGCGGTGGCGGCGGCGGCGGCGGCGGCGGCGGCGGCGGCGGCGGCGGCGGCGGCCATGGTGGCGGCGGCAATGGCGGCGGTCACGGTGGCAGTGGTGGTGGCGGTAACGGCGGTGGCGGCGGTAACGGCGGCGGTGGCAATGGCGGCAGCAGCGGCAGTGGTCACGGTGGCAACAGCGCTGGCAGCGGTCACAGCGGCAGCGACCATGCGTCGGGACACTCCGGCAGCACAGCCTCCAATTCCGGACGCAGCGGCACTCATTCCGAACCGGGTGACGATCATGGTGTACACCGTTCGGGTGATGACAATGGCGTGCATCGCTCAGGCGAAATCGGCGATGACCACGGTGTTCATCAGGCCGGGGAAATCGGTGATGATCGCGGGCTGCATGCGGCTGGTGAGCCAGGCGATGACAAACGCATCAACTGACTTGCACTAAACCTTGTAGGAGCAAAGCTTGCTCGCGATGACGGAGTGTCAGTCAACATCACTGTTGAATGGACCACCGCAATCGCGAGCAAGCTTTGCTCCTACAGGGGATGTTGCGAATTGCCGATCTACGATTCACCCTTCGCCTGATCCAGCCGCTCCCGCAAAAACCCGATCAACGCCTGCACCGGTCGCGATGACTGGCGATGCTGCGGATACACCGCCGACAGCGTCAGCGGCTCCGGACGAAACGCGTCCAGCACCGGCACCAACCTGCCATCCTTCAACGCCGAACCGACGATGAACGTTGGCAAGTAAGTAATGCCCATCCCGGCAATCGCCGCGTCCCTGAGCAACTCACCATTGTTGACCCGCATCCGCCCGGTGACATTGACGGCCAGCGGCTTGCCCTGCCCCGTGAAACGCCATTGCATCTGACGACCGTGGCCGTACGGCAGGCAGTCATGGCTGAGCAAGTCTTCAGGTTTGACCGGCGTACCACGTTCCGCCAGATAAGCCGGGCTCGCGCAATACACGCGTTCGATCGAAGCGATGCGGCGGGCGATCAATGTCGAATCTTCGAGGGTGCCGATGCGCAAGGCCAGGTCGTAGCCTTCACCGAGCAGGTCTACCGGGCGATCGCTCAAGTCCACTTCGACGGTGACGTCGCGGTAGCGCTGCAAAAAAACGGGTAGCAGGCAGCCCAGATGCGCCAATGCAAACGACAGCGGCGCGCTGACGCGAATGGTGCCGCGCGGCTCGGTGGTCTGGCCGGCGATGCCCTGCTCCACTTGCTCGACTTCGCTGAGCAGGCGCAGGGCTGATTCGTAGTAACTCTGCCCGAGCGGCGTGACGTCCAGGCGTCGGGTCGAGCGATTAAGCAGACGCACGCCGAGGCGCTCTTCAAGCTGCATCAGGCGTCGGCTGACGAATTGCTTGGACAGGCCCAGTTGATCGGCGGCGGCGGTGAAGCTGCCGGAATCCATCACCTGGCAAAAAATACGCATGTCTTCGAACGGGTTCATTGTCACGCCTTGGTTGACGGTCAAATGCGTTATAGCGGTTTTTACCCTTTTCAGCACTCCATCATCCTGGATAGCAAAAGATCGCAGCCTGCGGCAGCTCCTACGTTGGAATGCGTTTCCCTGTAGGAGCTGGCGCAGGCTGCGATCTTTTCAAGGGTGCCGGCCGAAGCCGACAGCCGAACACTTACTTGGCGGTAAACGTGGTGTAGCTGTTGATCAGGTTGCGGTAGTTCGGAATGCGCTCGGACAACAGGTTGGCCAGGCCTTCCATATCGTTGCGCCAGTCGCCTTGCAGCTCGCAGGCCACGGAGAACCAGTTCAGCAGTTGTGCACCGGCAGCCGACATGCGCGCCCATGCAGCTTGCTGCACGGTGGTGTTGAAGGTGCCGGAAGCATCGGTCACGACGAACACGTCAAAACCTTCGGCTAACGCCGACAGGGTCGGGAATGCCACGCACACGTCAGTCACCACACCGGCGATGATCAATTGCTTGCGACCGGTGGCCTTTACCGCTTTGACGAAGTCGGCGTTGTCCCAGGCGTTGATCTGGCCGGGGCGGGCAATGAACGGCGCGTCCGGGAACTGCGCCTTGAGCTCCGGCACGATCGGGCCGTTCGGACCGCTGTCGAAACTGGTGGTGAGGATGGTCGGCAGTTCGAAGAACTTGGCGATGTCACCCAGCGCCAGCACGTTGTTCTTGAATTCGTTGGGCGAGAAATCCTGCACCAGCGAGATCAGGCCGGTCTGGTGATCGACCAGCAGCACCACTGCATCGTCTTTGTTCAGGCGCTTGTAAGGAACGTTGCTCATGTGAAACTCCTTGGTGGATGGTTGTGACTTGAGGCGCTGACGCTGACCGCCAGGGCTTTTTTGTATTCGTCAGAAGGCAAAGCACGAGCAGCCGAAGGCGCCCCAGAAACCGGCGAAATCGCTGACCGGCGCATTCGACAGACGCGCCCGCTCATGGCTGTGGGAGTGCACCGCGCACGGCCCGCTGCACTGGTGAACCTGCGCCTGCAACGGTGCGTTCGGCCGCCAGTGTCCCGGCACTTTCGCCACCGGCGACCAGTCCGGTAGCACCGGTACGCTGGCCGGCCCGAGTTTTTCGAAGTCACCGGCGGCGTACACCACCTTGCCGCCGACCACGGTCAACACCGACTCGATCCACTTGATCGCATCTTCATCGACACTGAAAAAGTCCGCGCTCAACGCCGCGACGTCGGCCAGTTGCCCGACCTTGATCTGGCCCTTCTTGCCCTGCTCGGACGAGAACCAGGCGCTGCCATGAGTGAACAGTTCGAGCGCGGTTTGCCGCGACAAACCTTCGGCATGCAACTCCATGCCGCCAACGGTGCGACCGCTGACCATCCAGTACAGCGAGGTCCACGGGTTGTAACTCGATACCCGCGTGGCATCGGTGCCCGCGCCTACCGGCACGCCTTCGGCGAGCATGCGTTTGATCGGCGGCGTCGCCTCGGCGGCTTTCGCGCCATAGCGCTCGACGAAGTACTCGCCCTGGAACGCCATGCGATCCTGAATCGCGATGCCGCCGCCCAACGCCCTCACCCGCTCGATGTTCTGCGGGGTGATGGTTTCGGCGTGGTCGAAAAACCACGGCAGGCCATTGAACGGAATGTCCCGATTGACCTTCTCGAACACGTCGAGCATGCGGCTGATGGATTCGTTGTAAGTGGCGTGCAAACGGAACGGCCAGCGCTGTTCGACGAGGTGGCGCACCACCGGCTCCAGTTCGTCCTCCATGCTTTGCGGCAGGTCCGGGCGCGGCTCCAGGAAGTCCTCGAAATCCGCCGCCGAGAACACCAGCATTTCCCCGGCGCCGTTGTGCCGCAGGTAATCGTCGCCCTGATGCAACTTCACACTGCCGGTCCAGTTCTTGAAGTCGCTCAGCTCTTCCTTGGGTTTCTGGGTGAACAGGTTGTAGGCGATGCGCACGGTCAATTGCTCATCCTTGGCCAACTGTTCGATCACCTGATAGTCGTCCGGATAATTCTGGAAACCGCCGCCGGCATCGATGGCGCTGGTCAGGCCCAGACGATTGAGTTCGCGCATGAACTGGCGGGTCGAGTTGACCTGATACTCCAGCGGCAACTTCGGCCCCTTGGCCAGGGTCGAGTAGAGAATCATCGCGTTGGGTCGCGCCACCAGCATGCCGGTCGGATTGCCGTTGGCATCGCGAACGATTTCACCACCCGGCGGGTTCGGCGTATCGCGGGTATAACCGGCCACTCGCAGTGCGGCACGGTTGAGCAAGGCGCGGTCGTACAAGTGCAGGACGAACACCGGCGTGTCCGGTGCGGCCTGATTGAGTTCTTCGAGGGTCGGCATGCGCTTTTCGGCGAACTGGAATTCGTTCCAGCCACCGACTACCCGCACCCACTGCGGTGTCGGCGTGCGGTCGGCCTGGTCCTTGAGCATGCGCAGCGCATCGGCCAGCGACGGCACGCCTTCCCAACGCAATTCGAGGTTGTAGTTCAAACCGCCACGGATCAAGTGCAGGTGGGAGTCGTTGAGACCGGGAATCACGCAACGGCCCTTGAGGTCGATCACCTGCGAATTCGCGCCGCGCAATGCCATGGCTTCGGCATCGCTCCCCACCGCGACGAAACGACCCTCGCTGATCGCCACGGCGGTGGCGAACGGGTTCTCGCGGTCAACGGTATGAAATTGGCCATTGAACAGAATCAGATCGGCGTTCATCGCGTTTCCTTTGGCAAATGGGCGGCGGACAGCCAGGGTGCGAACAGACGCGTCGCCATGGGCATGAAGACATACACCACCGACAGCACTATGGTCAGGGTGATCAGGAACGTGGCGACCATGTAACTGGACAGGAAGGCATTGAGCCGCAGCAGCGGCCCCCAGATCAGCGGCACCAGCAGCGTGTGCGGCAAGATCACCAACAGCGTCACCACGGCCTGCTTCCAGCGCGGCGGTGGCGAGCCGTCCTCGGCCTGAGGCGAGAACCAGAACTCGTTGACCGGATTAACCTCGGTCTGGTCGCCATCGGCGAGCATCGGCGCAGCTTCGTCGACCAACGCCTGGCGTTGCGGCGAATCGAGCCAACGCTGCATCGCCTCGGTAGAACAAAAGCGTAGCACGCAGGTGTACATGTCGAGGCCGGCGCTTTTGCCGCGCACCACATCTACCCCCAAGTGACCGACGTTCTGCCCGGCGACTTTGACGATGTTGCGCAACCACGCTTCGTAAGGCACTTCAAAACCGGCCTTGACCCGATGCTTGACGATCAGGGTCACGACTTCATCAGCCCCAGGGCTGGTCGATTCAAGTGAATTGGAATCAGACATCACGCAAGGCTCCGGCGAAACGAGCATTGAGAATGCCGGGACCCAGCGAGAAAAAATTGAATGTACGTGCTCTTTTTTGCGTGCGTATTGGGTTCTGGCTACGACGTAGATTCCTGTAGGAGCGAGCCTGCTCGCGATGGATATCAACGATAACGTGCCCTATCTGAATGATCGCGTTGTCCGGACGTTTTTCGCGAGCAGGCTCGCTCCTACAGTTGGTTTGGGTACATCTGGAAGAGACTGGTTGGCAGGGAGGCCGACATCGCCCGCAGGCTGGCTCCCACAGGGGGAAGGCGTACACTCAAGCTCTTCACCACTCAGTAGGCCGAGCGTTAGCTCGCCTGCAGCTTTTGATCTTGATCCACCCGCCCCTTCGAAACGAAGGACCACCGAGCCTTAGCGAGGGGCCGGACGAAACCATAAGCCGCTGTTACCGCAGAAACGGATATGTACTCAGAAGCCCCTAAAAATCACGCTTATAAAAAATATCCAGCGAACTGGCCACGCCACCCGCGGCTTCGAGGTAAACCTTTTTGCTCAGCTTGTAACGCAAGGCAATGGTATTGGCCGGCTCAAAAACCCCGACGCCATACCGCAAACTGAGCTTCTCCGAAAGATTGCCACTGGCCACAACGCTGGTGGCATTGCCGCTGCCTTGGGTATCGAGCTGGAAATCCTCGATCCCCAGATTCTTGGCCAGACCGCCCGTCACCCCGGAACTGCCCATCAAGCCCAAACCAAGCGCCGCTTGGGCGAGCATGTTGTTGTCCTCACCGTTGGTGCTCAGCGGACGCCCCAGCACCAGATAGGACAACGCCTGCTCCTGACTCATGGCCGGCTCGGAGAAAATCTGCGTAGTCGGCTGCTCGGCGCTGCCGCTCAAGCGAATGCCAGCGATCACATCGTCAGTCTGGCGAATGGCTTCGATGTCCAGATACGGCTGGTCGATGGGACCTGCGAACAGCAACCGCGCCCGTCGCACCGTAAGCCGTTGGCCATAGGCGCGATAACGACCGTCGTTGAGCCATAGCTCACCGCGAGTGTCCATGTTGTCGCCGATGTGCACATGCCCCTTCACGTTCGCGGTCAGGCCGAACCCGGCGAAACTAAGTTTTTCCTCGCCGACCACCACATCAATGTCCATTTTCATGGCCAGTGGTGGTTTGCCTTCTTCGGTCTGCTGGCCGACGATCACCGTGTCATCGGAAACCTTGACCGTTGATGGCGGCAATTCGCGGATGGTGATGTCGCCCTTGGGCACCTGCACTTTGCCGGCGATGGCCAGCTCGTCGCCCTTCATCGAGATTTTCAGGTCCGGCGCCACTTCGACCTTGGCGTACGGTTCGACACTGACCGGCAACTGCGAGCCTTTGAGCACCAGATCCACCACCAGCGCCTGGCCCCAGGCAATGTTGCCGTTCAAGCTGCCCTGCCCGGTCTTGCCGCTTTTCCAGCCGCCGTTGATCTGAACGGTTTCACCGGCGATGACTGCCTGCAACTGCAAGGCTTCGATCTCCATCGGCAACTCGGGGCCGGACACTTCGCCGTCGCTGAGTTGCAGACTGCCGTTGACCTGCGGCGCCAATAGCCCACCGGAAATCGTGCCGCTGCCATTCAAACGTCCGGTCAGCTTCTCGACCATCGGCACGAACGGCCGTGCCACCGACAGATCCAGACCACTCAAGCGGAAGGAACCGGTCAGCGGTTTGTTCTTCGGCAACGGGTTGATCTGCGCCTGCACCATCAGTTCGCCGAGCTTGCCGCCGACGAAACTGAGGTCGGTGTCGATGCGCTTTGGCGTGAGCTTGCTGGTGAGTTTCAGGGTCTGGTAAGGGAAGTCCAGCCACTGGTCTTTCTCCTTCACACGCAATGTGCCACCGCTGGCATCGATGCTGACTACGCCGTTCGGGCCACTGGCGGGCAAGTCCAGTTGCACGTCGGCGTTGAGTCGACCCTGCCAGGCGAAATCCTTCGGTAGCCACTGCGCGAGGCTGTCGATCGGGAATTGCTTGAGGTGGTAACGCAGCTTCGGCTCTGGCATCAGGCGTTGGTCTTCACCACACAAACTGGCCGGACCGGACGCCCAGCAATGGGCGCCGAAGTTGATTTTGCCATCCGCCAGCCGTTCCAGTTTTGCCGGACCTTGCAGTTTCCAGTCCTGGCCCCCGGCCTGGATATCGCCGCTGGCCAGACGTCCGCGCCAGTTGCCTTTATCCAGCGCTCCGTCGAGGCCAAGCGCGAGTTTGAGCTTCGGCCCTTGCAGGTCGAGGTTGAGTTTCTGGTTCTTGATGTCGCCCTGTCCGCTGGCGGTCAACGTGCCCAGCGAGGTGTCGCCCGCCTGGATGCCGCTGCCCTTGAGGTCGATTTTCGCCCGTTGCGCGCTGTCGAGGGTCGCGTCGAGGTTGAGGCTTTGCAGGCGATTGTCCTGGAACGCCAACTGCGTGCCTTGCAACCCGAGCTTGCCTTGCGGTGCCTTGAGCGTACCGGCGACGTCGACCCGGCCATTGATCTGCCCGCGCAGTTGCGGCCAGAGCTGGGCCAGGCGCAGCAGCTTGATATCGATCTGCCCACTGAGTTTCTGTTGCAGGCTGCCCTTGCCGTTGATGCTGTTGTCACCGAGCCGAATCTGTAGGGCGTTGAGATTCCATTGCTCACCAGCGCCGTCGGCCTTGGCCTGCAAAATCGCTGGTTGGCCGCGCAGTTTGCCCTTCAGATCAAGGTCGGCAGCGAGGCTGAGTTTTTCATTCTTCAGCTCGCCCTTGCTGCGCAACGGTCCAGCGAGGGTGCCCGGCAGTTCCGCGACCCAGTACGCCGGGTTGATCGCCGAAAGATCCAGCGCGGTGTCCCAGGCGATGCCATCGGCGAATTGCAGGTTCAAATGCCCTTCGGCCTTGCCTTGCCCGGCCACCAGTTGAATTTGTTGTAGATAGATTTTCGTCAGGTCGCCAGCGAAAGGGCTGGTCAGGGTGAACGCACCGGCCGGGCCGTCCAGCGCCGCGTTGAAGTGGCCGAGGTATTTGCTGTCGGTGTAGGAAACTTCACCGGTGAAGCTGCGCAGGGCCACTTCCGGTTCGTCGATTAATGGATAGAGGCTGTGCCACGGGAAGTCCAGCCAATCGATTTTCGCCTCGGCGCTCAGGCCTTTGCTCCAGTCCACCTGCCCGTTGAGCTTGAGGCTTTGCTTGTCGTTGGCGGTCAGGTCCAGCGCGGCGATCTGCGCGCCATTGGCGCCGACCTTGCCTTGCACCGCCAGCGCGACCGGGCCTTTTTCCCCAGGCAAATTGGCCTTGCCGAGCAACTGATAACCGTTTTTCAGATCGCCCGCGCCGGTGAGTTCCAGTTGATTGAGTTGCAGGGTGTCCGGCAGATCGGCGCTGGGCTTGAAGCCGTCAGCGGTGATGCGCACCTTGGCCGGCAGGTTTTCCGCCAGCGGTTGCAATTCGCCAGTCAGTTGCCCGGTGAGATAGCCGCTGCTGTCGGCTTTCAGGTTCAGGGTTTTCAGCAGGTCGCCGTCAATCTTCAACGCCAATGTCCAAGGCGCGGGAGTCGACAGGGTCAATTGGCCCTCAGCGGTGAGCGGCCAGTTTCCACCGGGTTGCAGACGCCCCGACAGACTCAGGCTCAGATCGTCACGCTGCAATTTCACCGAGTCGATCTGCATGCCCTGTTCTGTCCAGTGCGCCGCCAGTTGCAAACCCTTGAGCTGTTCACTGCCGTTGAACAGCAGGCTGCCGACCTTGATGTCCCCCAGTTCAAGCGCCACCGGCAACTTCAAGTCTGGAAGACTGATCGGCCCACTGCTTTCCTCCTCCGCACCGGGCGGGAATTGCAGGCTGACCTGTTCCGCTTGCAATTGATCGATGCACAAGGTCATACGCGTCAGGCACAGCGGCGACCAGGCGAAGATGACTTTGCTCAGCTCAACGCGGCTGGTGTCTTGCTGCCACAGCACGCGGTCGGCACTCCATTGCCCGCCCAGGCGACCCTGAAAATTGTCCAGGCTCAGACCCGGCACAAAGCCCAGTACCCAACGGCTACCCGTCGCCGTGCCGAGCACCGTGGCCAGCGTCACGACCAGCAACATCAACAGTGCCGCAATCGCCAGCAGCGTTACTTTCAAACCGCGTTTCAAAGCTCAGGCCCCATGGAAAAGTGCAAGCGAATGCCACCATCGTCGTCCAGCGCATGGGCCAGGTCGAGGCGGATCGGCCCTACCGGCGAAACCCAGCGCACGCCGATACCGACCCCGGTCTTGAGGTTCGGCAGTTCGAGTGTATTGAAGGAGTTGCCCTGATCGACGAAGGTCGCGACCCGCCACTTTTCAGCGACGGAGTATTGGTACTCGACGCTGCCGGCGACCATGTAGCGGCCACCGATGCGGTCACCTTCGTTGTTTTCCGGAGACAGGCTCTGATAATCGTAGCCGCGCACGCTCTGGTCGCCACCGGCGAAGAAGCGCAGCGACGGCGGCACCGATTTATAGCCGTTGGTGGCGCTGCCGCCGACCTGCACCCGTCCGAGGAAACGGTGCTTGTCGAACACCGTGGTCAAGCCTTTGACCAGTGCCGTGCCGTACAACAGGTTGTTGTCCGAGCCCAAACCTTCCTTGGCCACTTTGCTTTCGAATTGCAGGCGATAGCCGTTGTGCGGGTCGATGCGGTTGTCGCTTTTCAGGTACGAATAACTCACGCCGGGCATCAACAAGGTACTGAGCCCGGAGTCGTCGCCGAGCCGGTATTCCTCACGTTGCCACTTGAGCGAGACCACCCGCTGCCAACCGCTGGGCAACTTGCTGTGCCATTCCGGACCGATGGTCAGCAGCTTGCTGAGGCTGTCCTTGTCGGCGATTTCCTCTTTCTGATAGCCCCCGGCGAAACGCAGTTTGTCGGTCAGCGGCGGGTCCAGCGGAATGTCGTAGAACAGCCCGACGTTTTGCCGTGGCGCCGAAATTTCCGTCTCCCAGCCATAGCTGTGGCCCTGCGGGTTGACCCAATGCCGGGTCCAGTTGGCCTTGATCCGTGGGCCGACGTCAGTGGAGTACCCCAAACCCAAACCCATGGTCCGTGGCTTGCGGGTTTCCAGTTTGACGTCCACCGGGATCACATCGTCCTTGGACGCTGTCGGCGCGGCATCCACCCGCACACCCTCGAAATAGCCGCTCGATTGCAGCGCCTGATTGAGTTCGGCGATCAGTTCGGAGTCGTATGGCGTGCCGGCCTTGAACGGCACCATGCGTTGCAGCAGGTCTTCGTCGAACGGCGTGTCGCCTTCAAACTTGACCTTGCCCAGTGAGTAGCGTGGGCCGCTGTCGTAGATCAACTCGATATCGGCCACGCCGGCACGCGGGTCGACCGACAGTTTGGAACGGGTGAAATGGCCGCTGAAAAAGCCGTAGCGCGAAGCCTGGTTCTGGATCAACCGCTTGGCATCGTCGTACTGACCATGATTGAGCACCGCGCCGGTTTGCAGCGCATGGCTCTTGGGCACACGAAAGGATTTGAGCGAGGCCGCCGGGCCATCGATGCGGATAGTGACGTTGCGCAAATGCACCGGCTCGCCGGGCACGATATTGAGGATCAGGTGCGGCGTCTTGCCACCCGTCACGTTGCTGTCGATTTGCGGCTGGTAGTAACCCAAGGCCTGGGCGGCCTTGCGCGCCTGTTCCTCGGCGCCACGGCTGAAGCGCAACAACGCCTCTTCGTCACGATCGCCGAGACTGCCGATATAGCCCTCTATATTGGCTTTGAGTTCATCGTTGGACGGTTTGATCCGCACATCCAATTCACTTTGCGCCAGTGCCGCGCAGCTGCTGATCAGCATGAGCACGCCACTGGTAATTCTTCCTGGAAACTTCATAGGCGCGGATGCTATCACGGGCACGGGAGCGTGATAGAGCCTGGCACGCAAGGAAAGTTCGACCTTATGCGATTGCGCTCTGCACAACCTGCGGATTGGCGTGAAAAAACACGTGCTCGCGAATCGGTCCTACGGCCACTTCGCCGATTTCCTCGTAACCCTGGCGCTTATAGAACTCCAGATAACGCGGATTGCCGGTATCGAGCATCACTCCCTGGGAATTTTCATCCACCGCGCACCAGTTATGTACCGCTTGCAGCAATTGTTCGCCGAAGTGTTTGCCCTGGAACTGCGGGTGAATCCCCAGCAATGGCAGGACATGCACCGAGTCGGACGGCGAACACGCCGCCACCGCATCGTGATATTCGAGGTAGCGACGGGTGCAGCGAAAGCCAGTGCTGAGCACCATGCGCAAACGCCAGGCCCAGCTTTCGGTGATCCCCAGCCGACGTTGCGGCGGTGCGATCAGGGCGATACCGATCAAGCGATCGTTGACCAGCAGGCCGATGGCCGGTAAATCCTGCAAAAAGTGCTGTTTGACCAGTTCGCGCACGGTCGCGCGCACTCGCTGTTCGTAACCGGGGCGCTCGGCTTCGAACAAGTAGCCGAACGTCGGCTCGTGGCGGTAAGCCTGATACAACAGCGAACGCGCTTCGCGGGAATAGCCGCTGTCGAGCATGTGAATATCGGCAATGGCGGTGGAGGTTTCGGGCATGTCGGTTGATCTCCCCGGCACAGCTCGGGCGGCTGCGCTCTTATTGGTACGAACTCAGTGGCGCTGACACAGTTCCTTACTGATTCGGAATCAGTGTAGGCAATGAAATGGCAAACGTCCCACCTCGCACTGGCCCGATTCCTACATGTCAGCTAGCATCGCCCTTTTGCCAGGACTGCCGACCATGAAGATTGTCTCCTTCAACATCAACGGGCTGCGCGCCCGTCCCCATCAGCTGGCGGCGCTGATCGAAAAGCATCAGCCCGATGTGATCGGGTTGCAGGAAACCAAGGTCCACGACGACCAGTTCCCGCTCGATGAAGTCAGGGCCCTGGGCTACCACGTGTACTTCCACGGGCAAAAGGGTCACTACGGCGTCGCCCTGCTCTCGCGCCAGGAACCGCTGGCCCTGCACAAAGGTTTCGCCACCGATGAAGAAGACGCGCAGAGACGCTTTATCTGGGGCACGTTCGCCGACGCCAATGGCGTGCCGGTGACCATCATGAACGGCTATTTCCCACAAGGTGAAAGCCGCGACCACCCGACCAAATTCCCGGCCAAGCAACGTTTCTACGGCGATCTGCAGCAACTGCTGGAAAGCCAGTTCAAGAACGATCAACCGCTGGTGGTCATGGGCGACGTGAACATTTCCCCGGAAGACTGCGACATCGGCATTGGCCCGGACAACATGAAGCGCTGGCTGAAAACCGGTAAATGCAGCTTCCTGCCGGAAGAGCGCGAGTGGATAGCACGCCTGAAAAACTGGGGCCTGACGGACAGCTTCCGCCACCTGAACCCGGAAGTGGCGGACGTCTTCAGCTGGTTCGACTACCGCAGCCGTGGTTTTGAGGACCAGCCAAAGCGTGGCCTGCGTATCGACGTGATCCTCGCTTCCCATGGCCTGTTGCCACGGGTCAAGGCGGCGGGTGTCGACTATGAATTGCGCGGCATGGAAAAACCGTCGGATCATGCGCCGATCTGGCTTGAGTTGAGCTAAAAAGCAAAAGATCGCAGCCTGCGACAGCTCCTACAAATATCTACTGTAGGAGCTGCCGCAGGCTGCGATCTTTTGACTGTCATATTTTAGAAACCTCACTGACTTAATCTCCCGACACCTCCTTTGGCTATATAAGGTGCCGGCATGACGCTGCGCGTATTGTTCCTGTTGATGCTGTGCCTGCCGCAAATCGCAACGGCCGGCACGTTGCCGATCCCCGAGCACGGCCCGGCGCTGCGCATTCAGGGTTCCAACACCATCGGCGCAGCATTGGGCCCGGCGCTGGTGGAGGGACTTTTGCGCGAACAGGGTTTGCTCAAGGTACACAGCGAGGCCCCGGACAAGGCCAATGAGTTGCGGATCGTAGGCGAAACCGCGCAAGGACGCCGGGTCGAAGTGGAACTCGCGGCCCACGGTTCCAGCACCGGCTTCAGCGCATTGAAAAACGGCAGTGCCGATCTCGCCGCTTCATCACGTCCGATCAAGGACAGCGAACTTCTGAACCTCGAATCTTTCGGCGACCTGAAAAGCCCCGGCGCCGAACAAGTCATTGCCATCGACGGCCTGGCAATCATCCTTCACCCGCACAATCCGCTGAATCAACTGGACACCGTGCAACTGGCGCGGATTTTCAGTGGCGAGGTCAAGACCTGGGAAGAACTCGGCGGCAGCGGTGGGACAATTCATCTTTATGCGCGGGATGATCAGTCCGGCACGTATGACACGTTCAAGGAATTGGTCCTCAGCGGTCGTGGGAAATCCCTGAGCAGCGCTGCGAAACGCTTCGAATCCAGCGAGCAATTGTCTGACGCGGTCAGCCTTGATCCGCAAGGCATCGGTTTTATCGGCCTACCCTACGTGCGTTCAGCCAAAGCCGTGGCGATTGTCGATGGTCAGTCACAAGCCATGCTGCCACTCAACAGCCTGATCGCCACCGAAGACTATCCGCTGTCGCGCCGCTTGTTCCTTTATTTGCCGCCTTCCGCAAACAATCCGTGGGCGCAAGCCCTGGTAACGTTCGCCCAAAGCAGTCAAGGCCAGGCGATTGTCGCGGCCAATGGCTTTATCGCCCAGACCGTCCAGGCCATGGCCGTCACACCGAATGCGCTGATGCCGGAGGGCTATCAGGCACTGAGCCGTCATGCCCAGCGGTTGTCGGTGAATTTTCGCTTTGAGGAAGGCAGCGCCAATCTGGATAACAAGGCGCGACAGGACTTGTCGCGGGTGCTCGACTATATAGAGCAGAACGACAAGACCGATCGGCGGGTAACACTGGTGGGGTTTGGCGACGCCAAGGACGACCCGGCGCGCGCCGACCTGTTGTCGAAACTGCGGGCCATGGCGGTGCGGCGAGAACTGGTGAAGAGCGGCGTGGTGTTGCGCGAGATTCGCGGGTTTGGCGCGGTAATGCCGGTGGCGGCCAACAGCGCGGATGAGGGGCGGATCAGGAATCGGCGGGTTGAGGTTTGGGTGTATTGAAAAAGATCGCAGCCTTCGGCAGCTCCTACAAGTGCATGCATAACCTGTAGGAGCTGCCGAAGGCTGCGATCTTTTTTGCTGACTTACTGCCCGCTACGCATCATCTCTTTCGGCACATATTTGCCGATCTCGAACTTGCCAATCGCCGCCCGGTGCACTTCATCCGGGCCGTCGGCCAGGCGCAGGGTGCGCTGCATCGCGTACATGTAGGCCAGCGGAAAATCATTCGAAACCCCTGCACCGCCATGCATCTGGATCGCCCGGTCGATCACCCGCAGCGCAACGTTCGGTGCGACGACCTTGATCTGCGCGATCTCGCTTTTCGCCACTTTATTGCCGACGGTGTCCATCATGTACGCCGCTTTTAACGTCAGCAGACGTGCCATGTCGATTTCCATCCGCGAGTCGGCAATCTTGTCGATGTTGCCGCCCAGGCGCGCCAAAGGCTTGCCGAACGCGGTGCGATTCACCGAGCGCTTGCACATCAGCTCCAGCGCGCGCTCGGCCATGCCGATCGAACGCATGCAGTGGTGAATCCGGCCAGGGCCAAGGCGACCTTGAGCGATTTCGAAGCCGCGTCCTTCACCCAGCAGGACGTTTTCGTACGGCACCCGCACGTTTTCGAAATGCACTTCGGCGTGACCATGAGGTGCGTCGTCGTAACCGAACACCGGCAGCGGGCGCACGATCTTCACGCCTGGCGCATCCACCGGCACCAGAATCATCGAGTGCTGGGCATGGCGCGGCGCATCAGGATTGCTCAGGCCCATGAAGATCAGTATCTTGCAGCGCGGGTCGCACGCACCTGACGTCCACCATTTCTTGCCGTTGATCACCCACTCGTCGCCATCACGCACGGCACGGGCGGCCATGTTGGTCGCATCGGAGGACGCAACGTCCGGTTCGGTCATGGCGAATGCCGAGCGGATCTCGCCGCGCAGCAGCGGTTCGAGCCAGCGCTGTTTCTGTTCTTCGTTGGCGTAACGCACCAGCACTTCCATGTTGCCGGTGTCCGGCGCCGAGCAGTTGAACGGCTCCGGCCCCAGCAATGAGCGGCCCATGATTTCCGCCAGCGGCGCGTATTCGAGGTTGGTCAGGCCGGCACCGAGCTCGGACTCAGGCAGAAACAAATTCCACAGCCCTTCAGCCTTGGCCTTGAGTTTGAGTTCTTCCATGATCGCGGTCGGCTGCCAGCGATCGCCCTCGGCGACCTGGCGCTCGAACACGGCTTCGGCGGGGTAAACATAGGTGTCCATGAACGCGGTCACGCGCTCACGCAGTTCCTGAACCTTGGGCGAATAAGCGAAATCCATGAGCAGCTACCTTCTTGGGAGAGGTTGTTTAGGTCATGCAATCGATGCTAGAACAGCCATGAAAATTTACCTAGCCTATTCTCGGCGTGTATTAACATTCATCACCGATATATGATCGGCTGATCTTCAAGGCCAGCCGTCCACACAATAAGAGAGCCGCGTAAATGAATCTGAGCAAGGTCGACCTCAACCTTTTCATCGTCTTCGACGCGATCTACACCGAAGCCAACCTGACCCGTGCCGGGCAGATCGTCGGCATCACCCAGCCTGCGGTTTCGAACGCTCTGGCCCGCCTGCGCGAGACTTTCAACGACCCGCTCTTCGTCCGTACCGCCCAAGGCATGGTGCCCACGCCGATGGCGCAGAACATCATCGGCCCGGTCCGCAATGCGCTCTCACTGCTGCGTATCTCCGTGCAGGAAAGCCGGATTTTCAATCCGCAGCAGGCGAACAAGACCTACCGCATCAGCATGACCGACCTCACCGAAGCGGTGATCCTGCCGCCGTTGTTCCAGCGTCTGCGCCGCCTGGCGCCCACGGTGATTATCGAGAGCTTCCTGTCCAAGCGTCGCGAGACCACCAAGGAACTGGCGGCCGGTCGCCTCGATTTCGCGGTGGACGCACCGCTCAACACCGACCCGCAGGTGCGCCACGTCAAATTGATGGAAGACCGTTACGTCTGCGCCATGCGCAAAGGTCACCCGCTGGCGGGCAAGGAAAAGCTCAGCCTCGACGAATACCTGGGCCTGACCCACATCCATATTTCCAGCCGTCGCAGCGGTCTCGGTTATGTCGACCTGGCACTCGGCAAAATGGGCATCCAGCGCAAGATCGCGCTGCGCTCACAGCATTATTTAATGGCATCACAGGTGATGCAGCAGACCGACATGGTCATGACCGTGCCGGAACGTTTCGCCCGTCGTAACGATTTGCACGCCTTCAATTTGCCGGTCAACGATGTTCCGCCGGTGGAAACCCACCTCTACTGGCACGAAAGCACCGATCAGGACCCGGCCAATCGCTGGATGCGCGAGCAGATGATCGAGTTGTGCCAGCAGGTGACGGCGCATGAGAAGAAGCTCGAAAAGGTGTAGGGCCAAGCACCGAGTAATCGTTCATCGCGAGCAAGCTTTGCTCCTACAGGTTCGCCACAGCCCGTAGGAGCAAAGCTTGCTCGCGATGGGGCCAGAGCGAGCCACCGAAAACCCTGCCACTTGACGTAAACGTCAACCTACCTTTAGCTTAGCGCCATGACCTTTCGTGAGCGCTTCCATGAGCAGCCAGACCTACAGCATCTCCGACCTCGCCCGCGAGCTCGACATCACCACCCGCGCTATTCGCTTTTATGAAGAGCAAGGCCTGCTCAGCCCTGAACGTCGTGGTCAGGAACGTATCTATTCGCCCCGTGACAAGGTCAGCCTGAAACTGATCCTGCGGGGCAAGCGCATCGGTTTCTCACTGGCCGAATGCCGCGAGTTGATCGAGCTTTACGACCCCTCCAGCGGTAACACCAAACAACTGCACAGCATGCTGGCGAAAATCAGCGAGCGCCGGGAACAGCTGGAACAGCAACTGCTGGACATCGAACAGATGAAGCTTGAGCTGGATACTGCCGAAGAGCGCTGCGTGCAGGCGCTGGAGCAGACGCTCAAGAGCCAGGAATCGATTCAATAAACCCCGACCCCTTGTAGGAGCGAGCCTGCTCGCGATGGTCGTTAACGATGACGCGTACCTGCTGGATAAACGCGGTGCCTGGGAGCTCATCGCGAGCAGGCTCGCTCCTACAGGGTTCTCCGAACAATCAACACAGGTCGAATCCCCATGTCCCTTCCCACCCAAGTACGCCTGGTCGAAGTCGGCCCCCGCGACGGTCTGCAAAACGAAGCCCAACCCATCAGCGTCGCCGACAAGGTGCAACTGGTCGACGCGCTCACGGCCGCGGGCCTGGGCTATATAGAAGTCGGCAGTTTTGTTTCGCCCAAGTGGGTGCCGCAGATGGCCGGTTCCGCTGATGTCTTCGCGCAGATCCAGCGCAAACCGGGCGTCACCTACGGCGCCCTCGCCCCCAACCTGCGCGGCTTTGAAGATGCCCTGGCCAGCGGGGTCAAGGAAGTCGCGGTGTTCGCAGCAGCGTCGGAAGCGTTTTCCCAGCGCAACATCAATTGCTCGATCAGCGAAAGCCTTGAGCGTTTCGTGCCGATCATGGACGCGGCCAAACAACACGGCGTGACGGTGCGCGGTTACGTGTCCTGTGTACTGGGCTGCCCTTATGAAGGCCACGTAAAACCTGAGCAAGTCGCCTTTGTCGCCCGCGAGCTCTACGCTATGGGCTGCTATGAGGTTTCGCTGGGCGACACCATCGGCACCGGCACCGCTGGCGCAACGCGCAAGATGTTTGAAGTGGTGTCGGCTGACGTACCGCGAGAAAAACTGGCCGGGCATTTCCACGACACCTACGGTCAGGCCATGGCCAATATCTACGCCAGCCTGCTGGAAGGCATCGCGGTGTTCGACAGCTCCATCGCGGGCCTCGGCGGCTGCCCTTATGCCAAGGGAGCCAGCGGTAACGTCGCCACCGAAGACGTTGTTTACCTGCTCAACGGCCTGGGTATCAAAACCGGAATCGACCTCAACGCGTTGATCCTGGCCGGCCAGCAAATTTGCAACGTATTGGGTCGCCCTACCGGTTCGCGTGTGGCCAAGGCTCGCAGCGCACAATGAGTGGGGGGAATGTGTCCGGGTGTTACCGCAACCTCTGAAACGTGGGCGCAAGCGAGTAACACGGAAACAAAATGTAGGGTTTTACCTGAGGCGAAAAACCCTACAAAAACTCAAAGTGTTGATTTTAAAGGATTTTTAAAAGTTGGCACGGCTTCTGCTATATCTATCGCACAACAAGAATAAAAAAATTGCGGCAACCCTAATAAAAACAAGACGTAACGACTCTGACATAACAAAAACAACACGGCAGAGACGCAGCTAACAGATTTTTTTGGAGAAGATGTGCTTTTCAGGGTGCTTTTCGGAGTTACCCGCAACCGGACAGAGAATAATAAAACTACCTTCAGGTAGCTCCCGAATCGGTTGGATCGTTCAGCGAGAAAGTAGATCAGCGCTCAAAAAAATACGTTTGCTCTTGATCCCGAATGGGGATCGCCAAAAACAGCGGTAAAGGGCAACGGTTGCCAAAAACAAAAACAGACCGACCCTCAATAATAAAAAAAGAGCACGCGCAACGAAAATTAAAGGGGAGCTTCGGCTCCCCTTTGTGCTGTCTGGTGTTTGAGTTTTCCAAGAGAATCGCAACCTTGTAGGAGCTGGCGCAGCCTGCGATCTTTTGATCTTGACCTTCGCCAACCCTAAAAGATCGCAGCCTTCGGCAGCTCCTACCGTATCGCTTTGAGCTCCTCGATACTGATCTCGCGCATCCGGAATTTCTGGATCTTGCCGGTCACCGTCATCGGAAACTCCTCGACGAACTTGAAGTAACGCGGTGTCTTGAAGTGCGCGATGCGCTCCTTGCACCACGCTTGCAGTTCCTGCTCGGTAGCACTGTGGCCAGGATGAAACTTGATCCAAGCAACGATCTCTTCGCCGTAACGCGAGCAAGGAATGCCGATCACCTGCACGTCGGCCACGGCCGGGTGGGTGAAGAAAAACTCTTCCAGCTCCCGCGGGTAAACATTCTCACCGCCGCGGATGATCATGTCCTTGTTACGCCCGGCAATGCACACGTAACCCTCGTCGTTCATGCTCGCCAGATCACCGGTGTGCATCCAGCCGGCCTGATCGATCGCTTCTGCGGTGCCCTCAGGATTGTTCCAGTAACCGAGCATCACGCTGTAACCGCGAGTGCACAACTCGCCGATGGTGCCGCGCTGCACAAGGTTGCCTGCCTCGTCGATGATCTTGCTTTCCAGTTGCGGCTGGGTGCGGCCGACAGTGGTGACGCGCAACTCCAGGTCATCCGACGGACCGGTCTGCAACGACACCGGGCTGGTTTCCGTCATGCCGTAGGCAATCTGCACTTCGCTCATATGCATTTCGCTGATGACGCGACGCATCACTTCGATCGGGCATGTCGCCCCCGCCATGATTCCGGTGCGCAGGCTCGACAGGTCGAATTCGGCACGCTGCGGCTGATCGAGCATGGCGATGAACATGGTCGGTACGCCGTAGAGCGCAGTGGCTTTTTCTTCGGCGACCGTGCTCAGGGTCAGCAGCGGATCAAACGCATCGTTGGGGTAAATCATGGTGCTGCCATGGGTGATGCAACCCAGATTGCCCATGACCATGCCGAAGCAGTGATACAACGGCACCGGGATCACCAGGCGATCAGCGGCGGTCAGGCCGAGGCTTTCACCCACCATGTAACCGTTGTTGAGAATGTTGTAGTGACTGAGGGTCGCGCCCTTGGGGAAACCGGTGGTACCGGAGGTGTACTGAATGTTCACCGCTTGATCGAAATGCAGGCTGTCCTGACGTTCGCGCAGTTGTTCGCCCGACACGCTGGCCGCCAGATCGGCCAATTGCGACCACAGCAGGAAACCGCTGGGCGGCTGCGCATCCAGGCTGATCACGCCGCGAAGATCCGGCAAGCGTTCACTCTGTAATTTGCCGATGGATTGCTCGGCCAGCTCAGGCACCAGGCCTTGCAGCATGGCGTGGTAGTTGGAGGTCTTGAAAGCCCCGGCGCAGACCAGCCACTGGCAACCCGACTGCTTTAATACGTATTCGAGTTCGGAGCTGCGGTAGGCCGGGTTGATGTTGACCAGGATCACGCCGATTTTCGCCGTGGCAATCTGCGTGATGCACCATTGCGCGCAATTCGGCGCCCAGATGCCGAGACGGTCACCGGCCTGCAAGCCCAGCGCCAGCAGTGCTCTGGCATGCGTATCCGCTGCATCCGCCAGTTGCCGCCAGGTGTAACGCAGCTGCTGATGGCGAACGACCAGCGCTTCTCCGGTCGGGTACTGCGCGACAGTGTTATCGAACGCCTGGCCAATGGTCATCGCCAGCAAGGCTTTGTCCTGGGAACCACGGGTGTAACTGCGTTGCGGGCTTGCACTGGGTTGATCCATGACGACCCCTATTGTCTTTATTAATGGGCTACCTGCACTGTACCTGTAGGAGCGAGCCTGCTCGCGATGGACGTATGGACAACGCGTTCAACCAGACAATTCGCGCTATCGTTAACGTCCATCGCGAGCAAGCTCGGCTCCTACAGAATCACCCAAGTTGACGTTAACGTAAAGGGTGATTGACAGCCTTTCGTCACAGGCTTACGTTAACGTAAAGGTGAGAGCCGAATCACTGCCCTCCCCACCCAACAAAAAAGCCAAAAGGTGACCCATGAGCTACCCATCCCTGAATTTTGCCCTCGGTGAAACCATCGACATGCTGCGCGATCAGGTTCAGTCCTTCGTCGCCAAAGAGATCGCCCCGCGCGCCGCTCAGATCGACATCGACAACCTGTTCCCCGCCGACCTGTGGCGCAAATTCGGCGACATGGGCCTGTTGGGTATCACCGTTCCGGAAGAGTACGGCGGTGCCGGCCTCGGCTACCTGGCCCACGTAGTAGTGATGGAAGAAATCAGCCGCGGCTCGGCCTCGGTGGCGTTGTCCTACGGCGCGCACTCCAACCTCTGCGTCAACCAGATCAACCGCAACGGCAATCACGAACAGAAAGCCAAATACCTGCCGAAGCTGATCAGCGGCGAGCACATCGGCGCCCTGGCCATGAGCGAGCCGAACGCCGGTTCCGACGTGGTGTCGATGAAACTGCGCGCCGAAAAACGTGGCGACAAGTACGTGCTCAACGGCAGCAAGACCTGGATCACCAACGGCCCGGACGCCAACACCTATGTGATCTACGCCAAGACCGACCTGGAAAAAGGCCCGCACGGCATCACCGCTTTCATCGTCGAGCGCGACTGGAAAGGCTTCAGCCGCAGCAACAAGTTCGACAAGCTCGGCATGCGCGGTTCGAACACCTGCGAACTGTTTTTCGATGACGTCGAAGTGCCGGAAGAAAACATTCTCGGCGTGCTCAACGGCGGCGTGAAAGTGCTGATGAGCGGTCTCGACTACGAGCGCGTCGTCCTTTCAGGCGGCCCGACCGGGATCATGCAGTCATGCATGGACCTGATCGTGCCTTACATCCACGACCGCAAGCAGTTCGGCCAAAGCATCGGCGAGTTCCAGCTGATCCAGGGCAAGGTCGCCGACATGTACACCCAACTCAACGCCAGCCGCGCTTATCTGTATGCCGTGGCCCAGGCCTGCGAGCGTGGCGAAACCACGCGCAAGGACGCCGCCGGCGTGATCCTCTACAGCGCCGAACGCGCCACGCAAATGGCCCTCGACGCGATCCAGATTCTCGGCGGTAACGGCTACATCAACGAATTCCCGGCCGGCCGTCTGCTGCGTGACGCCAAGCTGTACGAAATCGGCGCCGGCACCAGTGAGATCCGTCGCATGTTGATCGGTCGCGAATTGTTTAACGAGACGAAATAAATTTCGTCAGCTGCAAGCGGCAAGCTTCAAGCCACAAGTAGAAGCGGTCCTCTTGCAGCTTGTAGCTTGCCGCTCAAAGCTGCTTACGGAGTAAGCCATGATTTTGCATACCCAGCTCAACCCTCGTTCAGCGGAGTTCGCCAGCAACAGCGCGGCGATGCTCAAACAGGTCGACGCGTTGCACACCCTGCTCGCCCAAGTGGCGCAAGGTGGTGGTCCGAAAGCTCAAGAACGCCACACCTCGCGGGGCAAACTGCTGCCCCGTGAGCGCATCAACCGCTTGCTTGATCCGGGTTCGCCGTTTCTCGAGATCAGCCAACTGGCGGCCTACGAGGTTTATGGTGAGGACGTTCCCGCCGCTGGCGTGATTGCCGGGATTGGCCGTGTGGAAGGCGTCGAATGCATGATCGTCGCCAACGATGCCACGGTAAAAGGTGGCTCGTACTACCCGCTGACCGTGAAAAAGCACCTGCGCGCCCAGACCATCGCCCAGCAGAACCGCCTGCCGTGCATCTATCTGGTGGACTCCGGCGGCGCCAACCTGCCACGTCAGGATGAAGTGTTTCCGGACCGTGAACACTTCGGCCGGATCTTCTTCAATCAGGCCAACATGAGCGCCATGGGCATTCCGCAGATTGCCGTGGTCATGGGTTCCTGCACCGCTGGCGGCGCGTATGTGCCGGCGATGGCCGACGAAGCGATCATGGTCCGCGAGCAAGCGACGATCTTCCTCGCCGGCCCGCCGCTGGTGAAAGCCGCGACCGGTGAAGTGGTCAGCGCCGAAGACCTCGGCGGGGCCGATGTGCACTGCAAGATTTCCGGTGTGGCCGACCATTACGCCGAAAGCGATGAACACGCCCTCGCCATCGCGCGACGCAGCGTGGCCAACCTCAACTGGCGCAAGCAAGGCGAGGTTCAGCAACGCACGCCGATCGCCCCGCTCTATAGCAGCGACGAGTTGTACGGCGTGGTTCCAGCCGACGCCAAGCAGCCGTTCGATGTGCGCGAAGTGATTGCGCGCCTGGTAGACGGATCGGTGTTCGACGAATTCAAGGCACTGTTCGGGACTACATTGGTTTGCGGTTTTGCCTACCTGCACGGTTACCCAATCGCGATCCTCGCCAACAACGGCATCCTCTTCGCTGAAGCGGCGCAGAAAGGCGCGCACTTCATCGAGTTGGCCTGTCAGCGTGGCATCCCGCTGCTGTTCCTGCAAAACATCACCGGTTTCATGGTCGGCCAGAAATACGAGGCCGGCGGCATCGCCAAACATGGCGCAAAACTGGTAACCGCCGTGGCCTGCGCCAAGGTGCCGAAGTTCACCGTAATCATCGGCGGCAGCTTCGGTGCGGGCAACTATGGCATGTGCGGGCGCGCCTACGATCCGCGCTTCCTGTGGATGTGGCCGAATGCGCGCATCGGTGTGATGGGCGCCGAGCAGGCGGCCGGCGTGCTGGTGCAGGTCAAGCGCGAACAGGCCGAACGCAGTGGCCAGGGTTTTAGCGCCGAGCAGGAAGCCGAGATCAAGCAACCGATCCTCGACCAGTACGAAGAACAGGGACACCCCTACTATTCCAGCGCTCGCTTGTGGGACGACGGTGTCATCGACCCGGCCCAGACCCGCGACGTGCTGGCCCTGGCCTTGTCCGCGTCGTTGAACGCGCCAATCGAACCGAGCCGCTTCGGCGTGTTCCGGATGTGATCGGGAGAAGAACATGAGCGACTTCAACACCCTCGAACTGCTGACCGACCCCCGTGGTTTCGCCACGCTGTGGCTCAGCCGTGAAGAAAAGAACAACGCTTTCAACGCCGAGATGATCCGCGAACTGATCCTCGCACTGGACAAGGTGTCGAGCGATGCCAGCCTGCGCTTCCTGATCGTCCGTGGCCGTGGCAAGCACTTCAGCGCCGGCGCCGATCTGGCGTGGATGCAGCAGTCGGCCGAACTCGATTACCACACCAACCTCGACGACGCCCGGGAACTGGCGGAGTTGATGTACAACTTGGCCAAACTGAAAGTCCCGACCCTGGCCGTGGTGCAAGGCGCAGCCTTTGGTGGCGCGTTGGGCCTGATCAGTTGCTGCGACATGGCCATCGGTGCCGATGACGCGCAGTTCTGCCTCTCGGAAGTACGCATCGGCCTGGCACCGGCGGTGATCAGCCCGTTCGTGGTGCAAGCCATCGGCGAGCGCGCCACCCGGCGCTATGCCCTGACCGCTGAACGCTTTGGCGGGCAACGGGCACGGGAACTGGGACTGTTGTCGGAGAGTTATCCGACTGCCGAGCTGGAGCAAAAAATCGATCAGTGGATCGACAACCTGCTGCTCAACAGCCCTGCCGCCATGCGTGCCAGCAAGGACTTGCTACGTGAAGTCGGCGACGGTTCGCTGAACCCGGCACTGCGTCGCTACACCGAAAACGCCATCGCCCGCATCCGCGTCAGCCCCGAAGGCCAGGAAGGTCTGCGTGCCTTTTTGCAGAAACGTCCGCCGAGCTGGCAAGCCGAAACCACCACCAAGGAGCCGCGTTGATGAGCGCACCTGTCCTCACTACCCTGCTGGTGGCCAACCGTGGCGAAATCGCTTGCCGGGTGATGCGCACCGCCAAGGCCCTGGGCCTGACCACCGTGGCCGTGCACAGCGCCACCGACCGTGACGCCCGCCACAGCCGCGAGGCGGATATCCGCGTCGACCTGGGTGGCAGCAAAGCCGCTGAGAGTTACCTGCAAATCGACAAACTGATCGCCGCGGCCAAGGCCAGCGGCGCCCAGGCGATCCATCCCGGTTATGGTTTTCTGTCGGAGAACGCCGGGTTCGCTCGCGCCATCGAAGCGGCAGGCCTGATATTCCTCGGCCCGCCCGCGTCTGCCATCGACGCCATGGGCAGCAAGTCCGCCGCCAAGGCCCTGATGGAAACTGCTGGCGTACCGCTGGTGCCGGGTTATCACGGCGAGGCTCAAGACCTCGACACCTTCCGCGATGCCTGCGAACGCATCGGCTACCCGGTGCTGCTCAAGGCCACGGCCGGTGGCGGCGGCAAAGGCATGAAAGTGGTCGAGGACGTCAGCCAACTGGCCGAAGCCCTGGCCTCGGCCCAACGTGAAGCGCTTTCGTCGTTCGGCGATTCGCGGATGCTGGTGGAGAAGTACCTGCTCAAACCGCGTCACGTGGAAATCCAGGTGTTCGCCGACCAGCACGGCAACTGCCTGTACCTCAATGAACGCGACTGCTCGATTCAACGTCGGCACCAGAAAGTCGTCGAAGAAGCACCGGCGCCTGGGCTGAGCCCGGAACTGCGCCGGGCCATGGGCGAAGCCGCCGTGCGTTCGGCACAGGCCATCGGCTACGTCGGCGCCGGCACCGTGGAGTTCCTGCTGGATGCTCGCGGCGAGTTCTTCTTCATGGAGATGAACACCCGCCTGCAAGTGGAACACCCGGTTACCGAAGCCATCACCGGCCTCGACCTGGTGGCGTGGCAGATTCGTGTGGCGCGTGGCGAAGCCTTGCCGATGACCCAGGAGCAGGTGCCGCTGATCGGCCATGCAATCGAAGTGCGGCTGTATGCCGAAGATCCGGGCAATGACTTCCTGCCCGCGACCGGGCGTCTGGAGCTGTATCGCGAATCCGCGCCGGGTGCGGGTCGCCGGGTGGACAGCGGTGTTGAAGAAGGCGACGAAATTTCGCCATTCTACGACCCGATGCTCGGCAAGTTGATTGCCTGGGGCGAGGACCGCGAACAGGCTAGATTGCGCCTTCTCAGCATGCTGGATGAATTCGCCATTGGCGGACTGAAGACCAACATCAACTTCCTGCGGCGCATCATCGGCCACCCGGCGTTTGCCGCGGCGGAGCTGGATACCGGGTTTATCCCGCGCTATCAAGAGCAACTGCTTCCAGCACCTGCGCAACTCAGTGACGAATTCTGGCAGGCCGCTGCCCAGGCGTTTACCCAGAGCCAGCACCGTTCAACACGCAGTGATGATCCGAGTTCGCCCTGGGCCATCGGCAACGGCTTCCGTTCCGGATTGCCAGCGGAAATCACCCTGCACCTGAGTTGTGAAAGCCAGGATCGCGCGCTGACTTTGGGCGACATCAACGCCCAACTCCGGGGCGAGCAATTGCTGACCGAACACAACGGCGTGCGCCGCCAGCATCGGGCGATCCGTCGGGGTGAACATGTGTATTTGCAATGGGACGGTGAGCTGCATCGCATCGAGTCCTACGACCCGATCAGTGCCGTCGAGGCCAGCCACAGTCATCAGGGTGGTCTGACAGCGCCCATGAACGGCAGCATCGTGCGCGTGCTCGTGGAAGCCGGGCAAACGGTCGAAGCCGGGGCGCAATTGGTGGTGCTGGAAGCAATGAAGATGGAGCACAGCATCCGCGCGCCGCATGCGGGTGTGATCAAGGCACTGTACTGCCAGGAAGGCGAGATGGTCAGCGAAGGCAGTGCATTGGTCGAGCTGGAAGAGGTGTGAAATGAAGATCGGTCCTACGCATTGCGAGG
Source organism: Pseudomonas sp. NFX98 (assembly GCF_047784845.1). NCBI lineage: Bacteria > Pseudomonadati > Pseudomonadota > Gammaproteobacteria > Pseudomonadales > Pseudomonadaceae > Pseudomonas > Pseudomonas sp. NFX98. The sequence continues at coordinate 125,892 of NZ_JBLNNF010000016.1, read as the reverse complement.
ACCGATCTGATCAGAACTTGGCTGTTGCCTGAACCACCACGCCGATGATTCGGCACTCTTCGGTGTAAAGGGCTTTCGGATACGTCGGATTGAGCGGGACCAGATAACGCTGCCCGCCCTCATCGATCAACTTGCGAAAAACCGCCTCGCTGCTGTCCCGCCACTGCGCGATGACCAGTTTGCCAGGCACGGCTTCCACGTCCGGGTCCACCAGGATCAGCATGCCTTCGGCGATGCTGGGGCCACTGGGTGCGGTCATCGCATCGCCCGTGACCGTCAACCAGAATGCCGCGCCTTGAGCGTGGTAGTCCGACAGTTCAAAACGGTATTGGGCCTGTTCGCCATCGCGGACTTCCCCGGTTTCCCGCCAGTCACTGACCGGGTAGCGGAAGTACGGGTTGTACTTTTGCGTCAGGGAAATCCCGTCGTCCTGCGGCTCTTGAGGCTCGCGAATCACCAACACCACCTCGAGAAAATCCATCCCGAGCGCCTTCAACACGCGGTTCATGTTGTCGATGCCGGGCTCGCGACGCTTGTTCAGCCAATGACCAACGCCGCCCTGGGACATCCCGAGGCGGTCGGCGAGTATCTCTTGAGTGACTTTGAGCTCACTCATCTTGGCCTTGACCAATTCAATCCATTTATCCATGTGCGGCACGATACGGGGTGGACTCCGGCCATCAAAACACAAATTGTAGTATTTAAACTATGGTCACAAATACAGATCGTACTAGGATGGATTCACGGATCTGAATCAATCACGGAGCGTTCCCCCACCATGACCCAACCCGCCAACGACCTGCCTGATATGCAAATCGACACTTCCCTCACCTCACCGCAAGGTTCGGCCGCCGCCCAGCGCGCACTGGACTATTACCTGAAACCGGCTGTTTCAGAGGAAGGGGTCGCGGAACGTTTCTTTGATGTGAACCGAAATATCAGCAGCGAGGAGGCGCTGGTCCATGCGTCAGACCTGCTGCGCTGTGCCGCCGCCACGGCTTTCGAGTCAGCCAGTCATTTGCAGGGTTCGAGTCGGGACTTGGCGTTTTCGGCGGTGCACATGATCGACATGGCCAAAGCCATGGTGGACCGGTCACTGGAGAGAAATCAAATCGGTTGAAGCGGAGGTGTAAAAAAGAAAGGACTGGAAAGAATTTTCCAATCGCGCAGATAAAATCATTTGACTTGCAAACGAGAATGATTATTATTGCATCAGCTGGTCGCGAGATCAGTCGATGGACCAAGAGACCTTAGGTCGGTCTTTTGGACTATCTCCTCATCAGGCTAATCACGGTTTTTGACCCGGCTTTTTGCCGGGTCTTTTTTTTGCCAGTTTTCTGGCTTATGGCTTCAGGCTAATGAAGTCTTTAGGTGCCGCAAATTCGATGGCGCGGATGATATCAAAAGAATATTTGTTGGCAAGAGAAGCCTGTGATCATTAGGGCAAAGTAATGGCAAATAGCACTTGAGAATCAATCGCACAATCTCTAAGCTGCGTCGGCGTCAAGGAGGACGCCCCCCTTGATACCGCCCTTTCACGCCTTTCAATACACCGCGATATGCGAATCCGTTCGCGGCTCGGTTCCCCCGCACAACACCCCCGTTTCAGGATCACGCAGGATGATCTGCCCTCGCCCGTAACTGGTGAGATCGCAGGCAACTTCCACCGTGTGACCACGACGTGCCAGCGCCGCCGCCATGTCCCGTGATGCATCCTGTTCGATTCCGACCTTCAGTCCGCCCAGCCATTGCCAGCGCGGCGCATCGAGGGCTGCTTGCGGGTTGAGTCCAAAATCCACCAGGTTCATCACCATTTGCACATGCCCTTGCGGCTGCATGTAACCGCCCATCACGCCAAACGGCCCCATCGCCTCACCGTCCTTGCTGAGAAACCCGGGAATGATGGTGTGGAAAGTCTTTTTGCCAGGCGCCAGGCAATTGGAATGCGCGGGATCGAGGCTGAATTCTTCACCACGGTTTTGCAGGGCGATACCACTGTCAGGCAGTACCACCCCGGAACCGAACCCGTGGTAGTTGCTCTGGATAAACGAAACCATGTTGCCATCGGCGTCGGCGGTGGCCAGGTAAACGGTGCCGCTGGCGTGGGGATCGCCCGGCTGCGGGGCGATTGCCTGTTCGCCAATCTGCGCCCGCCGATGGCTTGCATAGTGATCGCTGAGCAAGTCGTCTACAGCGACCCGCATGTGCTCCGGATCCGTGATGTAGTGCAATCCATCGCTGTAGGCGAGTTTCATGGCTTCGAGTTGACGATGCCAGGTCTGTTGACTGTCGCGGTGATCGAACTCGAAGCCCTCGAGAATCTTCAATGTCATCAACGCCACCAGCCCCTGCCCGCTCGGTGGAATCTCCCAGACGTCGACCCCGCGGTAATTGACTTTGATCGGCTCGACCCATTGCGCGCGGTAGTCCTGCAAGTCGCTGGCGCGCAAATATCCGCCCGTGGCCCGGGAGTGTGCGTCCAGCCGTTGCGCCAGCGCACCACGGTAGAGACTTTCACAACCGCTGGCCGCCAGCTCGCTGAGGGTTCGAGCCTGGGCCGGGTTGCGGAACAGTTCACCGGCACGGGGTGCGCGACCTTCAATCAGAAAGGTCTCGAACCAGCTTTCAAGCACCTCGCTACGGTCAGGTGTGAAATCCTCCAGTGCGCTTTGCCATTGCAGCGCAACCACCGGCGATACGGGAAAACCATCGCGCGCCAGACTGATTGCCGGTTGCAGCAACTCGGCAAACGGCAGTCGACCGAAACGTTTGGACAGCTCAGCCCAGGCCGACGGGCAACCCGGAACGGTGACCGGCGTCCAGCCATGCAACGGCATCTTTTCATGGCCCGCGGCTTTAACCGCCTCGATGCTCAAGGCTTGTGGCGCAGCGCCATTGGCGTTCAAACCGTGCAATTTGTTTTGCGTCCAGACCAACGCAAACGCGTCGCCACCGATACCGCAACCGGTGGGCTCGACAACCGTTAACGCTGCGGCGGTGGCAATCGCTGCATCGATGGCATTACCGCCACGGCGCATGATTTCAATTCCGGCTTCAGCCGCCAGTGGTTGTGAAGCGGCGACCATGCCGCGCTTGGCGAAGACGCTTTGACGTTGTGAGGCGTAGGGGTATTCATGGGCTGAAAATTTGAACATGGCAGGACTCACACAATAGTAATGTTCATAAAAACCTGTAGGAGCGAGCCGCGATGGACTCAAGAGCCGCGTTTTTCCAGCACGCCCGCGTCATCGTTAACGTCCATCGCGAGCAAGCTCGCTCCTACAACACTCGACTGAGAAAGGCGCGGGTACGCGCGTGCTTCGGCTGACTGAAAATCTGCTCAGGCGGACCCTGTTCGATCAGTTCGCCCTGATCGAGCACCACCACCCGATCAGCCACCTCGCGGGCAAACCCCATTTCATGGGTAACAACGACCATGGTCATGCCCTCCTCGGCGAGCTCCTTCATCACTTGCAGCACTTCGCCGACAGTCTCGGGGTCAAGGGCACTGGTGGGTTCGTCGAACAGCATGGCCTGGGGTTTCATGGCCAATGCCCGGGCGATGGCCACCCGCTGTTGCTGACCACCGGACAACATCGACGGGTAGTGATCGGCCTTTTCCGCCAGCCCCACCCGCGTGAGCAGCGCCCGCGCTTGCTCCAGCGCCGCCGCACGCGCAACACCCAGCACCTGAATGGGCGCCTCGATGATGTTTTCCAGAGCCGTCATATGCGGGAACAGATTGAAACGCTGGAACACCATGCCGATGTCCCGACGCTGGCGGGCAATGTTGCGCTCCGAATCCCGGACCAGGCTGCCATCGGCCCGGGTGCGATAGCCCATCGGCTGACCCGCGACGCGGATCTGCCCCGACTGGATGTCTTCGAGCAAATTGATGCAGCGGATAAACGTGGTTTTACCGGAACCGGACGCACCGATCAGCACCACCACTTCACCGCGTTTCACTTGCAGGGAAATGCCCTTGAGAATCTCAAGCTCACCAAACGACTTGTGGATATCCAGCGCTTCGATGACCAGTTCTTCACTCATGTGCGCCATCTCAACGCCCCCTCAACAGTTTCATGGTGTTGCGTCCGAACATCCGGCTGGCGGCCGGTGCCGGGCGATCGGACTGACCGAAACGTGTCTCCAGCCAGCGCTGGAAAAAACCCCAGAGTGTGGTCAACGCCAGGAAGTAGATGGCCACCACCAGATACAATTCGAACACGCGGAAAGTTGCCGACGTCACCATTTGCGTACTGAGTAGCAGTTCCTGCACCCCGATCACGCTGACCAGCGTGGTGTTTTTCAGCATCACGTTGAACTCGTTGCCCAGCGGCGGCACGATCACCCGGAACGCTTGCGGCAGCACGATGCGGCGCATCAATTTGGGGAACGTCATGCCCAGGGACCGCCCGGCTTCGTACTGCCCCTTGTCCACCGCACCGATACCGGCCCGAATGATTTCGGCCATGTAGGCGCCTTCGTTGAGACCCAGCGCGATGATCGCCGCCTGGATGTTGCCCGGCACGATGAACCAGCCGAGGTCCAGGTCTTCAAAGCGGAAAATCCCGCCCGCCGCCAACGCCGTGTACAGAAACACGATCTGCACCAGCAACGGCGTGCCGCGCATCAGCCAGACATAAAAGCGCACCGGGTATTGCAACAACGGGTTACTCGACAGCTTCATCAACGCCGCGATCAGCCCCAGCACACAACCGAGCAACATCGCCGAAACGCTGATCAGGCAAGTCAGCCACAGCCCCGTCAGGTACACATCGCTGGGCTGCAGCAGGTATTGCCAGAACACATCCCAATTGAAGTTCATCAGGTTTTCCCTCAGTCCAGTTTGTCGCTGTCGACATGCCATTTACTGAGGAGCGCGGTGTAGCTGCCATCGGCGCGCATGCCTTGCAGGACTTCGGTCAACGCCACCGTCAACTGCGGATCGCTTTTGCGTACGCCGAAACCGGTGAGGATGCGATTGAATGCCGGCACCGCTGACTGGAACAGGTCAGGCGCCAGTTGCTGATAGTGTCCGGCGGACTCGACCGTGGTGCCGAAGGCGTCTACCTGATTGATGCGCAAAGCCTGGAACGCATCGGCATCGACGTTGTACACCACCAGTTTCATCGGCGCCTTGCCCGCCGCTTCAAGCTTTTCGTTCTCCTTGCCCAGCAGCATGCGGATGGTCGAACCGTTACTGACCGCGACCTTGAGCCCCGACAAATCTTCCAGCGTGCTCACCGATTTCGGGTTGCCCTTGGGTACCACGATCGACTGGCTGGAATACATGAAGTTGACGATGTCGATCACTTCGCGGCGTTCGGGTTTGTCGAACAGTTGATCGACGATCATGTCGCACTGCTGCGCCAGCAATGCCGGGATCAACCCGGCGAAAGGCGAGATGCGCCATTCGACTTTCTTGTCACCCAGGCGTTTGGCAATCGCTTCGCCCATATCGACCTGAAGTCCGACCGGTTTTTGCTTCAGGTCAAACGACACCAGCGGCGGCGAGTCCATGCCGGAGCAATAGACGATCTTTTCGCTCTTGCTTAATCGCTCGGGTAACTCGGGGGCGGCAAATGCCCATTGGGAACACAGACTCAAGGTGAACACCGCAACTAACGCGCAAGGCTTTTGCATGACATGACTCCAGGTGGCTGCAACGGGGGATGTGTTTGTTCTTCTACTGATGAGCCTCAAGAAACTGAATCAACCGCGGAATGGTGCCTTCGATGTGCTCGCATACCACGGCGGCTGCTTTATCCGGATCGCCGGAACGCAAAGCCGTCACAATCGAGGCATGTTCGTCCCGGGCACTGCGGGGTTTGTCGGCGTGTTGCAGCCACAGGCGCATGTGCGGCTCGATCACCGAATACAGCGCCGAAATTTGCCGCATCAAGCGCGGGCGCTCACTCAGGCTGCACAGGTATTCATGGAAGGCGCGATGGCGGCTGACCCACTCGGCACCGTCCTCGCGGTAGTCGTCCATCTCGTCGAGCAGACGCTCCAGGTGACTGAAATGGCGCTCGCTCATTTTGGTGACAGCCACCCGGATGGCGAGGCCTTCCAGGGCACTGCGCATCTCGAATACCTCACGCATTTCGTCGATGTTCAGCCCGCGAACGATGGCGCCGCGATTGGGCCGCAACGTCACCAGGCCGTCGGCATCCAGACGGCGGAAGGCTTCGCGCACGGGCATGCGGCTCATGCCGATTTCACCGGCGATATCCTCGGCGATCAGCCGTTCGCCGGTGCGGTAACGTCCCTTACAGATAGCCTCCAGAAGAAAGTTGTAAGCCTCTTCCTCGGCGGTAACAGGCTGGCGCTCGGTGTAGACAGGGGCGAATTTCATCGGTGCACCTTTTGTATTTTTGTATCCAATTATCCACAAAGCCAAAAAAGCACGATGCATGCCAAATTCAGCATGGGGCATGCAGGTGATTGATTAGGTTGGTTTATTGAGAATGGAGAACGCCGATATGCGGATTGGTCATCGCGGGTAACGAGTTGAAATGCCCCAGTCTGGGGTCGACAGGCCCCAAAGAGGTGCTGGTGGTAACACAACTGAAACCTTTGCCTGCAATCGAATGTTGCGGCGATCGGTGAGCGACGAAACAGAACGGCGTCCATGGGGATGAAACGTTTTTTCTGCGCTCCTAACCCTCTTCTCTTGCGTGTAAAGTAGCCGCCATAAAATCTAAATCAGGAACCCTGACCGTGGCCAAATCCTCTCTCGACATCAGTGCCAACTTCGACAGCGGCAACATTCAGGTCATTGACCTCAGCGACCCGCTCAAGCCCCTGCTGGCGATCCGCCCCGATACCAAGAGCAATCACTTTCAATGGTTCCACTTCAAGGCCAGCGGCCTGCACGTCGGTCAGGAACACTGGTTTCGCCTGAACAATGCCAGCCAGTCTTCGTACAACAAGGCCTGGGACGGTTATCAGGCGGTCGCGTCCTACGACCACGTCAACTGGTTCCGCGTGCCGACTATCTTTGAAGGCGACTGCCTGCGCTTCTGCCTTGAAGCCACGCAAACCCACGCCTGGTTCGCCTACTTCGAACCCTACAGCCGTGGCCGTCACGACTGGCTGATCGAGCAGGCGCTGACCAAGGCCGGCACCGAACTGCTGGCCACCGGCAAGAGCGTCGAAGGTCGCGACATCCAGTTGCTGCGCAAAGGCACCGGCGCCGAAGGCCAACGCAAAGTGTGGATCATCGCCCAGCAACATCCAGGCGAACACATGGCCGAGTGGTTCATGGAAGGTGTGATCGAGCGTCTGGAAAGACACGACGACCCGGTACTGAACAAACTGTTGGCCAGCGCCGACTTGTACCTGGTACCGAACATGAACCCGGACGGCGCCTTCCACGGTCACCTGCGCACCAATGCCATGGGCCAGGACCTGAACCGAGCCTGGCAGAACGCCAGCCCGGAAATCAGCCCGGAAGTGTTTTTCGTACAGCAGCAGATGGAAAAGTACGGTGTCGATATGTTCGTCGACGCGCACGGTGACGAGGAAATCCCTCACGTGTTCACCGCCGCGTGCGAAGGCAACCCGGGCTACACGCCGCGCATTGAAAAACTCGAAGAACGCTTCCGCAGCCACCTGAAGCACACTACCAAGGACTTCCAGACCAAACACGGCTACACCCGCGACGAACCGGGCCAAGCCAACATGACCCTGGCTTGCAACAGCGTTGGCCAGAAGTTTGATTGCCTGTCGCTGACCCTGGAGATGCCGTTCAAGGATCACGATGATCATCCGAACCCATTGACGGGGTGGTCGGGCAAGCGCTCGAAGCAGTTGGGGAAGGATGTTTTGACCACTGTGGCAGATATGGTTGATAGCCTGCGTTGATCGCCCTTTGAAATCAAAAGATCGCAGCCTGCGGTGCTCCTACATTGGAATGCGTTTCCCTGTAGGAGCACCGCAGGCTGCGATCTTTTTTTGCCCCGCGATTATCCGCGATCCTTACCCCGCAACATGCTGTCCAGCACATCATCACGACGCACCCAGGCGTGAAACAACGCCGCCGCCAAATGCAGCAGCACGGTCAGAAACAACAAGTACGCCAGATACCCGTGGGCCTTGCGCAGGAACGCAAACACCTGAGCATTGGCCGCTACGATCGATGGTAATTGCAACGAGCTGCTGAGCATCACCGGTTCGCCGGACGCCGAAATCATCGCCCAGCCGAGCAACGGCAAAATCAGCATCAAGGCATACAGCAAGATGTGGGAGGCCTTGGCCGCCAGCACTTGCCAACCCGGCAGGTCCGCTGGCAGTGGTGGTTGCGTGGTGGAGAAGCGCACGCCCAGGCGCACAATCACCAACAGCAAAATGGCAATGCCCAAGGGTTTGTGCAGATGGATCAGCATTTCATGTCGCTCAGACACCGAGGCAACCATGCCCGCGCCGATAAACAGCATGGCGATGATCATCAGCGCCATCAGCCAGTGCAGCAAGCGCGCCAGAGGAGCGAAGTGGTTGGGTTGAGTGCTCATTGCTGGGCCTCCTGTTTGGCGGCGGGCAATTGGCTGACTTCGCTGGTGCGACGCAGGTAGGAAGTGGCGTAACCCGCTGAACGAGCGGCGAGCAACGGGTCGTCGGAACCTTCGATACCGGCGGGCAATACCAAGGGGTCGTAGTTGATGTCACGGCACTCGCCGCTGAGTTGTGGCTGGGTGCTTTCAAGCACCAGAGTGCCAGCGTTCAACACTTTACGTCCTTCGGGCCAGGCTTTGCTGGCGTCGTTCACTGGGTCGCCGGGGTTAGCCAACGTGATGTTCAACTGCCAACGCAGCGGACCTGCGGCGATCCGTTGCACCAGATCCTTCTCCAAAAAGTCGCTGCCTTGCGGCGCCGTGGCACCCGGTGCGTCCTGAACCAGCGGCACCATGCTCCAGCGCACTGCCTGACGCTGCCCGGCGGCGTTCACCAGATAGAACGCGTTGACGCTGTTGTAGGTTTCGGTCACGTAGCTGGCCGAAGGCTTGGCCGTCTTGACCCACGCCAGAAACGGCACGGCTTCCGGGTGCGCTGCGAAGAATTCCGGCACCGCTTTCGGGTCCGGCTTTCCGGTAGCCGGATCCGGCGATTGCGCCTGCTGGAATTGATAGAACGCCTCGGGCGTGCCCACCGGGAACACCGGCATGCTGTTCATCCCGGTGCGCCATTGCTGGCCGTTGGCTTGAGTGAATCGCAATGCCAGGCTGCGGATCGGCACCGCATTGTCGGGTGCATAAGGATTGCCGGCCGGCAGGGCCAATCGTCCGACCACCGGGGTGCGCGCCTCATTGAACACTTGCGCCGTGGAGTAACTGCGCGCCTCACCGCTGCTCTCGAAATGACCGATCACGCACACGCCTTTGGAGTGGTTGCGACGGAATCCGGGATGCACGCCGTTGTTGGTTTCCAGCACATTGATCAGCTTTTTCGGCGTCAGGCGCTGTGGGTCAAGCGTGCCGTTGACGTAGGCAAACGCCCCGGCCACGGCGGCGACGACCACGGCAATGCCGGCCAGACGCAATGTCAGGCTCGCGGCACTCAACGGTGGCCGGGGTGGCGGTGATGATCGATCTACCATGAAAGACTCCAGGGCCATCGGCCGCGAGTGAGAAGAATCAGGCAGACGAACCGCGCAGCGGTTTATTCCCTCGCGCGGTATTTATTTTTTCGGGCGTGGAATAACCTCCAGTCCCGGGCGTCTTCCTAGTCCACAGCGTAGTGACTAGTCAGTACTTCATGAACGATATCGACGAACAACTGAGAGAAATCATTCCCAGATTGCGGCGATTTGCCGTGTCGTTGACGCGCAACTCCAGTAGCGCCGACGACCTGGTTCAAGCCAGCCTGGAGCGTGCGCTGTCGAGTTGGGGCGCCAAACGTGCCGACGGTGATCTGCGCGCCTGGCTGTTTTCGATTCTCTATCGACAGTTTCTCGATGCTCATCGACGTTCCCGGCGCTATGCACGGATGCTTGAATTTTTCACCGGGCGCGACGATGCGCAGCCTTCGGCAGAGCGCACCGTCATCGCGCAATCGACCCTCAACGCCTTCGACCGACTGCCCACCGAACAGCGCGCTCTGCTGCTTTGGGTATCGGTCGAAGGCCTGAGTTATAAAGAGGTCGCCGAGATTCTCGACGTACCCACCGGCACCGTGATGTCCCGCCTGTCCCGGGCCCGCCAGGCCCTGCGCGAACTCAGCGATGGCGAAATCACCCGCCCAGCTCTGCGGAGACTCAAATGATCAGCATGCCCCCAAGCGAGCGTGACCTGCACGCTTACGTCGACCATCAACTCAACGAAGACGACCGACGTCTGGTGGAGACTTTTCTTGCAAGTAATACAGACGTTTCCGCACAGGTCCGCGCCTGGCAGCAGGACGCCCAGCAACTGCGCGCGGCGCTCAGCGGTGCGTTGCAGCAACCGGCCAACCCGGCGCTTGATCCGGCGATGATTCGTCAGCGCCTCAAACGCCAATCGCGGCGACACCTGGCCAGCGCCGCGGTGTTGCTGATTGCGGTCAGCGTCGGCGGCTTCGGCGGCTGGCAGGCTCGGCAAATGACCTTCATCAGCACTCAGCTACCGATGACCGATGCCCTGCAAGCCTATCGCCTGATTGCCCAGCAAGAAATATTGCCGGCCGATTACAAGGCCAGCGATGACGGCGACATGCAGGGCTGGCTCGACCGTTACTTCACCCAGGCCAATCGCCTGCCCGATCTTGCCGGCGCCGGATTCAAACCGGTGAGCGGACGCTTGCTCAGCACCGAACAAGGGCCGGCGGCGATGGTGGTCTACGAGAATCAGGGCGGGCAGAAGATCAGCTTCTACGTGCGCCCGCCGGGGCCGAAAAACTATCTGCTGCCGAGAGGGAGCCGCAGTGATGGTGGTTTGCAGGCTGAATATTGGTCAGGGGGCGGCTACAACTATGCGATGGTCAGCCCGACCGATACGCCGGCGGCGCAGATGCTGAGGCAGACCGTGCAGTTTTAGACAATCAAAAGATCGCAGCCTGCGGCAGCTCCTACATTGGAATGCATTTCCCTGTAGGAGCTGCCGCAGGCTGCGATCTTTTCACCCCTGCCCAAACACCTGCGAAGGCCTGCGCAGCAACGGATCGAACGGATTGATCCGCGGCCCGATCAGCGCCGCTTCGCGCTTGAGCATGTCCACCACCGTCGGCAAGCGATCCGGCCCGAGGCGATCACTCACCGTCGCTACACTCAACGCCGCCACCGCCCGCCCCTCACGATCGAGAATCGGCACCGCGACCCCGGCCATGCCCTGCAACACGCCGGTGTTGCGTCCGGCGTAACCAAGCTTGCGCACGTTCTCGACTTCCGAGCGCAAAAACACTTCGTCGTACAGATGGAAATCCTTGAGCCGTGGCAGGTTGTAATGGATCACCGTGTCGCGCTCTTCTTCCGGCAGAAACGCCAGGATTGCCAGGCTGCCCTGCCCCACGCCCAGAGCCACGCGCCCGCCGATATCACCGGTAAAGGTGCGAATCGGAAACGGCCCTTCACTGCGATCCAGGCAGATCGCATCAAAGCCGCAACGCGCCAGCAAAAACAACGAATCACCCAGCGACGCCGACAGCCGCAACAACGCCGGGCGCACCAGTTCGCGCAGGTTGCCGCTATTGCCCGCACGGGCGGCCAGGGCGAAAAAATCCAGGCTCAGTCGATAGCGTTTGCTGCGCGCGTCCTGCTCGACCATGCCCTCGTCCATCAGGCTGCGCAGCAAGCGGTGAGTGGTCGGTTGCGACAAACCGATATGTTGCGCCAGTTGCGTCACCCGTTCTCCGCCCTCAACCGTATCGCCCAACGCACGCAGCACCCCAAACAGTCTTGAGACGGCCCCGACTCCGACTTCATTTTTGCTTTTATTCCGCTCAATGGAATCTGACATGTCATTTCTCGACAATTAATTTACTGATCGAATAAAACTGAAAATAGTCATCGCCTCAGTGAAATAGGCCATTGAGCCATCCTAGTCTTCGTCCTAATCTGCGTCCAGACGGGGCGATTCGAACAACAACGGCAGCCGACTCAAGTCGAGCGCCAGCGTACCCCCTGCAACACTTTTCGTATCTGCCCATACAAAAAAGCGCGCCCTCGGGCGACGCATAACAATCTCAGGTGGAGGCGCAGGCATGGCTTTTGTGCAACTTGAAAAACTCGGCAAACGCTACGGTGAAATCGACGCCGTGGTCGCCACCGACCTCTCAGTCGAGAAAGGTGAATTCGTTTCTCTGCTCGGCCCTTCCGGGTGCGGCAAAACCACCACCCTGCAAATGATCGCCGGCTTCGTCGAAGTCACCAGCGGGCGCATCTTGCTCGACGGGCGCGACATCACCCACGCCAAACCCGCCAGCCGTGGCCTGGGCGTGGTGTTCCAGAGTTACGCGTTGTTCCCGCACATGACCGTCAAGGACAACGTTGCCTTCGGCTTGCGCATGCGCAAAGTGCCGAGCGCCGAGATTCAGCAGCGGGTCGAGCGGGTGCTGAAACTGGTGCGCCTCAATCAGCACGCCGAGCGTTACCCACGGGAACTGTCCGGCGGCCAGCGCCAGCGTGTCGCCCTGGCCCGGGCGCTGGTGATCCAGCCGCCGGTGCTGCTGCTCGATGAACCGCTGTCCAACCTCGACGCCAACCTGCGCGAAGAGATGCAATTCGAGATCCGCCGCATCCAGCGCGAAGTCGGGATCACCACGCTGATGGTCACCCACGACCAGTCCGAAGCGTTGTCGATCAGTGACCGCGTGGTGGTGATGCAGGCCGGGCGCATCACCCAGATCGATGCGCCCTACACCCTCTACGAACACCCGCGCACCGAGTTCATTTCCGGCTTCGTCGGCAAGGCCAATCTGTTGCCCGGTGAGCGCGACACGGCGGGCGTGGTTCAGGTGTGCAGTCGTGGCGACGGTGACCTGACCCTGAGCCTGCGCCCGGAAAAAATCGACCTGCGCGACGCCGGACATGGCCGCTTGCAAGGCAAGATTGCCAGCCGTTTCTTTCTCGGCAGCCAATGGCTGTACGGCGTTTCAACCAACCTCGGTGAACTGTGCGTGGTGCGCCGCAACGACGGCTCGGCACCGCTGAGCGAAGGCACCGCCGTCGGCCTCGATTGGGACGCGGCGCTGTTGCGCGTGCTGAGTGTCGACGAGGTGACGGCATGAGTACGCTTGCCGCCATCCGCCAAGGACGCCAGGGTTACTGGCTGTCGGCACCGGCCCTGGCCTTGTACCTCGCGCTGCTGGTCATCCCGCTGGCCTTGACGCTGGTGCTGTCGTTCAACGTCTTCGACTACAGCTCGGGGATCGACGGCGACGCCTTCACCGTCGAGCACTACAGCATCCTGCTGGGCGATCCGTACTTCTATGAAATATTTCTGCGGACCTTGTGGATCAGCGCGCTGACCACTTTGCTTTGCGTGCTGATCGGCGTGCCCGAGGCCTACATCCTCAGCCGCATGGGCACGCCGTGGCGTTCGATTTTCCTGATCCTGATCCTCACGCCGCTGTTGATTTCGGTGGTGGTGCGCGCGTTCGGCTGGAGCCTGTTGCTCGGCGCCGACGGCCTCGTCAACCAGACCCTGCAAGCCTTCGGCGGCTCGCCGGTGAAGCTGCTCTACACGCCGTTCGCGGTGGTGATTGCACTGGTTCACGTGATGCTGCCGTTCATGATCATTCCGGTCTGGACCTCGTTGCAGAAACTCGACCCCGCCGCCGAACAAGCCGCGCTGTCGCTGGGCGCCAGCCAGTTCACGGTGATTCGCCAAGTGGTGCTGCCGCAAGTGATGCCCGGCATTTTGTCCGGAACGCTAATCGTGTTCGGCCTCGCCGCCAGTTCCTTCGCGATTCCCGGGCTGCTTGGCGGACGCCGCCTGAAGATGGTCGCCACGCTGATCTACGACCAGTACCTGTCGGAGCTCAACTGGCCCATGGGTGCGGCGATCGCCGTGGCCCTGCTGCTCATCAACCTGCTGATCATGCTGTCGTGGAACCGCATGATCGAAGGCCGCTACAAGAAGTCATTGGGGTAACTCGCCATGTCCAGGAACGGTCCTTTCGCCCTGTTGTTTCACACCCTGGTGGTGCTGTTCATGCTCGCGCCGCTGGTGGTGGTGTGCCTGGTGGCCTTCACCCCGGAGAACACCCTGAGCCTGCCGACCACGGATTTTTCCCTGCGCTGGTTCCGTGCGGTGTTCGAGCGCGCCGATTTTGTCGATGCGTTCTACAACAGCCTGATTTTGGCATTCAGCGCTGCCTCGCTGGCGACCCTGATCGCTGTGCCCGCCGCGCTGGCGATCACCCGTTTCGAGTTTCCCGGCCGGGACTTTCTCAATGGGTTGTTCCTGTCACCGATCATCATTCCGCACCTGGTGCTGGGTGTGGCGCTGCTGCGTCTGTTTGCGCTGATGGGGGTCAACGGCAGCTTCGCCTGGCTGATCTTCGCCCATGTGCTGGTGATTACGCCGTATGTGCTGCGGCTGGTGTTGGCCTCGGCCATCGGCCTGGACCGCAGTGCCGAACACGCAGCGCAATCTTTGGGTGCCGGGCGTTTCACGCTGTTCCGGCAGATCACTTTGCCGATGATTCTGCCGGGTGTCGCTGGCGGTTGGTTGCTGGCGTTCATCAACAGTTTCGACGAGGTCACGCTGTCGATCTTCGTCACCTCGCCGGCCACGCAAACCCTGCCGGTGCGCATGTACGTGTACGCCACCGAATCCATCGATCCGATGATGGCGGCGGTGTCGGCACTGGTGATTGCGCTGACCGCAGTGACCATGATTCTGCTTGATCGGGTCTATGGCCTGGATCGGGTTCTGGTAGGGAAACAATGAGGACGCCATGGCGCTGCTGAAACGACTGGCCGAAGGCGACCGCCCGGCCCTGGACTTTACCCTCGACGGCCAACCGGCCACCGCCTTGCTCGGTGACACCGTGCTGACGGCGGTGCTGACCTGCAGCGAACACCTGCGCGGCAGCGATTTCAGCGCCGAACCCCGCGCCGGTTTCTGCCTGATGGGCGCCTGTCAGGATTGCTGGGTGCGCCTGGGCGATGGCCGCCGAGTGCGCGCTTGCTCGACGCTGCTCGAAGCCGGGCAACAAATCAGCCGCGAACCGGGGCGATCGTTATGAAACCAGTCGTCATCATCGGCGCCGGGCCCGCCGGTATTCGTGCCGCGCAAACTTTGGTCGAGCATGGCGTACGCCCGGTGCTGCTGGATGAAGCGGCGCGCGGTGGCGGGCAGATTTATCGGCGTCAGCCGGCCAATTTCAAGCGTTCGCCGATCAAGCTGTATGGCTTCGAAGCGCGCAAGGCCAGTGCGCTGCACCAGACAATCGACACCCTGCGCGAGCAACTCGATTACCGCCCGGAAACGCTGGTCTGGAACGCCGAGGATGGCGCACTCGACATGTTGCAGGAGGGCCGGGCCGGGCGACTGGCGTTTTCCAAAGTGATCGTCGCCACCGGCGCCACCGACCGGATTCTCCCGGTACCGGGCTGGACCCTGCCCGGCGTCTACAGCCTCGGCGCCGCACAGATCGCCTTGAAATTCCAGGGCTGCGCCATCGGCGAACGCGTGGTGTTCGCCGGCAGTGGACCGCTGCTGTACCTGGTCGCCTATCAATACGCCAAGGCCGGCGCGAAAGTCGTCGCCGTGCTCGACAGTTCGCCGTTCAGCGCCCAGGCCCGCGCCCTGTCCGGCCTCCTGGCGCAACCGGCCACGCTGGCCAAAGGCATTTATTACCGAGGCTGGTTGACCGCCCACGGCATCGCGGTACATCAGGGCGCAACGTTGAATCGCATCGACGGTGAACAGCGCGTGCAGTCGCTGAAATGGTCCGACTCTAACGGCCAACATCAGCTGGACTGCGACGCCGTTGCTTTCGCCCACGGCCTGCGCAGCGAAACCCAACTCGCCGACTTGCTGGGTTGTGAGTTCGCCTGGAACCCGCTCAATCGCGCCTGGCTGCCAACTCGTGACAGCGCCGGTCGCAGCAGTGTCGCCGAGGTCTACCTGGCCGGTGATGGTGCCGGGATCATGGGCGCAGACGCTGCGGAGATGGCTGGCGAGCGTGCCGCGTTGGCGTTGCTCGAAGACATCGGCTACCTGATCCCGCCGCAACGCCCTGCGCAACTGGAACAGGCGCTGCAACGCATCGGCGATTTTCGCCAGGGGTTGGAACGTGCTTTTGCCTTTCCCGACAACTGGGCCGCCGACGTCGCTGATGACGTGACGGTCTGCCGCTGCGAAGAAGTGTGTGCCGGTGACATTCGCCAAGTCGTGCGCGAAGGCCACTGGGAAATCAACCGGGTCAAGGCGCACTGTCGGGTCGGTATGGGCCGTTGTCAGGGCCGTATGTGTGGCGCCGCTGCGGCGGAAATCATTGCCCGCGAAAGCCAGCGCCCGGTATCCGAAATCGGTCGGCTGCGGGCCCAGGCACCGATCAAACCGTTGCCATTTGGCCTGGAGATCGAAGCATGATCGACGTCGACGCAGTGATCATTGGCGGCGGTATCGTCGGCGCCTCCGCAGCGCTGTTTCTCGGCAAGGCCGGTCGCCGCGTGGCGTTGCTGGAACGGGACTTTTGCGGTTCGCATTCCAGCGGTGTGAACTACGGCGGCGTGCGCCGACAGGGCCGCCCGCTGTCGCAACTGCCACTGTCGCAACGGGCGCATGCGATCTGGGCGCAACTGCCACAGTTGATCGGCATCGACGGTGAATATCAACGCAGCGGTCACTTGAAACTCGCCCGCAGCCTCAACGATCTGCACGCCCTGCAAGACTATGCCGACAGCAGCCAGGGTTTCGGCCTCGATCTGCAAGTGCTCGACCGCGCGCAATTGCGTGCGCGGTTTCCATGGGTCGGCGACGTGGCGGTGGGCGCGTCGTATTGCCCGGATGACGGTCACGCCAATCCACGGTTGGTGTCCCCGGCGTTTGCCCAGGCCGCACGGCGACATGGCGCGCAGGTGCATGAGCAATGCGCTGTGACCTCGGTTGAACATGACGGCCAGCGCTTCCGCGTGTGCACACGAACCGGTCTGGAGTTGCACACGCCATGGCTGTTGAACTGCGCCGGCGCCTGGGCCGGCAGCCTCGCCGCGCAATTCGGCGAGCCGGTGCCGATGCATTCCGGGCACCCGGCGATGCTGGTGACAGAGCCTTTGCCGCTGGTGATGAACGCCAGCACCGGCGTCGAGGGTGGCGGCATTTATGCGCGTCAGGTGGCGCGCGGCAATTGCGTGTTGGGCGGTGGCCAGGGCTTTGCCCTCGACGACGCTCGCGCCCGCCCCGGTCAAGGCGCGGTGTTGGAAATCCTCCGCCAGGCCGTCGAGCTCTATCCATTTCTTGAAGGCGCCCAGGCAATTCGTACCTGGAGCGGCACCGAAGGTTACCTGCCAGATCGCCAACCGGTGATCGGTCACAGCCGTACCCAGCCAGGTCTGTTGCACGCGTTCGGCTTCGCCGGCGCCGGTTTCCAGATCGGCCCGGCGGTGGGCCAGGCGCTCACCGAAATCATCTGTAGCGGCGCGTCAAAGACGTCGCTGGATGCGTTTTCCATCACCCGGTTTCACTCCATTTCCGTAGCTTGATAGAGGAAGGTCGCGCCAATGAAAAACTTCAAACGCACTGCTCTGCTCGGTTTGTCCTGCATGAGCGCCCTGCTCACCGTCACCCAGGCCCACGCCGAACCGACGCTTTACCTGGGCATGAACGGCGGGACCATGGAGCGGCTCTACGCCGACAAGGTGCTGCCGGCCTTCGAGAAGGCCAACAACGTCAAAGTGGTGATCGTGCCGGGCACCTCCGCCGACATCCTGGCCAAGGTCCAGGCCAGCAAGGGCAACCCGCAGATGCACGTGATGTTCCTCGATGACGGCATCATGTACCGCGCGATCGCCATGGGCCTGTGCGACAAACTCCAGGACAGCCCGACGCTGGAACAGATTCCGGCCAAGGGACGGATCAAGGAAGAAGCCGTGGCCGTCAGCCTTGGCGTCACGGGGCTGGCGTACAACACGCGCCTGTTCAAGGAAAAAGGCTGGAGCGCGCCGACCTCCTGGATGGACATGGCTGACCCGCGCTTCAAGGACAAACTGGTGTTCCAGTCGATGGCCTCCTCGACCTTCGGCCTGCATGGTTTCCTGATGTTCAACCGGATTCAGGGCGGCAGCGAAACCGATGTCGAGCCGGGGTTCAAGGCCTGGCCGAACAGCGTCGGGCGCAACGTGCTGGAATACATTCCGAGCTCGGCGAAAATCTCCGAAATGCTCCAGACCGACGAAGCGGCGCTGTTCCCGCTGACGCCGACCCAGGTCACCGCCCTGAAACTCAAGGGCATGCCGGTGGAGTACGCGCAGCCGAAGGAAGGCGCCGTGGTACTTAACGTAGCCGAGTGTGCGATCGCCAACAACACGCAACCGGAACTGGCGCAGAAACTCGCGGCGTTCCTGCTGACGCCTGAAGCCCAGGCTGCGGCGCTTGAGGATGGTGACCAGATTCCTTCTAACCCGAATACCCCGACGACCGATCGCACCCGTGGGCAGGTTGAGGCGATGAAACAGTATCTTCAGACGGCGATTGCGGTGGATTGGGATCAGGTCAACGAACAGCGCCCGGCGTGGAATGCGCGGTGGAATCGGAGTATTGAGCGGTAGATAGCGTTTGCGTGGACACAGCAGTTGCTTGTGGGAGCAAGCTTGCTCGCGATGGTTTTGTGTTGGGCGATGAGTATTTTTTGGGTGTACATATCCGTTGCTGCGGTAACGGCGGCTTATGGTTCCGCCCTTACGGCGGGTCACTTTGGAAAAGCCCCAAAGTAACCAAAAGGCTTTGCCCCTGACGTTCGGTGCCTCGCTGTGGCTCGGCATGCCCTCGCTCCGGTCCTGCTCCGTGGGCCCGCCGCCATCGGCCATCCATGGCCGTGGGCGGCTAACCCGGCATCCTTGCCGGGTTGCCCACTGCGCAGAACCTCCACTCGGCCTCTCGAGGGTGCAAGAAGATCAAAAGCCAAAGCAAAAGCGAGGCGGCCTACCGGCCGGCCTGGCTCTTGAAGCATGCGCGTTTCTCTGTAGGAGCTGTCGAGTGCAACGAGGCTGCGATCTTTTGATTTTGTTTTTTACAAGCGAGATCAAAAGATCGCAGCCTTCGGCAGCTCCTACATTGGGCGTGATACAGCACAAAATCGGGTCGGCTGTCAGGCTGGCTCCCACAGTGGAACGGCGCACACCCAAGCTTTTCACCACTCAACAGGCCGAGCGTTAGCTCGCCTGCCGCTTTTGATCCACCCGCCCCATCGGAAGGCTGAGTGGAGGTGTTCATCCGGGGCTGGGCGCGCAGCGCCGTGCGGCGAAGCCGCACACATCGAGAGGAGGTCGTCGCGAAGCAGACCGGAGGCGATGCCCCAGGATGAATGCCGGAGCGAAGGAACCCCGAGCTCTAGCGAGGGGCCGTACGTAAGGGGCGAGCGTTTTTTGCTTCCTTTTTTAGGCGCTTGTAAAAAAGGGAGTCGCCGTAAGGGCGAAACCATAAGCCGCCGTCACCGCAGCAACGGATATGTACCCAATCAACCAAGAACCTGGTCGGCCCAGAGGCCGCCAAGTCAAAACCCAACATCAAGCACAACGCTATCCAGATAAGTCCCCGCCGGCGGCGTCACCTGATCCGTATAAACCTTCGCGTTGTAATTAAAAACCTGACTCCCTGTACCCAACCCATTCCCAGGATTAACCTCGGCATCCGTACTCGCCCGCCGCGCACTGCCCACATTGCCCCAGCGAGTCGTCCCGGCACTTTTGAAAATATCGTAAGCCAGATAATTCCCGCCAGACACCATCCGCCGCCGCCCCCCGACACTTACCGGATTCTGCCCATCCCCCAACCCGACGGTATACGCACTGCCCTTGGTACACGCCAGGTTTATGGTCTGCCCGGTGACCGGAGCAAACGCACTGACCACCGGCGCACTGCCAAACGCAATGTTCGGCACAGTGATGGTGCAGTCATTCGCCACCGTCATGTTCACCGTCAGCGTGGTGGTGCCGCTGCTGATATCGCGCCCCAGGCAAATGTCACCGATGCCAATACCGGAGCAGTAATTCCAGCTCCAGAAAATGCTCAGGGTTTCGCTGTAGACCCCGGCGGCGACGTTGCTGCCAACAATCGTGCGCAGGTAAAGCGGCACGGTTTTCGGCACCGTGCCGTTGAGCAGGCCCAAGGCATCGATGATGCCGTTGCGGGCAAAATCGTACGCCATGCCACGGGTCAGCGGGTAACTGGTACTGTTGTTGGCGTAAATCGTGTAGCCGATGACATCGCCGGTGGGTCCGCGCAAGCCGCTCTGGGTCGACGTGATCGTGGCATAAAAATGATCATTGGTCGTCAGCAACGACAGCAGCGAACCGGTACAACTCAAGCCACCGTTGAGCGTGGAACTGGGCTGCGACGTGGTGCGCACGGCAATCGAACTTTGCGAACCGAATCCCGCCGGCGTGGTACTGACCACCGAGCACAAGGCCCACGCCGATCCCGGCAGCCATAGCGCCAGCAGCATCAGCCACTTCGCCATGTTCATTGGCACACCAGCGGACCGATCAACGGGATCTGATCCTGGTTCATGTCCACGGCAAACTGCACTTGGCAGGTTTTGCCATCGGCCAGGGTAACCTGCAGATTGTTCTGCGGCTGCAGGTTTTCCAGGTACACCAGCCCGTCCCAACCGACCACGGTTTGCGTGCCGCTCTGCGTGTGCAAAACGCCGCTGCCCAAGGCCAATTCCTGCTGTTGTGCGTCCACCAGCACGATGCTCGCGGCGATCACCCGGCTCAGTGGAAACTCCAGCAAATAGCCGCTGCCACGACGCACCGCAATGCGTTGCTCGACGTTCGGGCTGCGCACGTTGGCCGGTAGATTCAGCGGATCGATTTCGTATTTTCCACGGTAATAGGCACTGCTCCACGGCACGAGCAAATGGCCGTTGCGATCGGTCTGGCCGACCTGCTGGTTTTCGTAGCGCACCGGGATGTTGGCATAGCCGTCGGTGCTGACCACCACGAAGGCATCGTCGATGCGGTTGGCGGCGAACACCTGGCGGTCCATCCACACCAGCGAACCGCTGGCATCGGCCCAACGCGTTTCGGCGTCGCTGGTGCCGTAGACACCAGCCTGCAATTGCACCGATTGCAGGCGCCAGGTCAGGTCGGCCTGCCGGTAATCCGCGCCGTCACCCTTGGCGTAGCCGAGATTGAAACCCACCCCGCCCTCGGTCGGTACGGCGCGGCTGTAATTGACGCGTTGTTGGGTTTGCCCGGTCTTGCTGCGCTCGCTGCTGATGGCCAGGCTGCCGCGCAGGTCGAAGGGAATCACCAGTTGTGCCTGCACCGCCCAGTTGCTGTCGCCGATCTCGCGATTAGCCGACAGGTAAAAACTGCTGTTGCGCCACAGCGGTTTGCTCCACGTCAGGTTGAGCAGGCGCGTGCGCGAATCGTCCGCCGCGCGCACGTCGAAATACCCGGCGCCCAGGCTGCCCCAGGTATCGAGGTTCACGCTCAGGGTCGCCTGTTCACTGCGCGTGCTGAGCGTGGTGTACGAGTTGTCGACAACCGTCAGGTCAGCGTATTGATCGCGCCGTTGCAGGCGCTGCCACGAAAAACTGAAACGCTGGCTGCTGTACTGATATCCGAGGCTCATCTGCTGACCGCTTTCACCGTCGAAACGGCTTTGGCTGATGGCGCTGTTGAGTACGCCGAAATTGCCCAGGCGCACATTGCCGCCGACACCGCCAAGGGTCAGGGCGTCCGAAGCTTCGGCGTGGCTTTCCAGGGTGAAGTTGTCGCTCAGGCCATAACGCAGGCTGCCGGACGTTACGCCCGGGCCGTAACTGAAATCGCGCAGGCCGTAATCCTGGCGCAAGGTGCCGGCGGCCAACGAGAAGTCGCTCAAGCCTTTTTGCAGCAGGCTGCTGGTGACGTAGAACGGCACCGTGGTCGAGACCTGTCGACCCAATGCATCGGTGGTGACCACTACGGCTTCGCCGGCGCCGTTGATGAAGGGAATGTTGGTCAGCGTGTAGGGACCGGGTTGCAGATCGGCGCTGCTGGATTTGTAGCCGTTGATGAACAGGTCCACCGACGACGGCACCGCCGCCTCCCCGGCAAACTGCGGCAAGGGATAGGTCACCAGATCCGGGCGCACGCCGAAATCCCTGGAAAACTGCACCCCGCCCAGACGCACCGAATTGCTCCACGGCAAAGCGCCGCTGACCAGATCCCCGGCCTCGTAGGTCAGCAGCCGCTCATCATCGGAGTAACGCCAGGTAGTGTCGTAGCGCAGGTAACCATTGCTCAACGTACTGACTTCGTCACCAGACAGCGTGCGGCGATATTGCCCGGTATTGGATAGAGTGCCCCAGCTGTCGAACAGCCGCACTTCGTTCCAGGCTGCGAGATAAGTGCCGGCATCATCGGTGTCATTGAGGTACAGGTCATAGTTGAACAACGCGCCAAAACTGCTCAGGGCCGGAGTGCGCGGGTAGGCCTCGCGGCGGCCGACAAACTGTTCGGGCAACCAGTCCGGCGGC
The DNA here is from genome assembly GCF_047784845.1 of Pseudomonas sp. NFX98. Taxonomy (NCBI): domain Bacteria; kingdom Pseudomonadati; phylum Pseudomonadota; class Gammaproteobacteria; order Pseudomonadales; family Pseudomonadaceae; genus Pseudomonas; species Pseudomonas sp. NFX98. The sequence continues at coordinate 103,278 of NZ_JBLNNF010000016.1, read as the reverse complement.
ACGTCCAACAGCAAGCGCTGGCCGTTGCTGTCGTACTCGCTATGCAGGCCCGGCAGGCTGTCGAGGCCGACTTCGGCACCGATGTCTGCCGGCAGTTTCATTCCGGTATCGCGCAATGCACTGGCCGGGAGGAAAAACTGCCCGTTGCGCTGCTCGACCGCCACGACTCGTCCGGTGTTCATCTGGTTGACCACCAGCTCCAGAAACAACTGCGCATCGGCCACAGCCTCCATGCCGCTGGGCGGAGGCGGCAGGTCGCCGGCCTCTGCGTGATGAACGATCGCCAGGCAACATACCCAACCCACGGCCCACAACGGACGCTGAACACTGCGAGCCCAACCCTGGTTCATTACTACTTTTTGTCCGTCATTGGACTGTTGACTCCTTTACCTCATCCGGCCTTCATCGCGATGGCGCAATACTCTGCACCTGCGACGCGCCATTGACCCGCACCTGCAACGCCGGTTCGCCGGCAACCGGACCGGGCGCAGGCCAACGCATGATGGCGCCGGGCAACACGTAGCCCAGCAGTCCTTCAACCAAGGGTTTGGTCTGGCTGCCCTGCTTGAGTGCCACATCGGTCAGCCGCGCGTGCACCGCGCCCTGGTTGCGCACTTCCACATATGGCTTGCCGTCCACGGCCACCGTGCGCCAGGTCAGGTTCGGCAGGCCGATGCCTTTCGGATCGCGCTGGCGGGTGGTGTCTTCCTTGCTCCACAGGCCTGCGCCATAGGCGAACAACGGCACCGAGTAGCGCATCTGGAAACGAATCGCCGCCGCGGTTTTGCCGTCATCCGCCTGAGGTGGTTTCGCCGAGGGAATTTCATCGATGATGATCCGGTAGGCCAGCTCCTGACCCGGCGGAACATCCCGGGTTCGCGTCAGGCGCACCAGTTGCTTCTGGCCCGGCTCGATCTTCGCCACAGGTGGACTGCCGATCACGTCGCGCTGGTTCTGGTATTGATCGTTGAAGCCGCTCTGGCTCCAGGCAAACACGCGGATTTGCAGATTGGCCGTCTCGCTGCCGCGATTTTCCAGCCACAAGGCGCTGGCCTGTTGATCGGCCTCCAGCACCGGATCGATCGGCCAGATCAGCACCGAACTGGCCGCCTGCACCTTGCCCACTCCCAGTAACAGCATCGCCGACAACGTGCATCGCATAACCGGTAACCACATACGCTTGCTCCTTGTTCAAATCGCTCCGTTACCACGACAACTGCACTTGCAGCACATCGCTGTAGGTTCCTCCCGGCTGATTGCCCGGTAACTGCACCTGGCCGTAGATCGGCAGGCTGATGTTGTTTGCGTCGCTGTACGCCACCGCCACGCTTTGGCCGATCCCCAAGACCTGGCTGAACGCCGCATCGCGAAACAATTGATACGCCACCCGGTTGCTGCCGGTGGTGAGCTGCATCTGTCGCCCGCCATTGTTGTACTGACCGCCATCGACGCTCATGTTCAGCGTCACCCCCGGCGTGCATTGCAACTTCACCCCGCCGGTCAACGCGACCTGGACCGGACCAGTGGCCAGCGCCGAGCGGCTGCCGAAATTCAGGCTGCCGTAATTGGAAACGCCGCCGACCACCAGGCAACCGGCGGTCACCGTGGCGCTGACCTGGAAGCTCTGGCTGGTCACCGCCGCCAGCGGCAACGGCACACTGCCAACGCACAGCAGCAGAAACGCCGCACAAGCATGGCGGGCCATGGCGCTAGAACGTCAGTTCGACGGCGACGGTGTCGGTGTAAGTACCGGCAGGTAAACCAGCCTTGCCCAGCGCCTGACCGTAGATGTTCAGGGTCTGCGCCACGCCGGTGCTGGGGGCGAGGTTGATCACGCCGTCAATCGCCAGCAACTGCGAGTGCCCGGCATCGGTGTACAAGTCATACGGCACGTAGTTGGCAACCCCGTCGTACAGTGCTCGGGTACCGCCCGCCGATTGCCCGTCATGGGCGCCGGCACGGACCTTGACCGTCGGCGTGGTGCCGCTGGAGCAGAGAATCGACAGCGCCCCGCCGCCACCGCCCAGCACCTGGCCGCTGGCCGAAGTGAACAGGCTGTTGGCGGTGCCGAAATTCAACGCGCCGAAGTTCAGGTTGGTGGAACCGCCGACACCGTTGACCTGACAACTGCTGGTCAGGATCAGGCTGGAAGTGATCTGGCCGGTGACCGTGGTGGCGGCCGTTGCGCTGGACGCCAGCGTCAGGCCAAGCAATGACAATCCGATCCTTGATGCAAACGTACGCATGGTGTCCGTCCTCTACGGGATTACCAGTCGAGCGTCACCGTCAGGGTGTCGGTATAGACACCGGCCGGTAGCGCGCGGGTATTCGCCACCACCGAGCCGAATACCGGAATCGGTATCTGCGCCCCGCTGGTAACAGCGAAATTGTGTTGTTGGCCGATGCTGTAGCTGCGGTTGCCGGAAGCATCGAGGAACAATTGATAAGGGATGGTCTGGCTGCCATTGCTCAGGCGCCGGGTGGTGCCATCGCCATGGGTGCCGCCGTCGATGGTGACGGTGAAACCGGTGACTGACGGGTTGCAGGCCACGTTCAGCTTGCCGCTGGCTTCGTCGCCGAGACTGGCCTTGATCGGGTTGTTCCAGGTCGGGCCTTGCTGACCGAAATCGAGGGTGCCGAAGTCGGCGACCGGGCTATCGGGGTTGGCCCCGTTAGTCACTTCGCAACCGGCGATGAGGGTTAGCCGCGCCTGAATCTGCCCGCTGATTGCGGCCTGCGCGACACCGCCCGTCAGTAGCAGTGCGCCGATGGCGATAACCCTGAAAAACTCGCTTGTCATCACACCAATCCCAATTCCTTCAGGATTAAACACACGGTCGTTCGCTCGCGAACGCCTCCTTCCCTGCACAATCCGGCTCCGCCAGATTGTTTGCTGCCGATCCACTCACCAGCTGACCGTCACCTTCACCAGATCCGAATAGCGACCGACTCGCACAATGTCCGCCATGGGTTCGATGCGGGCATACAAGGGCAAATCCACTGAGCCGCTGTCCGGCACGCGACCGCTCATCGGCACATCCACCGCCAGCGGGATACGCCGCGCCGGGTCCTGATACAGCCGATAGGGAATGGGTTTGCTGTGCTCGGCGTCGGCCGCCATGTAGCGCACGTCGCCGACGCCGCCATGCAGGCCGCCATCCACGCGTAATTGATATGGGGTATCGGGGTTGCATTCGAGCCGGGGCAAGCGCTCGTTCATCAGCGCGGCGCTCAATGGCCCGGCAGGATCATCCAGGCGCGCGGTGCTGCCGAAGTCCAGCACGCCCAGCTGCTCGATTCCTGCGCTGCGTTGTTGCCCGACCAATTGACAGCCGCGCTGCACATCGACCCGTACCTCCACCTGGAGTTCGGCGGCCGATACTGTCGCACTGAGCCCTGCGCCCAAGACTGCCAACACCACACGTCCATTCACGGCCCCATTCCTTTTGAGGGGTGTCTTATAGAGTCAGGTTAGCAATGCATCGGGAAATCGCCAGTCAGCTAACGATAATTGGATCCATGAAAAGCAGTGATTTTATAGTGCCACTACCGCCCAGAAGCTCGACAGCTTCGGGTTATAAGCTGTACACACCGCAGCATTTTGTCTAATTACATCCATATTCCATCGACACAACTGGAAGCACATTCATCGCTCTGGTTACACTACGCCGCCGCAGCTCGGGGAGCCTGCCTGAAGATCACGGGGTGACATCCAGTGGCCGTTCGACCGCCCAACCGTTCACGTCTCACACCACGCTGGCCGTCACTTCGCCGCCTGTTCGGCAAAGCCTCGGCCGCGCCTGCGACCGGTCGGGTCATCCACGACTACTTTCACCACAAGGCCCATGCCCAGGGCTACACCCTCAGTCACAGCCAGCAACGCGTGATCGACTGCATGGCGCAACACGCCACGACGTTGACGGGCGCTGCGGCGAAAACCCTGCCGGGGCTCTATCTGCATGGTGCCGTAGGCCGTGGCAAGAGCTGGCTGCTGGACGGGTTCTTCCAGGCCATTCCCCTTGCGGAAAAACAACGCCTGCACTTCCATGAATTTTTTGCCTGCCTGCACCAAGGGATGTTCCGCCATCGCGATCAGCCGGATGCGCTGGCGACCACCCTCGATGAATTGCTGCGTGATTGCCGGGTGTTGTGTTTCGACGAGTTCCACGTCCATGACATCGGCGATGCGATGTTGATCACGCGCCTGTTCAAAGCATTGTTCCGCCGAGGCATCCTGCTGCTGGTCACTTCCAATTACCCACCGGAAGGCCTGCTGCCCAATCCGCTGTACCATGCGCGCTTCAAACCGGTGATCGATCTGATCAACGCGCGCATGCAGGTGATGGAAGTCGGCGGGCCGCACGACTACCGCAGTCAGGTCAGAACCCATGCGCAGCAATTGTTCACTCAAGGCCAGTACGTCTGGCCCGCCACGCAGGCGCAACGTCAGGCCTCCAACCTGCCTGACGCCGATGCCGCCGCCATTGCCTTGCCGGTCGGTACGCGCCACTTGCCGGCACGCTACTGTGAAGGGCGCACCATCGGTTTTACCTTCAGCGATTTGTGCGATCAGCCCACGGCAGTCATGGATTATCTGGAATTGTGCCGACGCTTCGATCACTGGATCATCGATGAACTGCCCAACCTGGCGGACTGTTCGATTGCCGCCCAGCAGCGTTTCATCAATCTGGTGGACGTTCTGTACGATCAGGACAAGCACCTGATCCTGCTCGGCCAACGCTCGTTGCGTGAAAGCCTGGACGGTGATGCGATTGACCTGGCGCGTACGCGCAGCCGGTTGGGGCAGCTGGTGGAGGTTCGGGAGACATAGATCAAAAGATCGCAGCCTGCGGCAGCTCCTACAGATGTATGTGAAACCCTGTAGGAGCTGCCGCAGGCTGCGATCTTTTGGTGATTAACCCGCCAACCCGACAAACATGTCCTGCACGTCGTCGTGGTTATCGAGGCCTTCGAGGAACGCTTCGACTTCAGCCATCTGCTCATCGCTCAAACCGCTGACCGGATTCTTCGACTGGTAACCCAGTTTGGCCGAAAGCACGGTGAAGCCTTGCTCGGGCAGGGCTTTTTGTACCGCGTCGAGGTCGGTAGGCTCGGTCAGGAACAGGGTCGCGCCGTCTTCGCCCGGTTCGAAATCCTGGGCACCGGCTTCGATCGCAGCCATTTCCGGATCGGCGTCCGGGGTGTCCGGCGAGGCTTCGATCATGCCGACGTGGTTGAAGTCCCAGGCCACCGAACCGGAAGCGCCCAATTGGCCCTTGCGGAACGCGACGCGGATTTCAGCCACGGTGCGGTTGATGTTGTCCGTCACGCATTCAACGATCAGCGGCACCTGATGCGGGGCGAAGCCCTCGTAGGTCACGCGATGGTATTGCACGGTTTCGCCCAACAGGCCCGCACCCTTCTTGATGGCGCGGTCCAGTGTTTCCTTGGGCATCGAAGCTTTCTTGGCCTGTTCAACCACCAGACGCAGGTGTGCGTTGGTGGTGGTATCGGCACCGTTGCGCGCAGCAATGGTGATTTCCTTCACCAGTTTGCCGAAAATCTTGCCCTTGGCGTTGGCTGCCGCTTCTTTGTGTTTAACCTTCCACTGTGCGCCCATTACTCACTCTCTTGTCTATGGCGCCGAGACATCTATTGGCCGACGCTTTGCGCAAGTTTACCCGGCCTAAAGTTGGCAATCGACCAAAAATTCTGACCAAGAATCGACATCTTCTCCAACGGTTGTAGGGCGATTCTGAAACTTCGGTTTGCGATGTCCATATACCGCCGAGGTTTCGTACCCTCTTCGCCCGTCCCCATGGCAGAAGCGCGTTCGATGCATAACGACAAGGAAAGTCCCTACACCCTGACACTTCTCGACGACGACTTGAGCTTTCAGGTGGTACGGTTCAGCGGCCATGAGGCCCTCAACCAACCCTATCGGTTCGACATCGAAGTGCTCGGCCTGGCGCCGGCCATGCCTTCCGAACACTTGTTGCTACAACCGGCACACCTCGGTTTCGGGCGAGGTGCGGGTATTCATGGCGTGCTGCACAGCGTCAATCGCGAGCATCACGGGCCGCACTGTGTCAGTTACAAACTGGTACTGGTGCCCGCGTTGCAAGCGCTGGAGCAGTCTCGATCCCGGCGCATCTTTGCGCACCTCAGCGTGCCGATGATCCTGCGCCAGTTGCTGGAGGAACATTATCTACCTGACAGCAGTTATCGCTTTGAATTGACGACCGGACACTACCCGCTGCGGCCGTTTTGCATTCAGTACGACGAAACCGACCTGGCCCTGCTGCAACGGTTGTGCGAAGAGGAAGGCATTCACTATCACTTCGAACACCATCACGACGCCCATGTGCTGGTGTTCGCCGAAGACAGCCTGAGTTTCCCGCAGGAACCGCTGTTGATGCCGTTCCACAGCGATGCGCCCGACGCCGGCAACGCAGCGACGATCAGTGAATTGTTCCAGCGCCATGACGCGCCGCTCCTGTCGCCGCGACTCGACAGCAGAAACCGTGGCGCCGCAGGCCTCGACGACGGGGCGGCCAATCAGCCCATTGCCCGGGGAACGCCAACCTTGCCCCGCCCCGCCATCGAAAAGAGCCATCGCGATCAACTCGCCCGCCGGCATCTGGAACGTTTGCGTTGCCAGCAAGTGCAGATCCACGGCCAAAGCAATCACGGTGAATTACGCAGTGCCCACATCGTGCAAGTGGCGGAACATCCTCTGTCAGGGTTCAACGATCAATGGCTGGTGACCCAAGTGCGGCATCAAGGACAACAGGGCTCGATTCTGGCGCCGGATACATCGGACTTGCCGCCGAGTTACCGCAACCAGTTCACTGCCGTTCCTTGGTCGACGGTGTTCCGCCCGATGCTTGAACAGCCGAGGCCGAACATCCCCGGTCATCAGCCAGCGCGAGTGTGTGGCCTGGCCGGGCAACCGCCGACGGTGGATGATCGAGGCCGGATACCGGTCAGTTTATGGCCGGCATCGGATGTTGAATCAGAGGCATCCGACGGTCTCTGGATACCGGTTGCCCTTGCTGTTTCGGACAACCGTAGTGAGCCGTGCGCACTGCCTTTGGCCGGTAGCGACGGGCTGGTCAGTTTCCTCGACGGCGACCCCGATCGACCGGTGTTTTGCGCAAACCTGGGGCATCGCTCCAAGCCCCGGCCCGCTCGCTCCCCGGCGCCGCGCAGCGATACCCGACTGCTGCTGGACTGGTTGATCAACCCCACGCATCCGGGGCCCTGACCTTCAACCCTTGTCGGCCTTGCCGGCAGCGGCCGCGAACTTCGCCAGACGCACGTCCAGGTGTCGTGGCCGATGTCCGTGATCCTCGGCGCGCTCCTTGCGGCGGATGGCGTTGCGCACCATCAGCGAGCCGAGGTAGCGAATCGGCTCCGGTGGGAAGAAGCCCAGCGGCCCGTTGACCAACGGCGAACGGGTCCAGGCATTGTCGAGCCCCAGGACCATCGAAGCGAGAATCTGCCCGCCCATATGACACGGCCCGACGCCGCTGCCGGAGTAACCGAAACCGTAGAACACGTTGCCGCTGGCGCTCATCTGGCCGAAGAACGGTAAACCGGTGACCGAACGATCCGACGGGCCGTTCCACGTTGCTTCGACCTTGACGTCGGCAAACGCCGGGAAGAAATCCGCCAGGCTGCTCTGCAACAGGCCGGCATAAGGCGATGGTTGATCGAACACCGGCAGCATGCGCCCGCCATAGGCGAAGGTATTGCCGCCCTTGCCGAGCATGATCCGGCCGTCCGGGGTGTTGTGGTAGTAGTGCACGAAAATCCGCGAATCGAGCACCGTGACGCCGCTGGTCAACCCGATTTCATTGAGCAAATCGGGCCGTGGTTCGGTGATCGCCATGTCGCTGGAAACGATCGCCACGCTGCGCTCGAACTGCGGAAATGCGCGAGCCATCCACGCGTTCATCGCCAGCACCACGCGATCGGCGCGGACCGTGCCGTTGCGGGTCTGGATCCCGGCGGGCTTGCCCTCCTCCAGCCCGGTCATCGCGGTGTTTTCATGAATCTTCACCCCCAATTGCAAAGCCACCCGGCGCAAACCGCGCACCAGTTTGCCCGGCTGCACACTGGCCGCCGCCGGAGAAAACCAGCCTTCCAGATGCTTGGCCGAGCCCGCCATGCGCTGCACATCGGCCACTGGCCGCTGGGTGAACGAGTTGATGCCGTTGCGCTCCAGCGCCGCGATTACCGCGTCGGTCGAGCCGACCTGGGCGCGGTTGGTCGCGGTATAGAGGGTGCCATCGAGGCGATAGTCCGCGTCCACCGCGTACTGTTCGCAGAAGGCGCCGATGGCGTGGATGCTGCGCTCCGATTCCTTGACCAGACGCACGGCTTCTTCGACGCCGAACAACCGCTCAAGGGTGAAATACTTGGCCGACCACGACAGCGCGCAACCACCGTTGCGACCACTGGCCCCGGCACCGCAGATGTCCGCCTCAATCAGCAATACATCCAGCTCGGGGTTCTGCTCCTTGAGCATGATCGCGGTCCACAACCCGGTGTAACCGCCGCCGACGATACACACGTCGGCGCGGGCGTCGCCTTCCAGTGGCGGACAGGTTTCGGATGTATCAGCCTTCAAGGCCTGGTCCAGCCAAAAGGGTCTCATGGGGTCAATCTCCGGTCAGTGGTCCACACGCCAGCCTGCCGCAGGTGCAGCAGGCGACGCGGGACAGGATTCAGGTACGCAGGGGTTTGATGTTCATCGCCTGGTTGGGCACGAAGGGGTAGTTGGTTTTCAGGCCACCGGGGCGGCTGTTCCAGTGCGGGATCAGCACCAGCGCGGAGAACATCGCGCAACCGGCAAAGACGATGAACACGGTGACGGTGTCGAAGTAACCCGGCAGCAGCCCCCCGAGAATCGCCCCGACCGAGCCGCAGCCGTTGACGAAACCGGCTGCCGTGGCGCCGGCCTTGGCGGTGCCGAAATCGATGGCGGCCGCGCCGCTGATCATCGAGTCCGGTCCGTAGAGCGTCAGGCCCATGACGAACAACAGCGCCACCACCAGCGCCACGCTCCCGGTGTGCAGGGCGCCCATGAAAAACGCCAGGGAAACGGTCAGCGCCAGCAGGCTGATCACACAGGCCGGCATGCGCCGGGCGCCGAACAGTTTGTCCGAAGCCAGGCCAATCATGATCGGCCCGAGCAACCCGGCCAGTTCAAACGCAGTGGGAATGATCGCAGCGCCGACCTTGCCCACCGAGGGCATCTGTTCGAAAACGATCACCGGGCCCCAGAGTAGAATCGCGTAGCGTGCCGGTTTGAGCATGAAGTACGCCAAACCCAGCACCAGCACGGTGCGGTTGCGCAGGATTTCCTTCAGCGGCTCCCACATGCTGATTTTGCTTTGCGCCTCGGCTTCTTCAGCGGTCAGCACAGGTTCCGGCTCCACCGCCGGCAAGCCGACGTCTTCCGGTTTGTTGCGTTGGAAAATAAAAAACAGCACGGCGACCAGCCCAACTACCGCCGCACTGGAAATGAACGCCGCATGCCAGCTGCCGATGAGCGTATACGCCCACCAGCCGGCAAACGGCGAAGCGACAAGACCGCCAAAGGCGTAGCAGGAACTCCACAACCCCAGGACTCGCCCACGTTGCTCGGAGGGAAAGAAACTGCCGAGGTTCTTGCACAGTCCCGACCAACCGGTGGACTGCGCCAAGCCTTGAATCAACATGCAGGTGGCGAAGATCGGCAACGTGGCGTAAGTGCCCATCACCAGCGCGGCGGCCGCCGAAATCAGCAAGCCGCCAAGAACCACCACGCGAGGCCCGAAGCGGTCGGCAAGAATGCCCCAAGTGAATTGGCCGATGGCGTAAGCGGTCAGGTAAATGGCGTCGAGGTTGGCCATGGCCATTTTGTCGAGCATGAACGTCGGGTCTTCGCCGATGCCGAGTTTGGCAACGGAGAACGCTTTGCGGGTGAAGTAGAAAGCGGCGTAGGCGAGCCAGGTGATCGCGAAGATCTGCACGCGCCAACGCTTGATGGTGCCGATGTGCTTGTTCATTGTGGTTCTGACCTCAGGGTGTGAGTGTGCCGGCAGAATTGGAAGAAAACGCCTTTGTTTTTTATTGTTGAGCACTGCGAAATCACCTTGTCCCTGTGGGTGATTCCGGTCAGATGAGTCCTGTAGTTGCACGCACAGGCTCATGGCACCCGCTGCTGTTCGACTGACCAGTCACCGGGGCTGAGGTGGATAAAAACAATTACTGATTAATAAGTGAAATCGATTTATCGTATTTCACAAATAAGCTCAGCTTGTTACAGGAGTTTCCCATGTCGGTTTCCCACGCCCAGCTCAAAGCCTTCCATGCCGTGGCCGTGCATGGAAGCTTTACCAAAGCCGCCGAGCGATTGTTTTTGACGCAACCGGCGATTTCCGACCAAGTGCGCAAACTCGAAGAGCGCTACGGCGTTTTGTTGTTTCATCGCAACAAGCGCTCGGTGCGCCTGACCGATCTGGGAGAGCGATTGCTGAGTGTCACGCAGAAACTATTCGTGATCGAAGCCGAGGCCCAGGAGCTGTTACAGGACTCCCAGGCGCTGCAAACCGGCAGCCTGATTCTGGCGGTGGATGCGCCGGTGCACGTGCTGCCTCAGATCGCCCGCTTCTGCGAGCGCTATCCGGGAATCAGCGTGAAGATCGAAACCGGCAACACCGATGAGTCGCTGTTCCGGCTCTTCAACTACCAGGCTGATCTGGCGTTGCTGGGCCGTGACGTCAGCGATGAACGCCTGCTCTCCCTGCCGCTGCGCAATGACCCGATGGTGGCGTTCGTATCGCGCAACCATCCGTGGGCCGACCGCGAATCCATCACCCTCGCCGACCTCGACGACACGCCGCTGGTGCTGCGGGAAATCGGCTCGGTGACTCGCCAGACCCTGGAAGAAGAAATGGCCGGCGCCGGGTTTCGTATTCGTCCGGCGATTCAGGTTGAAGGCCGGGAAGCGGCGCGTGAGGCGGTGGTGGTGGGGATTGGTGTGGGCGTTGTCTCGGCGGCCGAGTTTGGTGCGGATTCGCGGGTGTGTGCATTGCCGATTACTGATTGCAAACGGCGGTTGACCGAAACGTTGGTGTGCTTGCGCGAGCAGAGTTCGCGGCGGATCGTGGCGACATTTCTGGAGATGGTTCGCGAGAGTCTGAACTGACCCCATCCCTGTAGGAGCTGCCGAAGGCTGCGATCTTTTGATCTTGTTTTTAAAAACGAAGATCAAAAGATCGCAGCCTTCGGCAGCTCCTACACCGGCGCCAACCCGAAAAACGCCTGAATCAAGCGCAGATCCCGCCGCCGCTCCATGCACCCCATCATGTGCCGGTTCACCAATCCTTCACCAATGATCGGCACCGCCGCCACTCGCGGGTCGTGACTGACCTCCACCGACGACACCACGCCCACGCCCAGTTCAGCGGCAACGGCCTCGGTCACCGCTTCGCGGCTGTCCAGTTCCAGCAACACCCGTGGATTGACCTTGGCCTGGGCACACGCGTCATCGAACGTACGCCGGGTAATCGAACTCGGTTCACGCAACACCATGATCACTTGATCCAGTTCCTTGAGCGGCACGCCTTTGGTCCGTTGCGCCCAAGGATGCCCATCAGGCACCAACGCACAAATGCGTGACTCGCTCAGGGCTTGCAGATGCAGGCCCTTGCGCGGCTCGACTTCGGTTAGCACCGCCACGTCGGCATGCTCGGACAACAATGCCGCCAACGTTTCCTGGGCATTGCCCAGACGCAGGTTAACGGTGATACCCGGATAGCGTGCACGCAGGCTCGCCAGCATCGGCATGACCATGTGCGGCCCGTCCGCCGCCACTTCCAGGCGCCCGGTCAGCAACTGTCGGTTGGCCTCCAGCATCACCTGCGCCTCTTCGGCCAGGCCGAACATCGCCCGGGTGATCGCCGCCAGTTTGGTGCCCTCCTCCGTCAACTCCACCCGTCGCGCGGTGCGGCGCAACAAGGTGATCTGGTAATGCTCCTCCAGTGCCTTGATGTGCCCGGTAACCGCAGGTTGGCTGATGAACAACCGCGCGGCCGCCCTGGTAAAGCTGCCCTCGCGGGCCACGGCATCAAAGGCGCGGAGCTGAAACAGGTTCATGAATAACCCTTACTGATGGCTGGCATAACAACAAACAATTTGATTGATAACTCGGCAAATTGCAATTTAGGCACCAACGCTTCATCCCATCGATTGCGAGGACACGAGAATGAGTACTGCCGCCCCCATCCTGCTCACCCCCGGCCCGTTGACCACTTCGGCCCGCACCCGCCAGGCGATGATGGTCGACTGGGGTTCATGGGATGACCGCTTCAACCAACTGACCGCCAGCCTCTGCGAACAATTGCTGGCGATCCTCAACGGCGCCGCCACTCACCACTGCGTGCCGTTGCAAGGCAGCGGCACTTTCGCTGTCGAGGCGGCAATCGGCACACTGGTGCCTCGCGATGGCAAGGTTCTGGTGCTGATCAATGGCGCCTACGGCAAACGCCTGGCGAAGATCTGCGAAGTGCTCGGCCGCTCGTTCAGCACTTTCGAAACCGCCGAAGACGAACCGACCACCGCCGCCGACGTCGATCGTCTGCTTTGCGCTGATGCCGGCATCACTCACGTTGCGCTGATCCACTGCGAAACCAGCACCGGCATCCTCAACCCGCTGCCGGAAATTGCCCACGTCATTGCACAACACGGCAAACGCCTGATCATCGACGCCATGAGTTCGTTCGGCGCCCTGCCGGTGGACGCTCAGCAGATCCCGTTCGATGCACTGATCGCCGCTTCCGGCAAATGCCTGGAAGGCGTACCGGGCATGGGCTTCGTCTTCGCCCGTAAAGAATCCCTGGCCAGCGCCGCCGGCAACTCGCATTCGCTGGCGATGGACCTTTACGATCAGCACAGCTACATGGTCAAGACCGGTCAATGGCGCTTCACCCCGCCGACCCACGTGGTCGCGGCGCTGCACGAAGCCCTGCTGCAATACAACGAAGAAGGTGGCTTGCCGGCACGGCACGGACGCTACGCCGCCAACTGCCAGGCATTGATGGAAGAGATGGGCAAACTGGGCCTGCGCAGCTTCCTGCCTGCCTCGATTCAGGCACCGATCATCGCCACCTTCCACGCCCCGAAAGACCCGCGCTATCAGTTCAAGGAGTTCTACGAACGGGTCAAGGCCAAGGGTTACATCCTCTACCCCGGCAAACTGACCCAGGTCGAAACCTTCCGCGTGGGTTGCATCGGTCACGTCCAGCCGGCGGAAATGCGCGAAGCCGTGGCGGCCATCGCTGAAGTGTTGCGCGAGATGGAAGTGCTCGAAATCTGAACCACCTTCCCCTGTGGGAGCGGGCTTGCCCGCGATGAGGCCAGACCAGTCAGCACACATGTTGAATGAAAGACCGCCATCGCGAGCAAGCTCGCTCCCACAGTAAAAGCTGCTCTCCAATAGTCAGTTGTTTACAGGAAATTAATTGCCATGAACTACACCAACCCAACCAAACTGCAAGCCGCCATCCTCGACTGGGCCGGCACCGTCGTCGACTTCGGCTCCTTCGCGCCGACGCAGATTTTTGTCGAGGCCTTCGCAGAATTCGACGTTCAGGTTTCCATCGAAGAAGCCCGCGGCCCGATGGGCATGGGCAAGTGGGACCACATCCGCACGCTGTGCGATCAACCGGAAGTCGCCGAGCGTTATCGCAAAGTGTTCGGCCGCACGCCGACCGACGATGACGTCACCGCCATCTACCAACGCTTCATGCCGTTGCAGATCGAGAAAATCGCCGAACACTCGGCGCTGATTCCGGGCGCCCTGAACACCATCGCCAACCTGCGCCAGCAAGGGATCAAGATCGGCTCCTGCTCGGGCTACCCGAAACAGGTCATGGACAAAGTCGTCGAACTGGCCGCCACCAACGGCTACATCGCCGACCACGTGGTCGCCACCGACGAAGTTCCCAATGGTCGCCCTTGGCCAGCCCAGGCATTGGCCAACGTGATCGCCCTGGGCATCGACGATGTCGCGGCTTGCGTGAAAATCGACGACACCGTGCCGGGCATTCTCGAAGGCCGTCGTGCCGGCATGTGGACCGTGGCGCTGATCTGCTCGGGTAACGCGCTGGGGTTGGACTATGAAGGTTATCGCGCACTGGCCAGCGACACCCTGGACAGCGAACGCAAGCGCATTCATGCGATGTTCGAAGGTTCGCGTCCGCATTACATGATCGACACGATTACCGACTTGCCGGAAGTGATTGCCGATATCAACAAACGTTTGGCCAACGGCGAAATGCCGCAAAACCAGTAAACAAAAAGCCGTAGGACTCAAATGAGTACTACGGCTTTTTTATGTCTTTGATTTACAGCAAGATCAATTATCGCTCATCGCTACCGAGAGGAATGTAGATCTCGGCATCATCCTCATCTTCAATAATCAACGTTTGAACTTCATCCGTTGGATTCGTGGTGTCCTCCACGCCCTCTTGCTCAACAGATTCGGCATCATCCGGTGCATCATCGGTGGGCTCGACTTCAGCCAAGGCCGTTTCCTCTTCAGCCGTCAGGCCGACTTGCCGCCCAGTTACATCAATGACAACCCCATCAACGTAAAACGTCAAACCATCAAACTCGAGCGAGCCATCGGCATATTGAATGGCGCCGTTGTTAAACTCTTTTGTTCCGTCGGACCACATTCTTCCCCAGGTGTATTCACTCACTTCACCACGGACTCCGTTCACATTGTCATTCATGCTCATTCCTTTGATCGCAAATTAATAAATACAGAAACATGGCCAACCCTTTAAATCAGCCGCCACGCCAGATGCATACTAATCAACCACCCTCGTCACTCAAGCCTGAAACTGAAAATACAGCACAAACAGAATCGCCCTACACCTGATCAACCGCTTTCAAACAGCCTGCGGTTATTTTATTTACGTGAAACTTTCTTCATGTCCGCATGCGGCAGAAAATCCTGCGTGCGCCAGGCAATCCCATACAAACAGGATTACAGTTAAAGCACCCCGTCACACAAGAACGGTGGTTAGATCCGTCCCGTGAGGAACACCGTATGCCGTGGAAAAATTCCGCCTCGCGCTACAGCACCGTATCGATCGCGTTGCATTGGTTGATGCTGGTCTTGCTGGCGCTGGTTTACGCCTGTATCGAGCTTCGCGGGGTCTTTCCCAAGGGCAGTGGCGGGCGAACGCTGATTGTCGAATCGCACTTCATGCTCGGCCTGACGGTATTCGTACTGGTCTGGGTGAGATTGTTCGCTCGCAGCCTCGGCCCGGCACCGCAGATCTTCCCGGCCTCGCCGCACTGGCAGATAACACTGGCCAGGCTGATGCACTGGGCGCTGTACATTTTCATGATCGCCATGCCATTGCTGGGTTGGCTGGTCACCAGCGCCAAAGGCAATCAAGTGATGTTCTACGGCCTCGACCTGCCGCTGCTGATGGCCGAGAACAAGGAACTGGCCAAAGAGCTTCAAGGCTGGCACGTTCTGGGCGGCACCATCGGCTATTGGCTGATCGGCCTGCATGCCGTGGCCGGGCTGTATCACCACTATGTGGTGGGCGATAACACCTTGTTGCGGATGATGCCCAAGCGCACTTAACGTCAACACACCCCCTGTAGGAGTGAGCCTGCTCGCGATAGCGGACTTCCGGTCAGCACAGGTCGACTGACAGTCCGCTATCGCGAGCAGGCTCACTCCTACAGGGAAATGCAGTGGTCTTCAGGCTTGTGTGAATCCCCGACGGCCCTGCAAGCCGCCGGTATGAACGAAGATCAGGCGTGTGCCCTTCTTGAATCGCCCTGATTCGACCTGCTGCCTGAGCGCCAGCAATGCCTTTCCGGTGTATAGCGGCTCAAGCGGAACGCCGCTGGCCTGCTCGGTCTGTTCGATGAATTCGATTAGCGGCGGATCTACTTTGGCGAAGCCGCCACGGCTGGCATCGATCAGCTCATAGGCCACTCCACCCTTCTGCTGAGTAATCTTTTCGACCTGCTGCGCCACACCATGGTCGTCAGGTACCGCCAGCGCGCCATAAACCGCGTGCTCTCCTGCTTCAGCCAAAACCAGGCCAGCCAAGGTAGTTCCGGTTCCACAGGCCAGCCACCAACCGTCGTAATCGCTCCAACCCAAATGAGGCAATTGCTTGCGGACCTGATCCTTGAGCTGCATGCAGCCACGCGCACCCGGCAACCCGCCTCCGCCTTCGGGCACAGGATGCAGATCGGGATACTGTTCTTTCCATGGCAACCAGAAACCCGGTTCATGCCGCGCTCGATAACCGCCATAGCCCAGCCAGTGCAACTGCATGCCGAACGCCTGCAAGTCCTTTACCGTTGGTGTTTCCTGTGGATGCCCGCGCAACAGGCCGACTGTGGAAAACCCGAAACGCTTGCCGGCCGCGGCCAGTGCATGCAGATGATTGGAATGAGCTCCACCCAGGCTGATGATGCCTTTGGTGCCGGACTGTTCAGCGAGTTTCAGGTGTTCAATCAGCTTGAACCATTTGTTGCCGCTGATCAGCGGGTCGATCTGATCCAGACGCAGGATCGCGCCTTCGATGCCGGCCGTGGTGAGCCAGTCGAAAGAAAGGTGTTCGAGGGGGGCTTGGGGGAGCCAGTTACCGGGAGGGAGATGCATCAATGCCGGATCCGTGTAAGGAGCCGGCATCTTAGCAGCCTTGAGACCGCCATCGCGGGCAAGCCTTGCTCCTACAATATTTGTGATCGCCGCATTATTTAGGCACGACACAAAACCTGTAGGAGCAAGGCTTGCCCGCGATGGCCATTGGCACGCTTGACCTGCTTTTACAACTGCGCAGCCAACCGAGAACCCTGATTGATCGCCCGTTTGGCATCCAGCTCCGCCGCGACATCCGCGCCGCCGATCAGATGCACGTTCTGCCCCGCCGCCACCAAGCCGTCCTGCAACTCGCGCAGTGGATCCTGACCGGCGCAAATCACGATGTTGTCCACCGCCAGCACTTGCGGCTCACCGGTTTCGCCGATGCGGATGTGCAGGCCTTCGTCGTCGATCTTCAGGTATTCGACGCTGTTGAGCATCTGCACCTGCTTGTTCTTCAGACCGGTACGGTGAATCCAGCCTGTGGTCTTGCCCAGGCCATCGCCGACCTTGGATTTCTTGCGTTGCAGCAGGAACACTTCGCGGGCCGGTGCATGAGGTGCAGCCTTGATCCCGGCGACACCGCCGCGCGCTTCCAGATGCGTGTCGATGCCCCACTCTTTCCAGAACTCATCACGGTTCAGGCTGGTGGCCTCGCCCTGATGGACCAGGAATTCCGAGACGTCAAAACCGATACCGCCAGCACCGATCACCGCAACGCGTTTGCCCACCGGTTTGCGCTGAAGCAACACGTCCAGATAGCTCAACACCTTGGCGTTCTCCACGCCCGGAATCGCAGGGGTTCTCGGGGCGATTCCGGTCGCGAGGATGATCTCGTCGTAACCGCCCTCGACCAGTTTCGCCACATCGACGCGAGTGTTCAGGCACACCTCGACGTTGCTGGTCTGCAATTTGCGGCCGAAATAACGCAGGGTCTCAAAGAACTCTTCCTTGCCCGGCACACGTTTGGCGACGTTGAACTGGCCGCCGATCTCGCTGGCCGAATCAAACAGCGTCACCTCATGACCACGCTCGGCGGCCACGGTCGCAGCGGCCAAACCGGCAGGGCCGGCACCGACTACGGCGATCTTCTTGATCTGCTGCACCGGCAAGTAGTTGAGTTCGGTTTCGTGACAGGCACGCGGGTTGACCAGGCAACTGGTCAACTTGCCGCCGAAGGTGTGGTCCAGGCACGCCTGGTTGCAACCGATGCAGGTGTTGATTTCATCGGCGCGGCCTTCAGCGGCCTTGTTGACGAAATCCGCGTCGGCGAGGAACGGTCGTGCCATGGACACCATGTCGGCATCGCCATCGGCCAAAATCTGCTCGGCCACTTCCGGAGTGTTGATGCGGTTGGTGGTGATCAGCGGAATGCTCACCGAGCCACGCAGCTTGGCGGTGACTTTACTGAACGCCGCACGCGGCACCTTGGTGGCGATGGTCGGAATCCGCGCTTCGTGCCAGCCGATCCCGGTGTTGATGATCGTCGCACCGGCCTTCTCGATGGCCTTGGCCAACAGCACGATTTCTTCCCAGGTGCTGCCGCCTTCGACCAGATCGAGCATCGACAAACGGAAAATGATGATGAAGTTCGGGCCGACCGCTTCACGTACGCGGCGGACGATTTCCACCGGCAGGCGCATGCGGTTTTCGTAGCTGCCGCCCCAGCGGTCGGTGCGGTGGTTGGTGTGGGCCGCGAGGAACTGGTTAATGAAATAACCTTCGGAGCCCATGATTTCGACGCCGTCGTACTCGGCCTGTTGCGCCAGGGTCGAGCAGGTGACGAAATCGCGGATCTGTTTCTCGATGCCTTCCTCGTCCAGCTCTTTCGGCTTGAACGGATTGATCGGCGCCTGGATGGCGCTTGGTGCGACCTGCTTCGGGCTATAGGCATAGCGACCGGCGTGGAGGATCTGCATGCAGATCTTGCCGCCCGCTTCGTGCACCGCGCGAGTCACGATCTGGTGCTTGAGCGCTTCTTCCTCGGTGGTCAGCTTGGCTGCGCCGGAGTACACGCCACCCTCGTCGTTCGGCCCGATACCGCCAGTGACCATCAGGCCGACACCGCCACGGGCACGCTCGGCGAAGTACGCCGCCATACGCTCGAAGCCACCCGGTTTTTCTTCCAGACCGGTGTGCATCGAGCCCATCAAGGTGCGGTTGCGCAACGTGGTAAAACCCAGGTCCAGCGGGGCCAACAGGTGCGGGTAATGAGCGGCGGTCATCGGTAACTCCACAACAAACGATCACGGAAAAAGTGAGGACGCTCTTTGGCGTCCCTCTGTCATGGGTTACAGACTATGAGCAGTCCAGCGGTCGCTCAATGACCGAAACTGACAACTTATTGATCAAAATGTGCAGCGCCCCTTGGCAAGCGGGAACATGGGTCATACCCTAGTCGTCGAACCCTGCACACGGCCGTCGACTGTTTCCCCATGCGCAAACTTTTGTACCTGACTTTCTCCATGGCGTTGATCGCCGCACTGACAACCTACGCCATGTGGGCTGCGGACCGCCCGGTCGGTCATTACCTCTCGGACTTGAGGATTGATCTCGCGGTTGACCAGGGCCAACCCGCCGACCGGGGTAACCTGCTGGGCATCCAGCCCGAATTGTTTCCTACCGACTATCAAAGCCCTAAGCGCCTGCACCGCAAACTCGCGGCCTACCTGCAGAAAGCGCAGGAACAAGGCCTGTTGAACGAAAAAACCATCGTCGTGTTGCCCGAGCATGTCGGCACCTGGCTGATGGTCAGCGGTGAAAAGGACGAGTTGTACCAGGCCACCACCCTCAAGGAAGCCATGAACTGGCTGGCCGTGAGCAATCCATTGAAGTTCGTTCGCGCGCTGATTAGCGCCGAGGGCGGCAGTCGTCTGGATGACGCGCACTTGCGCATGAAAGCCAAAGGCATGGCCAAGGATTACCAGGCACTGTTCGGCGGGCTGGCAAAAGAATTCCATGTAACGCTGGTGGCGGGGTCCATCGTGTTGCCCGAACCGAGCATCATCGACGGCACCCTCAAAATCGGTCGCGGCGCGCTGTACAACAGCAGCGTTGTGTTCGGCCGTGATGGATTACCCATCGGCCAGCCGCAGCGTCAGATGCACCCGGTTTTCGAGCAGCAGGATGCGATCAAGGCCAATGGCGAGCACACACTCAACGTCGTCGATACTCCGGCCGGGCGCCTGGGCGTGCTGATCGGCAGCGACAGTTGGTATCCGGACAATTACCGCAAACTCGACACTCAGCAGGTACGGATCGTCGCGGTTCCGGCGTTCGTTACCGGCCGTGGCACCTGGGATCAACCGTGGCGCGGCTATCAGGGCTCGTTGACCCCGGGCTCCGTCAGTCTCAAGGCCGGAGAACTCAGTGAGGGCCAGGCCTGGCATCGCCTGACCCTGACCACTCAATCCCCTTCAAGCCAGGCGATCGCCGGCATGAGCGTGTTCCTGCGCGGGCAGTTCTGGGACCAGTCCAGCGCCGGCCAGAGTTTTCTGAGCAGCAACGGTCAGCATTTCGCCGACGGCAACGTCCGCGGGGCGCGTCTGCTGAACCTTTGGTTGTAAGCCATGAAACCGCAGCCGATGCGTCTCGGCGATTTGTCGGTCGGCTTCGTTCATAGCCTGGCCGACGCCATGCGCAGCCACGGTGTCGACCCACAGCCCCTGCTGGAACAGTACGGACTGGATGCGGCCCGACTCGGCGAAGCAGGTGCCCGACTCTCGATTCCGCGCTACATGCGTCTGGGCCACGGCGCCATTCAGCTGACCGGCAACCCGGCGCTCGGCTTACGGATGGGTCAGCTCAGCCGCTTGAGCCAGGCCGGTCTGGCCGGTGTCACCGCGGCCCAGGCGCCGACGGTGCGCGAAGCGGCGCGCTGCCTGATTCGCTTCGAAGCCTTGTATGGCTCCAACTATCGCGGTCAATCGAGTTTCCACGAGGACCCTCAAGGGGGCTGGCTGCGCTTTTACTCCATCAGCCCTTACAACAGCTATAACCGCTTCGTGGTGGATTCGATCATCGCGGGCTGGTTACAGCAATTATCCAGCGTCAGCCCTGCCCCGCTGCGCGCCGAACGCATCGAGATCGAATTCGAAGAACCCGACTACCGCGCCGCCTATGACGCGTTGGGCGACTGCCCGATTCAGTTTGCTGCCGAGCACAATCAACTGCGCCTGAGCCTGGCCAGCCTCGCCCAGCGCAACCCGGAGCACTGCCCGAGCACATGGCGCCACTTGCTGAGTTTGTGTGAGCGGGAACTGGAGCAACTGACGCGCACCCGCAGCCTGCGTGAACGCATCACTCAGTTACTGGGGCCGTTGCTCAATGGTGGCCGGGAACCCGACCTGGAAGAAGTGGCGGCACGCCTGAAGCTGCCCACCTGGACCTTGCGCCGCAAGCTCGCCGAAGAAGGTACGCAATTTCGCGCGATTCTCAACGACACCCGTCGCGACCTGGCCATGACTTACATTCGCGATACCGAACTGGCATTCGGAGAAATCGCCTACCTGCTGGGCTTTGCCTCAGCCGAAGCGTTTCAACGCGCCTTCAAACGCTGGACCGGCCAGACACCCGGCGAGTTTCGCCGCAGTCATCGCCAATCCGCCTGACATTTACAACTCGGTAGCGTCTTCGGCGGGTTCCAGCGGATCCAGTTCAAACGCCTGATACTCGAGCAGCTCTTCTTGATAATCGTCCATTTTCGAATCCCCCACAGCTCATTAAAAAAAGTCTGAATAAATGACCAGCGCCTTGAGCCTAAAGTGCCCGCATGAAGGAAAAATGACGCGGGCACGACACTTCGTCGCCAATAGATAAAACGTAGCAGGCGGTCGGGGATTTATCACAGGATTTTTTCGATGCAGACCGCAGGACTACGGTCTGTTTGATGCGAGTCAATATTTACAGCGGGAACGGGACCAGCGCAGTTTCGCGTGGCCCCGTAGCGCCGATCACTGACCAGTGATCGGCATGGCCTGAATCGGCTCCGAAGGTGGCGCCATGTCGCTTGGGTTGGCCGGTGGCGTGATCGCTTCCGGGGAAGGCGTTGGCTCAGCGCTTGGAGCCGCAGTAATCGGTGCGGCTTCAGGCGGTGGAGCTACCGGCTCTGACGCGACTGGAGTCGCTTCAACCGGTGCCTGTGCCGCGTCTGCCGCCGGGGCAGGCTCAGCCGCGGTTTGCGGGGCCAATGGCGCCGGTGCGGCCTTGGGCTCAGGCACACCCAGATCGGTTTTCGGCTTCTCGGTGATATGCGCCGCTTCTTTCACTTCCTTGGGCAGGAACAGTTCGACCAGCGCGAAGAAACGCTCGTAGAACTTGGCGGACGTCACGGTTTCGCTCGCGACCTTGACCATCGAGTCATCCGACGAACCGATCGGCATCGATACCGAGCCCAGCACACCGACACCGAGACTGGCGGAGTTGTTGGTTTTCTTCAGCGCATACTTGTCTTGCAGGGCATTGGCGAACACCGTGGCGTGATGCCCGGCACTGCCGTCTTCGGCGCAGACCACACTGAAACTGATTTCCATGTGGGTCTCGCCGGTCTGCTGGAAGCTTTTGTGCCCGCTGATCAGTTTTGGATCGCTGCTGGTGATGATGTAGCCCTGACTCAGCAGGGCCCGACGAGCGGCTTCGCAGGAAGCGGTGTCGGCCACTGGATAGTTACGGGAAAATGTCCCGGAGTCGTCGAAGTTCTCATGCTCATAGATGGCGGCTTTCTTCGACGAGCACCCGGCCGCAACGGCCAGCACCAGCGCCAGCCCGGCAACACGCATGGGAAATGATTTAAACATTGAACATCCTGAGGAAAACGGTTCGGGGCGTATTGTGCAACAGATCGATGCTTAGCGGCGCATCGATTGTGTCTTAAAACAGTTACAGGAGTGTTGACTCCGACATTCAGTAAATGTCCCGCACGTTTGTCTGTTCACCTGTAACAAAAAACCCCGGCCTTTCGGCCGGGGTTCTTGTGTAGCGCACCACTCAGTCTGAGATCAGAAACGCTTGATGTCAGCCTGGCTTTCCAGCTGCTTGCGGTAGGCCGCAAAGTCTTGCTGCCCAACGCGTGAAGCGAGGAAGCGACGGTATTGAGCCTTCTCTTCTTCGGTCGGCGTTGCGGCTTCGTTGACACCGTTCAGGCGCACGATCACCAGGTTGCCATCGGCCAGAGTCACGCTGGTGAACGTCGGCTTGTCCTTGGCGGCAGGCTTGGGCATGCGGAACAGCGCTTGCAGCACAGCCGGGTCAACCCCTTCCTGAGCGCGAGTCGCGGCTTCGGTAACCTTCCAGCTCTGACCGTCAATCGGCTTGTCCAGTGGCGACTTGCCGTCGCGCAGGCTGGCAATCAACTCATCAGCATGGGTCTTGGCAGCCGCAATGGCGTGTTCCCTGGCCAACTGCGCACGGATCGGGCCCGCGACGCTTTCCAGCGGCAATTGCGTTGGCTTGAGGTGTTCCTTGGCGCGCAACACGATCACGGTTTCCGGATCGAGCTCGATGGCGGTGCTGTTGGCACCCTCATCCAGCACTTCCGGGCTGAACGCTGCGGTGATCACGGCACGGTTGGCCGCAATGCCTTCGCCACCTTCACGGCCGAACGGCGCGGACGTGTGAACGGTCAACTTCAAGTCTTGCGCCGGCTGGGCCAGATCGGAAGCTTCGAACGAGGCGTCCTCCAGCTGCTTGGTCGCCTCGACGAATCGCTGCTCGACCTGCGCGGTCTTCAAGTCGCGGGTCAGCTTGCCTTTCAGGCTGGCGAACGTCGGTACTTCAGGCGCTTCCACGCCCAGCAGCTTGATCAGGTGGAAACCGAAGTCGGTGCGAACCGGCTCGGAAACCTGATCCTTGGTCAGCGAATACAGGGACTTCTCGAAGACCGGGTCATAGACACCAGGACCTGCATAGCCGAGGTCGCCGCCATTGTTCGCCGAACCTGGATCCTGGGAGAACTCCTTGGCCAGGGCCTCGAACTTCTCGCCTTTGGCCAGACGCGCCTGGATCTCTTCGATCTTCGCCTTGGCCTGTGCTTCGGTGGTCTTGTCGTTCACTTCGATCAGAATGTGCGCAGCCCGGCGTTGCTCGGACAAGTTCGCGATTTCTTTCTGATACGCCGCTTGCAGGTCTTCGTCCTTGACGCTGACCTGATCAAAGAAGGAAGCCTTCTTCAACTCCAGATAATCGATGACCACCTGATCGGGCGTCATGAATTCCTTGGCGTGCTCGTCGTAATAGGCTTTGACTTCGTCATCGGTCAGCTTTACCGCCGCCGGGTCTACCTTGATGTTCAGGGAGGCGAAATCGCGGGTCTGTTTTTCCAGACGGGCGAAAGCCAGAACCTGAGCATCAGTGACGAAACCGCTACCCGCCAGACCGGCGCGCAACTGGCCGATCAGCATTTCCTGGGCCAGCATTTGGCGGAACTGCATGCGGCTGTAGCCGAGTTGACGAATTACCTGGTCGAAACGCTCAGGACTGAACTTGCCATCAACCTGAAATTCAGGGGTTTGCAGGATGACCTGGTCCAGCGCCGCTTCGGAGAAGGCGAACTTGGAGTTTTCTGCGCCTTGCAGCAGCAGTTTGCGATCGATCAGGCCTTTGAGGGCCGATTCGCGCAGCATCTTTTCGTCGAGCAAGGAAGCATCGAAATCCTTGCCCAGTTGTTGCATGAGTTGACGGCGTTGCATATCGACCGCCTGGCTCAGCTCGTTCTGGCTGATTTCGTCACCATTGACCTTCGCCGCCTCGTTTTTGTGCGTCGTGGCCTGAAAAATGGCGTCGAAACCGGTCAAAGCCATCAGTGCAACGATGACCCCGATAATGGTCTTGGCAATCCAGCCTTGTGAATTGTCCCTGATATTCTGCAGCATGCGTCCCCCATAAACGGTTGAACTTCAAAATTAGGCAACCGTGGAGCGTGGGTAGAATCCGGATAGAAGAAAGGCGCATCCGAGGATGCGCCTTCTCGTAACTGGCGGAGCGGACCGATAACTCGAACTTGCGAGCCTCGGCGTCTCGGACCGGCAACTGCCGTCTGGACTACCGCTCCGCTGCCAGGTCAGGCTTGACCCTGACCCGGATAGGCAAAAACCTGAATCGAACTTAGTTGACAGCTTCTTTCAGTGCTTTACCGGCTTTGAAACCTGGTTTTTTGGCTGCTGCGATTTCCAGCGTCTTACCGGTCTGTGGGTTACGACCAATGCGAGCTGGACGATCAGTTACGGAGAAAGTACCGAAACCAACCAGAACAACGGAGTCGCCAGCCTTGAGAGCGCCAGTGACGGATTCGATTACAGCGTCCAGCGCACGGCCAGCAGCAGCTTTCGGGATATCAGCGGATGCAGCGATAGCATCAATCAGTTCCGACTTGTTCACTCTAAGTCCCCTTATATCTATTTGAGTATGATTCTAAGTTTTTTTGGTGAAAGCAAAAACGAGTGCTGAATGGCCAACAGACACTTAAGAGCCGCTTTATAACAAGGGCTCTAAAAATCTGTCAAGGAAGCCCCCCAGGCAAATACGTACTAATGCGTGCTAATTCTTTCCTTAGAATCGGACTCGCGTTTTTCATCCTTCGCGACAATCTCCGGAGCCACATCCGGCAAGGGCTCCGGCGCGTATTGCAGCGCAATTTGCAGGACCTCGTCAATCCATTTAACCGGTTTAATCTGGAGATCTTGCTTGATATTGTCAGGAATCTCCTTCAGATCGCGAACATTCTCTTCAGGAATGATCACGGTCTTGATTCCACCGCGGTGAGCAGCGAGCAGTTTTTCTTTCAAACCACCGATCGCCAGCACTTGACCACGCAAGGTGATCTCACCGGTCATGGCCACGTCCGCACGCACCGGAATGCCGGTCAATGCCGACACCAGCGCCGTGCACATGCCTACACCGGCGCTAGGGCCGTCTTTCGGCGTCGCCCCTTCCGGCATGTGGATGTGGGTGTCACGCTTCTCGTGGAAGTCCAGGGGAATGCCCAGACTCTTCGCGCGGCTGCGCACAACCGTCAGGGCTGCGGTGATCGATTCGACCATCACGTCACCCAGGGAACCGGTCTTGATCAACTGGCCTTTACCCGGCACTACAGCGGCTTCGATGGTCAGCAATTCGCCACCCACCTGCGTCCACGCCAACCCGGTCACTTGACCAATCTGGTCCTGCTGCTCTGCCAGGCCGTAGCGGAATTTGCGAACGCCCAGGTAGTGTTCAAGATCGTCCGCAGTGACCTTCACCGAGAAGCGTTTTTCCAGCGCATGCTCTTTGACCGCCTTGCGGCAAACCTTGGCAATCTGGCGCTCCAGCCCACGCACACCGGCTTCGCGGGTGTAGTAGCGAATGATGTCGCGGATCGCTTCGGCGTCGAATTCCAGCTCGCCTTTCTTCAAACCGTTGGCCGTGATCTGCTTCGGCGAAAGGTATTTGACGGCAATGTTGATCTTCTCGTCTTCGGTGTAGCCCGGCAGACGAATCACTTCCATCCGGTCCAGCAGCGCCGGCGGAATGTTCATGGAGTTCGAGGTGCACAGGAACATCACATCCGACAGGTCGTAGTCGACTTCCAGATAATGATCGTTGAAGTTGTGGTTCTGCTCGGGATCGAGCACTTCCAGCAACGCCGACGCCGGATCGCCACGCATGTCGCTGCCCATTTTGTCGATTTCATCGAGCAGGAACAGCGGGTTACGGACGCCCACCTTTGTCATCTTTTGAATCAATCTTCCTGGCATCGAACCGATGTAGGTGCGGCGATGACCACGAATTTCCGCCTCATCACGCACACCGCCCAAGGCCATGCGCACGAATTTACGGTTGGTGGCGTGTGCGATCGACTCTGCCAGAGAGGTTTTACCCACCCCCGGAGGACCCACCAGGCACAACACCGGACCACGAATCTTCTTCACGCGTTTTTGCACGGCGAGGTATTCGAGAATCCGCTCTTTGACTTCTTCCAGACCATAGTGGTCGGCGTCGAGAATGTCTTCTGCGCGCGCCAGGTCCAGGCGCACCTTGCTCTGAGCCTTCCACGGCACCTGAACCAGCCAGTCGATGTACGAACGCACCACCGTCGCTTCCGCGGACATTGGCGACATTTGCTTGAGCTTGTTCAGTTCGGCCGTAGCCTTGGCGAGCGCGTCTTTTGGCAGGCCGGCGGCATCGATGCGCTTTTTCAGCTCTTCGACTTCGTTATGCCCTTCGTCGCTGTCGCCGAGTTCTTTCTGAATGGCCTTCATCTGCTCGTTCAGGTAGTACTCGCGCTGACTGCGCTCCATCTGCTTTTTAACGCGACCGCGAATGCGTTTTTCAACTTGCAACAGATCGATCTCGGCATCCAGCAACGCCAGGACGTGCTCGACCCGGGCCGACAAATCGATGATTTCGAGGATTTCCTGCTTCTGCTCGATCTTCAGGGCCATGTGCGCGGCCATGGTGTCGACCAGGCGCCCAGGCTCGTCGATGCTGTTGAGCGACGACAGGACTTCAGCCGGGACTTTCTTGCCCAGCTGCACATATTGTTCGAACTGCGACAGCAGGCTGCGGACAAACACTTCCGACTCGCGTTTTGGTGCGTCGACTTCGTCGATCAACGAGACTTCGGCACGGCAATGGCCGTCCACTTCGCTGAAGCGCTCCACGGCGCCTCGCTGCTCGCCTTCGACAAGAACCTTGACCGTGCCGTCAGGCAGCTTCAGCAGCTGCAGAACGGTCGCAATCGTACCTACGCGATAAAGTGCGTCTTCACCGGGATCGTCGTCAGCAGGGTTTCTCTGAGCCAGCAGAAGGATCTGCTTGTCGCCCGTCATCGCTGCCTCGAGAGCTTCGATGGATTTCTCGCGCCCCACGAACAGCGGGATAACCATGTGCGGATAAACCACGACATCACGCAATGGCAGGAGAGGCAATTCGATGGTTGTCTTCATGATTTCGCCTCTACGGCGGCCATATGGCCGGAAACAGATGGAAGTAAGCTTGAAACCAAGATGGGGGCAGCCTTCAAAAAAAACAAGCACAAAGACTGTGTAAAAAACCGGAAAAAGCAAAGGGGCCCGAAGGCCCCTTCTTTGTACCGACTGCGTGACGCTTAGGCGTCTGGCGCGGCCTTGGCAGCAGGCTCACTGTTTTCATAGATATACAGTGGCTTGGACTTGCCTTCTATAACGCTTTCATCGATCACTACTTTACTCACCTCGGATTGCGAGGGGATTTCATACATAGTGTCGAGCAATACACCTTCGAGAATCGAACGCAGCCCACGCGCACCGGTTTTGCGTTCCAGCGCGCGCTTGGCGACCGATTTCAGTGCGTCAGCCCGGAATTCCAGGTCCACGCCTTCCATCTCGAACAGCTTGGCATACTGCTTGGTCAGAGCATTTTTCGGCTCGGTGAGGATCTGCATCAAAGCAGCTTCATCAAGCTCGTCCAGCGTCGCAAGAACCGGCAGACGACCGACGAATTCAGGGATCAGACCGAACTTGACCAGATCGTCAGGCTCGACTTCACGCAGGGATTCACCGACTTTCTTGCCTTCTTCCTTGCTGCGAACTTCCGCGTTGAAACCGATGCCGCCCTTGGTGGAACGGTTTTGAATAACCTTTTCCAGACCGGAGAACGCACCACCGCAGATGAACAGGATGTTACGGGTGTCGACCTGCAGGAATTCCTGCTGCGGATGCTTGCGACCACCTTGAGGCGGAACGGAAGCGACCGTGCCTTCGATCAACTTGAGCAGGGCCTGCTGTACGCCTTCACCGGAAACGTCCCGGGTGATCGACGGGTTGTCAGATTTGCGCGAAATCTTGTCGATTTCATCGATGTAGACAATGCCCATCTGGGCCTTCTCTACGTCGTAATCGCACTTCTGCAGCAGCTTCTGAATGATGTTCTCGACATCTTCACCTACGTAACCCGCCTCGGTGAGGGTGGTTGCGTCGGCGATGGTGAACGGAACGTTCAGCAAGCGAGCCAGTGTTTCGGCAAGCAGGGTTTTACCCGAGCCTGTCGGGCCGATCAGCAAGATGTTGCTCTTGCCGAGTTCGACGTCGTCATTCTTTTTGTCACGCTGGTTCAGACGCTTGTAGTGGTTGTACACCGCTACGGCCAGAACCTTTTTTGCACGCTCTTGACCAATCACGTACTGATCAAGGATGCCGCTGATTTCTTTAGGCGAAGGCAATTTATGCGCGCTGCTCTCGGCCTGTGCTTCCTGCACCTCCTCACGGATGATGTCATTGCACAGGTCGACGCACTCGTCGCAGATAAAGACCGAGGGGCCGGCAATCAATTTGCGCACTTCATGCTGGCTTTTGCCACAGAAGGAGCAATAGAGCAGCTTGCCGTTGTCCTCGCCGTTGCGGGTGTCAGTCATTCGTTCGATCCAAATCCGATAGGCTTGCAACACAAGATGAAGGCTATTGCGGGCTTTTTCAAGCCCGCCGCTGATCAGACCAGCCGACCAAGCCTATTTTGAGCTGCTTATTTTAAGCGGGGCGCTGATTGATCACTTCGTCGATCAACCCGTATTCACGCGCAGCTTCTGCACTCATGAAGTTATCGCGGTTGGTATCGCGCTCGATTTCCTCAAGCGTGTGCCCGCTGTGCTTGGCCATCAACGTGTTGAGACGCTCACGGATGAAGAGGATTTCCTTGGCATGGATTTCGATATCCGATGCCTGGCCCTGGAAACCGCCCAGTGGCTGGTGAATCATCACACGCGAGTTCGGCAGGCAGTAACGCTTGCCAGGGGCACCGGCAGTCAGCAGGAAAGCGCCCATGCTGCACGCTTGGCCGATACAGGTGGTCGACACGTTGGGTTTGATGAACTGCATGGTGTCGTAGATCGACATGCCTGCTGTCACCGAACCGCCCGGGGAGTTGATATAGAGATGGATGTCCTTGTCCGGGTTTTCCGCTTCAAGGAACAGCAGTTGCGCACAGATCAGGTTAGCCATGTAGTCCTCTACCGGGCCAACCAGAAAGATCACTCGCTCCTTGAGGAGACGCGAGTAGATGTCGTAGGCGCGCTCGCCACGAGCGGACTGCTCGACAACCATCGGGACCAGGCCGCCTGCGGCCTGGATATCAGAGTTCTGCTGAATATACGAATTACGGAACATGCTCTGCAGTCACTCCCAAATAGTTATGTCTTGAATACGCATAAGCCAGCTCGAGAGCTGGCTTATGGTGTGTGCTTCTAACGCAAAAACAATCAGTCGGCTTGTGGAGCTTCTACCGGCTTGACCGCTTCTTCGTAAGAGACCGATTTGTCGGTCACGCTAGCTTTCTGCAGAACAGTATCCACAACTTGCTCTTCCAGCACAACCGAACGAACTTCGTTCAGTTGCTGGTCGTTCTTGTAGTACCAGGACACAACTTGCTCAGGCTCCTGGTAGGCCGAAGCCATTTCCTGAATCATCTCGCGAACGCGGGTTTCGTCAGGCTTGAGGTCGAATTGCTTGACCACTTCAGCCACGATCAGGCCCAGCACTACGCGGCGCTTGGCTTGTTCTTCGAACAGCTCGGCCGGCAGTTGGTCAGGCTTGATGTTGCCACCGAACTGCTGAACAGCCTGCACGCGCAGACGGTCAACTTCGTTGGACAGCAGAGCCTTAGGCACTTCGATCGGGTTGGTGGCCAGCAGACCGTCCATTACCTGATTCTTGACCTTGGATTTGATCGCCTGACGCAGTTCACGCTCCATGTTCTTGCGAACTTCGGTGCGGAAGCCTTCCAGACCGGTTTCCTTGATGCCGAATTGAGCGAAGAACTCTTCGGTCAGCTCTGGCAGTTTTGGCTCGGAAACAGTGTTCACGGTTACGGTGAACTCAGCGGTTTTGCCAGCCAGGTCGAGGTTCTGGTAGTCCTCTGGGAAAGTCAGGTTCAGAACGCGTTCTTCACCGGCTTTAGCGCCAACCAGACCTTCTTCGAAACCAGGGATCATGCGGCCGGAACCCAGAACCAGCTGAGTACCTTTGGCGGAACCGCCAGCGAACACTTCACCGTCGACCTTGCCGACGAAATCGATGTTCAACTGGTCTTCGTTCTGGGCAGCGCGGTCGGCCACTTCAAAACGGGTGTTCTGCTTGCGCAGGATGTCGAGCATCTTGTCCAGATCGGCATCAGCCACGTCAGCGCTCAGGCGCTCTACGTTGATACCTTCGAAACCGGCAACGGTGAACTCAGGGAACACTTCGAATACGGCAACGTATTCCAGGTCCTTGCCTGCTTCCAGCGATTTAGGCTCGATCGAAGGCGAACCAGCCGGGTTCAGCTTCTGCTCAACCACAGCTTCGTAGAAGGAAGACTGGATCACGTCACCTACAGCTTCCTGACGCGCATCAGCACCGAAACGGCGCTTGATTTCGCTCATTGGCACTTTGCCTGGACGGAAGCCGGCAATCTTGGCCTTTTGGGCGGTCTGCTGCAGACGCTTGTTGACCTGGCTCTCGATGCGCTCAGCCGGCACGGTGACGCTCATGCGGCGCTCAAGAGCAGTAGTATTTTCAACAGAAACTTGCATGGATATTCCTCGTTGCACAGACGTTAGCCGGCCGTTTCCGACCCCAGAATCAAGGGCATGCATTCTAGTGGGTCAAACTCAAGAAGTCACCCTACTGAAAACGGGTAAAAACGCAGCAGGCAATTTATAGGTGCGAATGCACGAATGCACCTCGCCCCGATGGCAAATACAACCAATCACGCCAGGGCTCTGCGCCAACCCTTCTATATATAGAAGAGGTCGCCAGCGATCTCCCTGACAGCCGACCTCGCAAGCAAGGCCAGCGGACAGAGCGGCATCATCGAGAAACATAAATACGACGAAACGCCCCGCCCCTGCGGCCCGGAACCTGCGGCCGCTGAAACAAAAAAGGCGCCAGACTTTTCAATCTGGCGCCTTTCGAAATATGGGGTGGACGATGGGGATCGAACCCACGACAACGGGAGTCACAATCCCGTGCTCTACCAACTGAGCTACGCCCACCATATTGCGTAACAAGGAAGCCAAACAGCTTCGTTGCTGAACTCCATTCACACCGACCGGCATGAGCGAAGCTTTATTTGGTGCGGATGAAGAGACTCGAACTCTTACGCCTCGCGGCGCTGGAACCTAAATCCAGTGTGTCTACCAATTCCACCACATCCGCGGAGTGAAGCTTTTAAAGCAAAGGCGCCAGACTGTTAATCTGGCGCCTTTTCGAAATATGGGGTGGACGATGGGGATCGAACCCACGACAACGGGAGTCACAATCCCGTGCTCTACCAACTGAGCTACGCCCACCATATTGCGTTACTTGTGCCAAAGCTGCCTAATGGCGCACCCGGCAGGACTCGAACCTGCGACCATCCGCTTAGAAGGCGGATGCTCTATCCAGCTGAGCTACGGGCGCCTTATTAGCTGTACCCTTGAAGGACTACAAACTAAGAGCTTGTCAGTCTTGCAGAACTGTAATTCCGTTCGACCTTCTTAACCAGTGCTAGGCTGTGCCCGACAAGTGCGACGAATAGTATAGAGCCCCCCTGAGGTCGTCAAATCCTTTTTAAAAAAAATTCATTTAATTAAAGGAGTTAGGGGAATTTGCAGACCAAGCGCCTTTGCCCTCACCGCATGACATGCGAGAATGCGTTCTCTTTTTTTCCCCTCTCGATGGTTAATCACGCGCAATGACTGCACAACTAATCGACGGCAAATCGATCGCCGCCAGCCTGCGCCAGCAGATCGCCCAACGGGTTACCGAGCGTCGCCAGCAAGGCCTGCGCACGCCCGGCCTCGCGGTGATCCTGGTCGGCAGCGATCCTGCCTCTCAGGTTTATGTCTCGCACAAGCGTAAAGACTGTGAAGAGGTCGGCTTCCTTTCCCAAGCCTATGACCTGCCTTCCGAAACCACTCAAGAAGCGCTGACCGATCTGATCGATCGCCTGAATGACGATCCGGCGATTGACGGCGTTCTGTTGCAGCTTCCTCTTCCTGAACACCTGGACGCCTCCAAATTGCTGGAGCGCATTCGCCCGGACAAGGACGTCGACGGTTTCCATCCTTATAACGTTGGTCGTCTGGCCCAGCGTATTCCGCTGCTGCGTCCGTGCACGCCCAAAGGCATCATGACCTTGCTGGAAAGCACCGGTGCCGATCTGTATGGAATGAATGCCGTGGTCGTCGGCGCGTCCAACATTGTTGGCCGCCCGATGGCGATGGAGTTGTTGCTGGCCGGTTGCACCGTGACCGTCACTCACCGCTTCACCAAGGATCTGGCCGGCCACGTCGGTCGTGCTGACCTGGTTGTTGTCGCCGCCGGCAAACCGGGCCTGGTCAAGGGTGAATGGATCAAGGAAGGCGCGATCGTGATCGACGTCGGCATCAACCGCCAGGAAGACGGCAAACTGGTCGGTGACGTGATCTACGAAACCGCCCTGCCCCGCGCTGGCTGGATCACTCCGGTACCGGGCGGCGTCGGTCCGATGACTCGTGCCTGCCTGCTGGAAAATACGCTGTACGCCGCTGAAACCCTGCACAGTTAAGGCTGGTTGCAGAGGTAGTCCGCGACACAAGAAACCCCGCCCATGGCGGGGTTCTTTTTTGCTCGTGGAACAGGTTCGACCATCCGCCGGAAAATGACATTTTTTTCATGTTTTCCGGGACTTTCACCTGTTACTTGAACAACCATCGACAGTTATTCAGCCATACTCCAGAATGTCGCGCTTTTTACGAAATAGCCCGTTACATAAACGGCGTATCAACACTTTATGAGTCTGCCAGCGTGAAAATCCGTCTTTCCATCCTGAGCCTAGTTTTTGCAGTTACAGGGACTTTCATCACGCCAATCGCCAGCGCTGGCGAAACCACCGCAGCGCCTCGAGATACCTCGCAACTCAAGCTCGCATCCGGCAGCTCTTTGCTGCTGGATATGCAGACCAACAAAGTCATCTACGCCAGCAACCCTGACGTGGTTGTCCCCATCGCTTCCGTCAGCAAGCTAATGACCGGCCTGGTCGTGGTTGAAGCCCGGCAAAACATGGAGGAATACATCAACATCAACATCAGCGACACGCCGGAAATGAAAGGTGTGTACTCCCGGGTCAAGCTGAAGAGCGAATTGCCACGCCGGGAAATGCTGCTGATTGCCCTGATGTCCTCCGAAAACCGCGCCGCAGCGAGCCTGGCCCATCACTATCCGGGTGGCTATGCCGCATTCATTGCCGCGATGAACGCCAAGGCCCGTGCGTTGGGCATGACCAATACCCATTTCGTCGAGCCGACGGGTCTGTCCCCGCGTAACGTTTCGACCGCTCGCGACTTGAGCAAACTGTTGATCGCCGCGCACAAGTACCCGTTACTGACCGAGTTGAGCACGACCAAGGAAAAAACCGTTACCTTCCGCAAACCCAACTACAGCCTGGGCTTTCGCAACACCGACCATTTGGTCCGTAAGCCGGACTGGGACATCCAGCTGACCAAAACCGGCTTCACCAACGAAGCAGGTCACTGCCTGGTACTGGTGACCCGAATGGGTAACCGCCCGGTGGCCTTGGTGATCCTGGATGCCTACGGCAAGTACACGCACTTTGCCGATGCCACGCGCATGCGCAATTGGGTAGAGAGCGGCAAGAGCGCGAACGTGCCTTCCGTAGCCTTGCAGTACAAGGCAGACAAGAACCTCAAGCAGCGCCAGAGCGGCGTGGTTGAGGCTTCGAAGTAACATTGCGGTGAACACACGAAAAAGCCCCGAACACTCGGGGCTTTTTTTCGTCGCCAATTAGTCGTTAGGCAGCGGCATCTGGTCGTCATCCGGAATGCCATCCCCTTTGCTCGGGTCGCGCCAGCCATGCGGATGTTCGGTTGGCGCTACGGTGGGACGAGCCAGTGGATCTCGCATCGGGCTGTCCGGGTCCAGCACCGGATCGATGCTTTCTTCAGGAGTGGTCGGAACGGTTTCCGGACGTTTGTCGTTGAAACTCGAATCGGTAGACATACGCACCTCCATGAGACCTAGGGTTTCAGATCACCGAGTGGATCGTAGGGCTTTGCCGGAGCCTTGGGATTATCACCCGGCTTCACATCCTTCGGCGCCTTGGCCGGTCCGATGGGATCGACCTGAGGATCGGCGAGGTCAGGAGAATCGGGATCAAACCCCAGTTCATCATCGCCGGACGAATGCTCGGACGAATGCGGGCCGGCGGGGGTATTGGAATGTGCCATGGACGCCTCCTGATCACGGCCCGGAAAGATCCGGGCCTTACTGGTTCAGAGGACGCCAACGGGCCGGGGTGCCCGGCAGATGACGAACGGGCTTACTGCGCGCTCAGAGCCTTTTTGGCCTTCGCCGCTGCCTGCTCCTGGCCGGCCTGGGCCAGATCGTTCGCCGCCTTGAGCCAGCGCTGCTGATCGACTTCCGCTGGAATCTGCGTCGGTGACTGAATCAGCACCGCCCATCCACCGGCATCCTTGAAAGCCGATTCGAACGAACCGAAGCTCATCAGCAACCGCTGGTCCATCCCGGCGCGCAACAGCACGGTCTGTTTCTGACGGTTGTAGCCGGACAGAATCGCATAACGCGGCTCAGCCCAAAGCGCCGACCCCTCGGTAAACCGCACCATCACAGGATATCCGGCCGCCACCTGAGTCAATAAGGCGGGCAAGTTGCTGTCCAGCGGATAAACCATCATTCCGTACTCACGGGCGAGGTTCTGCATGCTCTGTTGCAACTGGGCTTCGGCGCCCGGCAAACGCAGCGGTTTGTCGAGCAAACCCGGGGTGATCACGATGCCCTGCTGGGACAACATGCTCGCCAGCACTTGCGGCCCGCTTTGATTGGCCACGCCCTTATAAAACCGACCCGTGAGTTCGACCCGCTCCGGCAGCCGCTTGATCTGCGGCGCAACGCTCCCCGCGCAACCAGACAGACTGGCGACACAACCCACGATCACCGCCACCGAAAGAATTCGAGAAATTACCCGCACCATCGTCACTCTCTTGTTCAGACGCCAGGCAATCCGCTTCCCGGCTTGGTCGTCGATCATAGGACGCCGCGCGGCAGCGGTATAGCCTTAACCGGTAGTTGATTGCTTTCGATAGAGCGAACTGGTTGGTGACAGGCGACTTTCGGTCAATTGCCTGAAACACGCCAGCGACTAGACTGTCACTTGCATAGCGTGTGTGCCCGCTGCAGGGCAAAGAGGAGGCATCGATGAGCCTGACAATGACAATCGTAATGTTGATTTCCGGCTGGCTGGCCGTCGCCGCTGCCATGTTGTGGGGAGTTCTGCGCATTACCCGTCGTCACCATCACCATCCGGTCCAATCGGAGCCGGTGACGAAAGCCGAGAAACCGCCCGTACGTCACGCCACCGCGCACTGACATTTTCCGGATCCACATAAAAAAACGGCCGCCTGGACTCTTTCGAGTTCAGGCGGCCGTTTCGTTTAGCGATGGTTAAGCTTCAGTGGCAATGCGCTTTTGCTTCGCACGCCGGGACATCATGTTCAACACTTCAATCGTGGCCGAGAACGCCATGGCGGCATACACATAGCCTTTCGGTACGTGGGCGCCAAAGCCTTCGGCGATCAACGTCATGCCGATCATGATCAGGAAGCCCAGGGCCAGCATGACCACCGTCGGGTTGTCATTGATGAACTTGGCCAGCGGATCAGCTGCAAACAACATCACCAGTACCGACACCACCACCGCGATGATCATGATCGGCAAGTGCTCGGTCATGCCGACGGCGGTAATGATGCTGTCGATGGAAAACACCATGTCCAGCATCAGGATCTGCCCGATCGCCGCAGCGAAACCCAGGGTTACCGTCGATGTCGCCGATGTCGGATCATCCGGAGCAGGGTCCATGCTGTGGTGGATCTCGGTCGTAGCTTTCCACAACAGGAACAGGCCACCGGCGATCAGGATCATGTCTTTCCAGGAGAACGCGTGGCCAAGAATCTCGATTACCGGAGCGGTCAACTGGACAATGAACGCGATGGTGCTGAGCAAGCCCAGGCGCAGGATCAATGCCATGCCGATACCGATACGGCGCGCTTTCTGCCGGTGCTGCTCGGGCAGTTTGTTGGTCAGGATCGAGATGAAGATCAGGTTATCGATGCCGAGCACGATTTCCATCACCACCAGGGTGGCCAGGGCGACCCAGGCAGTGGGGCTGGCGGCTAGTTGTAAAAGGTATTCCATGGGTCAGTCCTGACTCGCTGTAAGACGGTTTAGATTTCCTTGGAGGAAGATTCGGATTTTTCCGAGTCTTTTTCCGATGATTCTTTTTTGCTGATCAGTCCGCCGGTGGCATCACTGAGCGCTTGCTCGGCGGCTTTGTGCGTATCGTCGATGGCCTGTTTCGCGCTTTCGGCGGCTTTGCCCATCAGTTGCTGGGCGCTTTTTTCGGCTTGGTCGCAACCGGCCAATACCAGTAAAGATGTGATCAACAGCGCCGTGGCTTTAATTTTCATGATGCTTCCCTCGATATAACGAACGGGACCGAAACGATGGCCCGTTGATAGCGAGGCATTCTAGGGAAGCAGATACTTCAGGAAAATTCGTATTTTTGCCATGTATACTTCGGTTTTTACGAATGTAGGAGTTGCCGAAGGCTACGATCTTTTGATTTTGTTTTTAATGGGCAGATCAAAAGATCGCAGCCTCGTTTCACTCGACAGCTCCTACAGGGGACCGTACATGTTGAATTATCGGCAATTGCACTACTTCTGGGTGGTGGCCAAAACCGGCAGCATCGTGCGCGCCTGCGAACAGCTGAACCTCACGCCGCAGACCATCAGCGGGCAGATTTCACTGCTCGAACAAACCTATGGCATTGAGTTGTTTCGCCGTGTCGGTCGGCAACTGGAACTCACCGAAGCCGGCCGGCAGACCCTGCCCTACGCCGAACAAATGTTTCAGCTGGGCGGTGAACTGGAGTTGATGTTGCGGGCACAACCCAATGAACAGCAGATTCTGTTTCGCGTCGGTGTAGCCGACGTGGTGCCCAAATCCATCGTCTATCGCCTGATTGCGCCCACCATGGAGTTGAGCGAACCGCTGCGCATTACCTGCCGCGAAGACAAGCTTGAACGTTTGTTGGCCGACCTGGCGATCCAGCGTCTGGACCTGGTGATCTCCGACAGCCCGATGCCATCGCACCTGGACATCAAAGGCTACAGCCAGAAGCTCGGTGAATGCGGGATCAGTTTCTTCGCCACACCTGAGCTGGCGGCGCGATACGGCGAGCATTTCCCGCGCAACCTGCACGGTGCGCCGTTGCTGATTCCGGGACCGGAAACCGTAGTGCGCAGCCGTTTGCAACGCTGGTTTGCCGAACAACAGATCCAGCCGAAGATCGTTGGCGAGTTCGACGACAGCGCCTTGATGCAGGCCTTCGGTCAATCCGGCAGCGGGATTTTCATCGGCCCGAGCGTGATCGCCGATGAAGTGAAACGCCAATGCGGCGTAGAGGTGATTGGCCAGACCGACGCGGTGAGCGAGTCGTTCTACGCCATTTCCGTGGAGCGCAAGGTCAAGCACCCCGGCATTGTCGCCATTACCGAAGGTGCCCGACGCGAGTTGTTTACAACGCTGTGATTTCTTCGCGCGGCTTGAAGGTCATCAGGGCGATGGCCAACAGGATCGAGGCGAGAATAAAAGCCGCCGCCGCGAAGCCAAGGCCTTGCAGGCCAACACTGTCGATCACCCGACCGCCGATCATCGCGCCCAAGCCAATACCGAGGTTGGCCCCGGCGATGTTCAGCGACGCAGCAAACGCCGGAGCCTCGGGTGCGGCTTTCATCAGGCGCACATGGCTGACCAAAAACAACGCCGCCTGAGTCACGCCCCAGATGCCCATCGCCGCCGCCAGACCGAGGGGCGAATGAATGTTCGGTACCAGCGCCACCAGGCCGGCAATCATGAATGCGCAGAACATCATCGAAGCCATCAGCGGGTGACGATCCACCGCGCGACCACCCAACGAGTTGCCGATCAAACCGACCGCACCGAAACCCATCAGATACCAGCCCACTACCGTGCCGTTGAAACCGGCCAGGCGTTCAAGGATGTCCGCCAGATAGGTGTACGCGGTGAACATGCCGCTGAACACGATCACCGACAGCAACACATGACCGATCATCAGCGGGCTGCGCAGGATCTTGAACTGCGAGCGAAAGCTGACCTGATGCTGGTGCAGGTTGGTTTTCGGCAGGTAGATAAACAGCAGCAACGCCTTGGCAAACGCGATGACCGCCAGAATGGCGAAGGCGCTGCGCCAGCCGAACGCATCGGAAATCAGCGTGCCCACCGGAATGCCAAACACCGTGGCGCAGACGATGCCGAAGCCGATCTTGGCGATGGCGCGACCGGCGTAGTCCGGGCCGACAATATCGACGGCGGTTTCACTGGCCAGCGCCCAGAACACTGGCAGCCCCAGCGCCGGAATCAACCGGGCGAACGCCATCACCCAGATGTTCGGCGCCAGCGCCGCGAGGGTGTTGGCCAGGCCAAACATGATCAACACCGAGATAAACAGCTTGCGTCGTTCGAAGCGGGCGAAGTACGCGGTGAGGAACGGCCCGAATGCGGCGACGGTGAAGGCGAACAGGGTCACCAGCAAACCCGCTTGCGGGATGCTGACGTCGAGGTCACGGGCGATTGCCGGCAGCAGGCCGACAATGATGAACTCCGTGGTCAGCACCGTGAAACCGGCGGCAGACAACAGAAGAATCGGAAACAGCATGCAAAACTCCAGAAAACGACAACACCAGCGATAGCCCGAAGGCTCACTGGCAGATGAAAATGAGGATGGCGAATCTTAACAGAGTGTTTCCGGATGCGGTTGCACGAACCTGCAATTCGCGTTGAATGCCGGGGTGGCAGTTCGTCACAGGTCTGAAAGATCGTTCTTACGCTGTGATAAAGTCCGCGCCCTGAAAAACGTACACCCTGTGTTCATCGAGCATTTATTGCCGCCGATGTCGCGACATTCTTCGGTTTCCTGCCTGCGATCTGCCCCGTAGAGCGGTGAAACTTCGAACTTATAAAAAATCAGAGATGCCGTTTTATGACTGCTTCATCCCCTTCTCTATTGCAACGCCTCAAACGCCTGAGCCTGGTCACGCAAATCGTGATCGGCCTGATCGCCGGTATTGCCCTGGCCCTGGTTGCGCCTGAAGCGGCGAAGTCCACCGCGTTCATCGGCAAAGTGTTTGTCTCGGCGCTGAAGGCCGTCGCGCCAATCCTGGTGTTCGTGCTGGTCATGGCGTCGATCGCCAACCACAAGCACGGCCAGGAAACCCACATCCGACCAATTCTGTTCCTGTATCTGCTGGGGACTTTTGCCGCCGCCGTGGTCGCGGTGGTTGCCAGCATGATGTTCCCGTCGAGCCTGGTGCTGTCGACCCAAGACGTCGCGGTCACAGCGCCGGGCGGGATTGGGGAAGTGCTGCAAAGCCTGTTGCTGAGCGTGGTCGACAACCCTGTCAGCGCCCTGATGAATGCGAACTTCATCGGCATTCTGGCGTGGGCCATCGGTATGGGCGTTGCCATCCGTCACGCCGGCGACACCACCCGGGAAGTGCTGGGCGACCTGTCCAACGGCGTGACGGTGATCGTGCGAGTGGTGATTCGCTTCGCCCCGCTGGGCATCTTCGGCCTGGTGGCCTCGACCTTGGCGACCTCCGGTTTCGGCGCCCTGATCGGTTACGCGCATCTGTTGGCCGTGCTGCTGGGTTGCATGTTGTTTGTGGCGCTGGTGATGAACCCGCTCATCGTGTTCTGGAAACTGCGTCGCAACCCGTACCCGCTGGTGCTGACCTGCCTGCGCGAAAGCGGCATCACCGCATTCTTCACCCGCAGCTCGGCGGCGAACATTCCGGTCAATCTGGAGTTGAGCAAGCGTCTGGGTCTGCACGAAGACACCTACTCGGTATCGATCCCGCTGGGCGCGACCATCAACATGGCCGGTGCGGCGATCACTATCACCGTACTGAGCCTGGCGGCCGTGCACACGCTGGGCATCGCTGTGGACATCCCCACCGCGATCCTGCTGAGCGTCGTCGCAGCGATCTGCGCCTGCGGTGCCTCGGGTGTGGCCGGTGGTTCGCTGTTGCTGATCCCGCTGGCGTGCAGCCTGTTCGGCATCCCGAGCGAAATCGCCATGCAAGTGGTGGCGGTTGGTTTCATCATCGGCGTGTTGCAGGACTCGGCGGAAACCGCGCTGAACTCGTCCACCGATGTGCTGTTCACCGCAGCGGCTTGCCTGGGTGAAGAGGCAAAAGCAGAACGCCTGGCCTAAAAGATCAAGAGATCGCAGCCTGCGGCAGCTCCTACATTGGATCGCCGTACACCCTGTAGGAGCTGCCGCAGGCTGCGATCTTTTGATTCACCAATGAAAAGC
Organism: Pseudomonas sp. NFX98; assembly: GCF_047784845.1. Classification (NCBI taxonomy): domain Bacteria; kingdom Pseudomonadati; phylum Pseudomonadota; class Gammaproteobacteria; order Pseudomonadales; family Pseudomonadaceae; genus Pseudomonas; species Pseudomonas sp. NFX98. Next base: position 62,222 of record NZ_JBLNNF010000016.1, on the reverse strand, counting down.
CCGCCAAGGCGCAAACCTTGGCGGGCTTTTTTGTACCTGGGCGGTTTAGAACGCGCCCATGTAGTCGCGCTTGCCCACTTCCACGCCGTTGTGGCGCAGCAGTGCGTAAGTGGTGGTGACGTGGAAGAAGAACTGCGGCAGGCCGTAGGTCAGCAGGTAGGACTGGCCGCTGAAGCGCTTCTCTTTCGGCGTGCCCGGACGGGTGACGATCTCGATGTTTTCCTTGCCATTGATCTGCTCAGGCGTGAACTCGCCGATGTAGGCCAGAACCTTGGCGATCAGTGCTTGCAGCTCGGCGAAGGTGGTTTCGGTGTCGTCGTACTTCGGCAGTTCGACTTCGGCCAGACGCGAAGAAATGCCTTTGGCGAAATCAACAGCGATCTGCACCTGACGCACCAACGGGAACATGTCCGGGAACAGGCGCGCTTGCAGGAACGCATTCGGGTCGATGTTTTTCTCGGTGGCGTGGGCTTCGGCCTTTTTCAGCACGCCGCTGAGGGCGTTGAGCATTTGCTGGAGAACAGGGATGGAAGCGTCGTACAGGGAAATGGTCATGGCAGGTCTCGTGTGATGACAGGAGGGAACGTGGGCCGATTATAGCCACCCGCGCCCTCCCGAGATCGTTCTTTTTCAGCTGCCGTAAACCTTCGCCGCCGGAACGGCCTGAGTCATCAACTGCGCAATCGCCTCGCCCATTTCACCCACCGCCCAACGGCCCTGGCGATCCAGTTGCGGACCACGGCGCCAGCCGTCGGCAATCGACAACTTGCCGCCCTCGATCTCGAACATCTGCCCGGTCACCTCGGCGGAAGCCTCGGAGCCCAGCCACACCACCAGCGGCGCGACGTTTTCCGGGGCGAAGTAATCGAAGCCTTCTTCAGGCTTTTTCATGGTGTCGGCGAACACTTGCTCGGTCATCCCGGTGCGGGCGGCCGGTGCCAGGGCGTTGGCGGTGATCCCGTAGCGGCGCAGTTCAGCGGCCTGCACCAGCGTCAGCGAGGCGATACCGCCCTTGGCCGCTGCATAGTTGGACTGACCGATGGAGCCCTGCAAACCGGCGCCGGAGCTGGTGTTAATGATCCGCGCATCGACCTTGGCGCCGCCCTTGGCCTGTTCGCGCCAGTACTTCACGGCGTGGCTGGAAATACAGAAGTGGCCCTTCAGATGCACGGCCACCACGGCGTCCCAGTCGCCTTCGGTCAGGCTGGCGAACATGCGGTCGCGACAGATGCCGGCGTTGTTGACCACCACGTTCAGGTCGCCGAAGGTTTCGATGGCCTGGCGCACGATCAGCCCCGCCGAGTCATAGCGGGTGATGTCGTCGCTGTTGGCCACGGCGCTACCGCCCTGCCCCAAAATTTCGCTGACCACGGCCAGTGCCGCTTCGCGGTTGATGTCGTTGACCAGCACTTTCGCGCCTTCAGCGGCGAAAGCCAGCGCGTAGGCGCGGCCGAGACCGCCGCCGGCACCGGTGATGATCACGACGCGGTTTTCACAGATTTTCATGTTCTACATCCTTCAAATTCATCACGGGTCAACACAATCCTCTGTAGGAGCGAGCCTGCTCGCGATGGACTCAAGAACAACGCGGCTATCCAGATACCCTGCGTATTCGTTAACGACCATCGCGAGCAGGCTCGCTCCTACAGGATCGGTGTACATCTGGTTTTACAGGCGTTCGATAATCGTCACGTTGGCCTGCCCACCGCCTTCGCACATGGTCTGCATGCCGAAGCGTCCGCCGCAGCGTTCCAGTTCATGCAGCAAGGTGCACATCAGGCGGGTGCCGGTGGCGCCCAACGGATGGCCAAGGGCAATCGCGCCGCCGTTGACGTTGGTTTGTTCATGGGGATAACCGGTCTCTTTCAACCAGGCCATGGCCACCGAGGCGAAGGCTTCATTGATCTCCACCCGGTCGATGTTTTCGAGCTTCATGCCGGCACGCTTGAGTGCGTAAGCGGTGGCCGGGATCGGCGCGGTGAGCATCCAGATCGGGTCTTCGGCGCGAACGCTGATGTGGTGGATTCGCGCGCGCGGCGTCAGGCCGTAGCGTTTGAGCGCCGCTTCGGAAACGATCAGCATCGCGCTGGCCGCATCGCAAGTCTGGCTCGACACCGCGGCAGTCACCCGGTCGCAGCCGAACAGGTATTCCAGCTCGGCCATTTTTTCCAGGCTGGTCTGACGCGGGGTTTCGTCATGCCGCACACCGGCGATCGGCACGATCTCGCGGTTGAAGTTGCCCTGAGCGATGGCACGCAACGCCCGTTGATGGGACTCCAGCGAATAGGCTTCGAGCTGTGCTCGAGACAGGTCCCATTTCTCGGCAATCATCTGCGCCGAACGAAATTGCGTCGGCGGTTGCGCGCCATAGCGCCGCACCCAGCCTTCGGAGCCGCTGAACGGATCGGTGAAGCCCAAGGGTTCGGCGGCGATCATCGCCGAGGAAATCGGGATCTGGGTCATGGTCTGCACACCACCGGCGATGACCACGTCCTGAGTGCCGCTCATCACCGCTTGTGCAGCGAAGTGCACCGCTTGCTGGGACGAACCGCACTGGCGATCAATGGTGGTACCCGGCACCGACTGCGACAAACCGGCGGCCAGCCAACTGGTGCGGGCGATGTCACCCGCCAGCGGGCCGATGGTGTCGACACAACCGAAGATCACGTCGTCGTAATCCTCGTCGGGAATGTCGTTGCGCTCGACCAGCGCGCGCAATACATGGGCGCCCAGGTCGGCGGCGTGAATCTGGCTCAGACCACCCTTGCGCCGCCCGGTGGGCGTACGCAGGGCGTCGACGATATAGGCTTCAGGCATGGTCTACCTCGGTATAAAAATGGAAGTCAGGCGCCGATAACCTGTGGGAGCGAGCTTGCTCGCGATGAGGCCGGCACATCCAACATTGATGCCATCTGACGCACCGCCATCGCGAGCAAGCTCGCTCCCACAGGAATTTCGTCACCTTTACTGACGGGTTAGAACGTATGGCCCGCACCCAGCTCTGCGTTGCCGTCAAACAGCGCCGCGCGAATCCGCCCTTTGTGCAGGCCGCGATCGCCCCAGACCTTGTCCAGGGCCCAGGCGCGCTTCATGAACAGGTGCAAATCGACTTCCCAGGTGTACCCCATGGCGCCGTGGGCCTGGATGCTGTTCTTCGCCGCGAGCATCGCCGCTTCCGCCGTTGCCAGTTTGGCGTGGGATACCAGCACGTCCTGCCCCGGTTGCTGCTCGGCCAGCGCATAAGCGGCGCGGTACAGCGGGCCTTTGGCGAACTCGATCTGCACCGCGACGTTCGCCATCAAGTGCTTGACCGCCTGGAACGAACCCACCGGTTTACCGAATTGCTTGCGCTCGAAGGTGTAGTCCACCGCAAGGTCGACCATGCGTTTGGCCAGCCCGAGCAGTTGCGCGGCACTGGCGAGGGCGCCACGGTTGAAGGCGGCCGTCCACAGGCGTCGGCCCTGTTCACCACTGGCCACGCAGGTGGCGGGGGTTGGCGTCCACTCGACCTGGAACAGCTGGCGGCTAGGGTCGACCGACTCGTTGCGGGTCAGGCGCACGGCATCACGCTCCAGCGCATGCAATTCATCGCCATGGGCCAGCAACAGCAAATCGGCGACATGGGCATCGCTGACCAGCGGATTACCCGGCTCGGAAACCGCGAGACGCGCACGGCCCTCGGCCACTCGCGACAACCATTGTTGTTTGAGCGCGGCGTGTTGCTCATCAAGAGCTGCAAGCAATGGAACGCCAATTAGCATGGTGTCCACCAATGGTTCGGGCAAACCGGCGTAACCGCATTCCTGGGCAATCAGCACGAAGTCCAGCTCATTCATGCCCATGCCGTCCTGCGCCTCGGGCACGGTCAGCGCGGTCAGGCCCAGTTCCACCAGTTGCGCCCAGAGCTGATCGCTGCGGCCACTGTCGCTCTGCCACAGTTCGCGAATGCGTTCCGGGGTGACTTCGTTGATCAGGAAGCTGCGGACGTTGTCCTGAAACAACAGTTGGTCGCGGCTGAAACTAAAGTCCATGGTCTATTCCTCAGGCTCGCGGCATGCCGAGCATGCGTTCGGCAATGATGTTGCGCTGGATCTCGTTGGTGCCGGCGTAGATCGGCCCGGCCTGGGCAAACAGGAAACCTTCCAGCCAATGGCCGACGTCACTGGCGGCCGCGGCTTGCGGCAGCAGTTCGCCACGCAAGCCGAGAATGCTCATGGCGGTGTCGTGCATGCGTTGGTCGAGTTCGGACCAGAAGATCTTGTTGGTCGAAGACTCCGGCCCGATCTTGCCGCCCTGCACCAGTTGCGAAGCTGTCATGTAGGTGCTCAGGGTGTAGGCCTCGGCATCGAGCCAGGCGCGCATCACCGCCTCGCCAATGGCCGGGTCGCGGTCGGCCTGCTCACGGTTGGCCAGGTACAGCTCGACCAGACGCTTGGCGGTTTCCTGGAAGCGCGCCGGTGAACGCAGCAACAAACCTCGCTCGAAACCGGCGGTGGACATTGCCACGTGCCAGCCCATGCCTTCGCCACCGAGGGCGTTTTCCACCGGGACTTTTACGTCGTCGAAGAAAATTTCGGCAAAGCCTGGCAAGCCATTGAGCTGTGGAATCGGCCGCACGGTGATGCCCGGCGTGTTCAGCGGCAGCAGGATGAAGGTCAGGCCGTTATGGCGCTGGGACTGCGAGTCGGTACGAAAAATACCGAACGCCCAATCGGCCCACACCGCGCGGGTCGACCAGGTTTTCTGGCCGTTGATCACGTAGTGGTCGCCCACCCGTTCTGCCTTGGAGCGGATCGCCGCCATGTCGGAACCGGCGCCCGGCTCGGACCAGGCCTGGGCCCAGATGTCTTCTCCCGTGGCCATGCGCGGCAGGAAGCGTGCCTTTTGTTCAGCGCTGCCGTACTCCATCAGGGTCGGGCCGAGCAGGAAGATGCCGTTCTGGTTGACCCGTGCCGGGGCGCCAGAACGGTAGTATTCCTCTTCGAAAATCAGCCACTCGATCAGGTCGCAGCCGCGCCCGCCGAGTTCGGTCGGCCAGGTGACCATGCCCCAGCGGCCTTCGTTGAGCCTGGCTTCCCAGGCTCGGTGCTCGGCAAAGCCTTGTTCGGTGTCGAACGATTGCAGCGGTTCACTCGGTACATTGGCCGCCAGCCAGGTCCGTGCCTCGGCACGAAAGGCCTGCTGGGCCGGGGTGTAGGTCAGGTCCATGGATATGCCTTCAGCCGTTGAATCGGGCATCGCGTTTCTCGACGAACGAGTCGCGTGCTTCCTGAGAGTCCAGTGAGCGGTAGGCTTCGAGGGTGAAGCCTTGCTCCCAGCGGTATTTGTCTTCCAGATTGCCGTCTTCGATGCCGGTCAGCGCTTCCTTGGCCAAGCTGATCATGCCCGGACTCTTGGCGGCGATGGTGCGGGCGATGCGCAGCGCGGCATCGCGCAGGTCCTCGCGCTTGACCACCTGCTCCACCGCGCCCAATCGATAGGCTTCGGCGGCGTCGATCGGCTCGCCGGTGAAGTACATGTGACGGACTTTCTGCACCGGGAACAGGCGCTGCAAATGCGCGCCGCCGCCCATGGCGCCGCGATCCACTTCCGGCACGCCGAAGGTGGCGCACTCGGACGCGACGATGATGTCGGCGGCGCCGCAGATGCCGATGCCGCCGCCGAGCACAAAGCCGTGCACGGCGACGATCACCGGTTTCGGGTTGCGATGGATCGCCTTGAAGCTGTCGTAGTTGCCCTTGTTCACCGCGACGATCAGGTTGCCGTCGGCGGCCAGTTCCTTGATATCGACGCCGGCGCAGAAGCCACGACCTTCGGCACGGATCACGATCACCCGCACGTCGCTGTTGCGGCCCAGGCCCCCGATCTCGCTGGCGATATCGGCCCAGCCCTGGTTGTTGAAGGCGTTGACCGGCGGCCGGTTGAACACCAGTTCGGCAATGCCGTGTTCGATGCTGACGCTAAATGGTTTCATGTCTTTCCTCTCACGACACACGGCGGCAGAGCTCGCCGAGGCGCGCTTCGGCGTCGCGGACGATCTGTTCAATCAATTGGGCGCAGCTGGGCAAGCTGTCGATGGATGCGGCGATCTGCCCGGCGGGCAACACGCCCGCGGCCGGTAGCCCGTCGACCATGGCTTTCTGGATCACCATCGGCGCGTTGGCGGCCATGATGCTTTGCGCGGCGGTCAGTTCGCCGGCACCGCGCATCTTCAAGGCACTGGTCAGCAACTGGGTCAGGCTCATGCCGGTGTGGCGGCGATACGCCAGGCCACTCTGCAACGCCAGCAACAGGCGCTTGAGGCCGCCGCTGTTTTCCAGCTGGTTGAGCAATTCGTTGCGGATCATCCGTTGCGGCATACCGTCGATGGCGCGGCTGATGATGATCGCGGCCGGGTCCTTGACCGCCAGGTAACGGGCCAGCGTTGCTTGCGGCACCGGACTGTCGGCACACATCAGGAAGCGCGTGCCCATGGCGATGCCTTCGGCGCCGTAGGCCAGGGCCGAGACCAAGCCCCTGCCATCCTTGAAACCTCCGGCCGCCAACACGGGCACCGACACGGCATTGACCACTTGATCGAGCAGCAAAGAAGTCGGTACGGAACCGGTGTGTCCTCCGCCCTCACCACCCTGCACGGTCACCGCATCGGCGCCCATTTCCACGGCTTTCTGCGCATGTTTAAGTGCGCCAACCGTGGGAATGCACACCACGCCGGCGTCCTTCAAACGGCTGATCATCTGCTTGCCCGGCGAACGGCTATAGCTGACCGCCCGAACTTTGTGGCGCAACACCAGCTCGACGATCTCGCCGGCATTGGCCTGGTACATGTGGAAATTAACCCCGAACGGCTGATCGGTCAGGCGCCGGGTTTCAATGATCGCCGCTTCCATCTGTTGCGGCTCGATGGTCGCCCCGGCGAGAAAACCGAAGCCGCCGGCATTGCCCGTGGCCGCCACCAGTTTCGGGTCGGCGACCCAGCCCATGGCGGTCTGGATGATCGGGTAGCGGCAACCGAGCAGTTCAGTCAAACGGGTATTCAACGAGATCGCCATGCTCACGCCTCACCCGGCTTGCGCTGGGAACTGGCCATGGCCTTGGCGTCGTAGCCACCGAGGCGGTCGCCGGACACCAGTTCATTGTGGGCATGGGCGAAGTGATGCAGGCCGAACACCATGTCCATGGTCGCGCGCTTGCCCATCAGGTCTTCGGCGTTGTTCACCGCTTGCTTGCTCAGTTGCAAGCCCAGGCGCGGCATCTGGGCGATGCGCCCGGCGATGTCGAGGGTCTGTTGTTCCAGCTCGTCGCGAGCCACCACCCGATTGAGCATGCCCATCTGATAGGCACGCGGTGCCGGCATGCGCTCGCCGAGGAACAGGAACTCCTTGGCGATGCGCGGATTGAGTTCATGCACATGGGCGAAATACTCGACCCCGGGAATGCCCATGCGCACCACCGGATCGGCGAAATACGCATCCTCGCTGGCGACGATCAGGTCGCAGACCCAGGCCAGCATCAACCCACCGGCAATGCACGCGCCCTGGACCATGGCGATGGTCGGCTTGGGCATCTCGCGCCAACGGCGGCACATGCCCAGATAGACTTCCTGCTCCCGGGCATAGAGAAACTCGCCGCCCGGTTTGTTCACATGGTCGTACCACAGGCTGGCGCGGTCGAAGGTTTTGTCGACGTCGCGGCCCGGGGTGCCGATGTCATGCCCGGCGGAGAAATGCTTGCCGGCGCCACGCAGCACAATGACCTTCACTTCATCGTCATCGCAGGCCCGGCGAAACGCCGCATCCAGCGCATAAGTCATCTGCGAGTTCTGCGCGTTGTGGAACTCGGGGCGGTTCATGGTGACCAGGGCCACCGCGCCTTGCACTTCGTAAAGCACCACGTCGGCCTGGTTTTTATCGTTATCTTCAGCCATCACTTTTCTCCGCAACGCGTTGCTCAGCGTTGGCCTGGCGGGTTGTCTTTGAGTTGCAGGGCGCGCAGGTTGTGCGGGTCCAGGCGCTGGATCAGTTGCAACTGCTCGGCCGTCGGTGCCGCCGTGGTCGGGCAGTCGTTCGGCACGTGCAGCTCGAAGCCGGTGTTGTCCTGGACTTGCGCCACGGTCACGCCGGGGTGCAGCGAGCGGATCCGTATTTGTCGAAGCGGACCTTGGAAATCGAGGACGCAGAAATCGGTGATGATCAGGCGGATGTCGATGTCGTCCAGCGACCAGCCCCGCGCCAGACGCGCCGGGTTGTAGCCGACCGAGGCGACCATATCGACCTCGCCTTCGACGAACACCCGACGGTTGTGGCTGGGCACGCAAAACGAGTTGGCGTGGCTGATCGAATTGCCGGGGAAACCCCGCACGCCAAGCATCTGTGCCTTGGGTTTGGCGTAGTCGCCGATGCAGGAAATGTTCGCCTGACCAAAGCGGTCGATCTGGGTCGGGCCGACCAGCGCATGGCGTTTGCCGCCCCAGACGTTGTCGAAAATCCGCGAGAAACCCATCCAGCTGTCGCGCTTGGGCTCGTAGCCTTTGCGCGCGCCCAGCGGCACCGGCTCGGCGACCATGTAGGCCTCGGAATCGGTCATCAGCAGTTGCGGGTTGCTGGTCAGCATGGCCAAGGACGCGGCCAGACGCGGGATCACGCCGATGCCGGAGGCCAATACTTCGTCGTCTTCGCGCCAGGCTTCGGAGGCCGCGCAGATCATCAACTCAGCGAGGCTGAAATCAGTAGTGCTCATCGAAAGGCTCCTCAGAAAATCGGCAACGGCAGTTCACGGATCGCAGCCAGGCCGCCGATCTTTTCCAGATACTGTTCGTGGGTGCAATCGACGTAGTCGCGCACGTAGCCTTCCCAGCCATCGGCCGCCTGGACCGTGGCGTTGTAGGCCTTGAAGTGCGCAACATCGAAACCGTACAGCGGCGCGCAGGACGACGGATGCGCGCCGCCCGGCACGTGGGCCACAGCGGTGGTCAGGTTGCGTTCCCAGAACACTTGATGGGCATGGGCGGCGTCTTGATGGAAATACTCGCTGTCGACCAGTTCATCGCAGGTCACGTAGCTGTGGGTCGCGGCCCGCACGAACAGGTCGTCCATGTAGTGATCCGGACCGCTGATCTGGCACACGCCGCGTTTGTCGGCGCGGTCGACGTGCACCAGCGCCGCGTCGAGTTTGAGCGCCGGCATGGCGACCCAGTCCTTGCCATCGGCATAGGGCGAGGCAATCAACTTGATCTGGCGGTTGTGGCGCAGCACATCGGTGCCCAGCCCTACCGCTGTCGGAATGAACGGCACGTTCATCGCTGCGGCGCGCAGGCCGAGCAGCAACATGCCTTCGTCGATCTCCATCACTTCCAGCGCCGCTTCCTGTCGCGCCTTGCGGAAGTACGGCTCCAGCGGAATGAAATCCAGCGAGACGAAAGCGAACACCAGTTTCTTGATTTTTCCCGCTGCGCAGAGCATGCCGACGTCCGCACCACCGTATGCAACAACAGTCAGGTCCTTGAGGTCCGAGCGCAGAATTTCGCGCACCAGCGCCATCGGCTTGCGACGCGGCCCCCAGCCACCGATACCGATGGTCATGCCGTCACGCAGTTGGCCGACGATCTCGGCGGTGGTCATTTGCTTGTCCATCGTCTTGTTCCTCATTGGCGACCGACACTGAAGTCGTGGCCCCAGTGGCTGACCACGGTGCTTTCGAACGGCGTGTGGCGGTCCCAGTCGACCACGAGGCCATCGCAGCCGTACTCCAGGTCAAACCCGGACGGGGTCTTGATATAAAAAGAAATCATCTGGTCGTTGGTGTGCTGGCCGAGGGTGGCCGACAGTTTCACACCGTTGGCATGCACGCGATCCAGGGCGCGACCGACTTCATCCAGCGCGTTGACCTCGACCATCATGTGCACGCAACCGTGAGGCATCGGGCACTCGAAAATCGCCAGCGAGTGGTGGCGGCCGTTGTTGCAGTGCAGGAAATGAATGCGTTTTTGCGGCTCGGCCGGGTCCGGGGTGAAGCGGACTTTCATCAGGTCGGACAGACCGAAACCCATCACTTGTTCGTAGAAGTCGCGGCAGCGCTCGAAGGCCGGCGCTGGCAGTACGACGTGGCCCATGCCGAGGTCGTTGGTGACAAAACCTTTGACCCCTACCGGCGAAACGAAACGGGCGAAGTCCTGCAACGGACCCCAGAAAATTTCGTGGCGATTGCCATTCGGGTCGCTGAAGTGCACCAGCTCCTGGACCTTGCGCAGCTCGGCTTCGGCTGCTGTACCGCGAGTGACTTGCACGTCGGCTTGCTGGAGCTCGCTGACCGCCTGTTCCAGCGCTGCTTTGCCGGCCACTTCCCAGCCGCAGGCACCGAAGCTGTTCTCGGCATTTTTTTGCACGAGGATGCGGTAATGACGCTCGTCCATTTTCAGGTACAGCTGCTCATCGTCGCCACTGACCATCATGCCCAACACCTGACTTGCGTAATGGCGCCATTGCGCCAGGTCGCTGGACAGCAGGGTGACGTAACCCAGACCACGGATATCCATGGATGCACTCCTCGTTTTTCTCAGGCCGTGCCGCCCTTCGGCTGGTGCCGGGGGAGACTTTATGTAAGGCCTATTCAAACGGGTTCGGTGAGGGGCAACATCGTCCAATGGGACTAGCGGAAAACAGGCAGAACGCAATCCCTGTAGGAGCTGCCGCAGGCTGCGATCTTTTGATTTTGTTTTTCAGATCAAGATCAAAAGATCGCAGCCGTCGGCAGCTCCTACAGAGAGCGTTACTCAGATGGTTCGATTTGATCGAGCACGCGATTCGCGGTGATTTCGGCGCGCATCACGCCGTTGGAAATGCCAACAGGACATTGCGCGCCGAGCTTTCCAGATGATCGACCAGGTAATGAACCATGACGTTTACCTAGACCAGCGCGTAGCGCGAGACATGTCGTGGCAAGTCTGCTCTGTTGTTACTGGCTGGTTTGGGCTTCTCGCACTTTCGTTTGCTCTGCCAGTGCTATTTCCTTGAAATCATAGGTAGGAAAAAACTCTGTCCGGTAACTTCCCCATGCGGTGTTTTCGAGTGCGAGATTTACCGCTGAGAGACGCGAGGCAGGCAAACGCAGAACGATGACCTGCCCTATACCCATGGTTATATTCCAGCTGACAACCTCCACCCCGGCAGGAGGGAATACTTTATAAAACTCCTGCCTGGCGAGTTGCGCCTTTAACTCGCCTAATGGTCGCGATTGATCGTGTTTCAGAAATACAGTCAGCATGAGTGCATTATCGGGCGTAGCGACGACCTCCTTCGAGACCGGAGATGTTGTCGACTGAGCATTCGCGCCAGCCGAACCTATTCCAGCCGGCAGGAAGATGGTTATTAAAAGAGGTCTTAATTTAGTCATGGTGCATGCCTTTATTTATGAGTTTATTCTTTTACATAAAAATGATCACTGCTATCAGGGGAGGAAATATAGGACCGATATCAACCACTCACAACTCCATGTATATATTTGCAACAATTACTCCAGCAACTATTTCCAATAAAGACAAAAACAATCCCGACAGGAAATATCTCCCGTAAAAGTTCGGAAACGCCTGTAGGAATTATCGGTATTTATATATTTCCGAAGTTAAAAAAAATAAGTGGCAACCACATAAACTCAATCGACCACGGATAAATCGGCAGGCATAAAAAAACGGGCCTTGGGGACCCGTTGGAAAGTTGGCCGGGCATCCGTGCCAGGCCTGAAAAGCAATCAAACTGTGGGAGCGGGCTTGCCCGCGATGGCGGAATGTCAGCCAACAGAGATGCTGAATGTGAAGCCCTAATCGCTGGCAAGCCAGCTCCCACAGGTAATGAGGCGTGAGTGGGCTGTCCTTCAGCCCTTACGGAAATGCGGGATGACCTTCTCGCCAATGTTCTTCAGAGTCTCCAACTGCGCCCACTGCGGCACGGTGCCCATCTGGCAGATGAACAGGATTTCATCGGCGCCGGCATCGATCAGGCGCTGCACGTAATTGATGCAATCCTCGACGGTGCCGTAGGCGTGGTTCGGGTTCATCATCGCCATGGTCGGGTCGGAGAAGTCGACGCTGACTTCTTCCGAGGCGAAGCGCGACTTGATCACGCTCTGGCCGTTGCCATCGACGAAGGTGTCGTCTTTCCACTTTTCCGGGTCCGGACGCTCGCCACCGCCGTACCAGTAGCCCAGGGATTCCATGAAGTAACGCTGGCCACGGATGCCGATGCGGCGCGCTTCGGCGTTGTCATCCAGAACGATGGCCGGGCACAGTGCGGCGATGTGACGGTTAGGGCGGAAACCGACCTGCTTCTTCTCATCTCGGTTGTCGTAGGCCGTGTGATACACCTCGACCTTCTTGGCGATTTCTTCTGGGCCACCGAAGCCCAGCACCAGCGCACCCATGCCACGACCACCAGCATTTTTCAGCGACTCGGTGTTGGTGCATGCCAGGTACATCGGCGGGTGCGGATCCTGGTAAGGCTTTGGATGGATCGGGCGTTTCGGGATCTGCACGAAGTCGCCGTTGTGCTCGATCTCGTCCTGCACGAACATTTTCGGGATCAGGTACATCATCTCGTCGATCTGCGGCTGCAAGGTCGCCAGGTCGTAGCCGAAGGTTCCGGCCTCTTGCTGGGTGCCGCCCTTGCCCACACCGAAGTGCACACGGCCCTTGGACAACAGGTCGAGGGTAGCGATGCGCTCGGCGACTTTCACCGGGTGGTTCATCGCCGGTGGCAGGCAGACCACGCCGTGGCCGATGCCGATGCGTTCGGTTTTACCGGCCACGAAAGCCAGCATGGTTTCCGGCGCGGACATGTGCGAGTAGTTGCTCAGCGCCGTGTGTTCCACGCACCAGAAGGTGTCGAAGCCGAGCTTGTCGGCGAGCACGGCTTGTTCGACTGTGTCTTCGAAAATCTTGCGGTCGCCTTCGCGGCTGGAGTCCACCGTCTGGGCTTCGTAAATCAGGGAAAATTTCATGGTTGATCCTTGGGCTTGTTTGGATGCGCAGTCGGCGCCAGAAACCTGTGCCTTGCGCCCATGCTCGGGTATTGGCAGGGCGCTCGAATCACGCAAACGGACTAGCTGATTTGTAGGGAAGCGTCAGAGAAAAAAGTCGTTGCTGTCCTGCCCCATGCTCACCCCACCAAGGTTCCAGGCGTACTTGGCCGGGCTGTTGGCGACGTGGGCGCGACCGGTGTGAATGTCGCGGAACGCACGGTTGATCGGGTGGCTGCGGAAGATCGTCGAGGCGCCGCTGTTGAACATCAGCTCGCCAGCGGCCTTGGCGCATTTGTCGGCCACCAGCGCCGAGTCGTAACGCATCTTCACCCGCTCGGGCATGCTCAGCGGCTCGCCTTTTTGCGCGCGCTCCAGCATCAGCGCGAAGTTGCGATGCAGCACGGTCTTGCACTCGTCGATACAGACCATGGCATTGGCCAGCGCCGATTGCGCGGCCGGGTCCTGGACCATCTTGCGACCGTCATTGACCCCGACGCGGGCGCGGTTATGCTCGACAAACTGATCCACCGCGCCTTGCAGGGCACCGATAGCGGACGACGAAACCGCACGTACGAAAATCTGCCCGAACGGCAGGCGGAACAACGGTGCAGTATTCACCTCATTGCCAGGACTGTTCTGCATGAAACCGTCGAACGCGCGATGGGTGCGATATTCGGGAACGAACGCGTTTTCCACCAGGATGTCGTGGGAGCCGGTGGCTTCCAGGCCCATGACGTTCCAGTTGTCGAGAATCTGGTAGTCGCTGCGCGGCACCAGGAACGTCCGGTAATCCGGCGCCCCGCCCGCCTCTGCGGGCGGCACCAGCGCACCGAGGAACGCCCATTCGCAATGCTTGCTGCCGGAGGAAAAGCCCCAGCGTCCGCTCAACTTGAAACCACCGTCGACCCGCTCGACCTTGCCCACCGGCATATAGGAAGACGAGATCAACACGCTGGAATCGCTTCCCCAGACATCCTGGGCCGCGCGGTCGTCGAACAGCGCCAGTTGCCAGTTGTGGATCGCCACCACCCCCAGCACCCAGGCCGAGGACATGCAGCCTTCGGCAAGGGTCATCTGCACGTCGAAGAAATCCTTGGGCTCCAGTTCATAGCCTTCCCAACGGGACGGTTGCAGGATGCGAAAGAACCCGGCGTCGTGGAAATCCTTCAGGGTTTCTTCAGGCAACTGCCCGGCTTGCGCGGCATTCAGGGCGCGTTCACGCAGGATCGGCACCAACTCGCGGGCACGTTGGCTCAGACGCTGGCGAATCAGGTCTTGGTTGAGCATTTTTATTGTTCTCCTTTGTTCACCCCATCCGCCGGGGCGCGCGTGCAACGGGGCGGGTGTAGCGCCCCTACACTGGCATTCAAACAATGCGCAACGCGGGGGACATCCCTCAAACGGACCATGTGGTTTTTGGGGATTAGTTACTGGGGATACATCTGGAAGAGGTGTGCTGGCTGTCGGGCCGCTATCGCCAGCAGGCTGGCTCCCACATTGGATCTCCGGTTTTATTTGGGATTTGTGGCCACTGAAGATCCCCTGTGGGAGCAAGCCTGCTAGCGATGGCTTTGTGTTTGGCGCTGTGATTTGGTCTACATATCCATTGTTGCGGTAACGGCGGCTTATGGTTCCGCCCTTACGGCGGGTCACTTTCGAAAAGCCGGAATGCCGGCCCAGACGAAAGTAACCAAAGCGCTTTGCCCCTGACGTTCGGCCTCACGAGGGTGCAAGAAGATCAAAAGCCAAAGTAAAAGCGAGGCGGCTTACCGGCCGGCCTGGTTCTTGAGGCATGCGCGTTTCTCTGTAGGAGCTGTCGAGTGCAACGAGGCTGCGATCTTTTGATTTTGTTTTTTACAAGCGAGATCAAAAGATCGCAGCCTTCGGCAGCTCCTACATTGGGCGTGATACATCACAAAATCGGGTCGGCTGTCAGGCCGCCATCGCTGGCAAGCCAGCTCCCACAGTGGGTCGGGGTGCATTCACGCTTTTCACCACTCAATAGGCCGAGCGTTAGCTCGCCTGCCGCTCTTGATCTTGATCCACCCGCCCCATCGGCAGGCTGAGTGGAGGCGTTTATCCGGGGGGGCGCGCAGCGCCGTGCGGCGAAGCCGCACACATCGAGAGGAGGTCGTCGCGAAGCAGACCGGAGGCGATGCCCCCGGATGAATGCCGGAGCGAAGGAACCCCGAGCCCTAGCGAGGGGCCGTACGTAAGGGGCGAGCGTTTTTTGCTTCCTTTTTTAGGCGCTTGTAAAAAAGGGAGTCGCCGTAAGGGCGAAACCCTAAGCCGCCGTTACCGCAGCAACGGATATGTACTCAATCAGCCCAAAGCCTGGTCGGCCCAGAAGCCGCCAAGGCCTAGTCCCCTCGGACGATGTTGAAGAAGGACACCAGAGCAAGAATCCATCGCACTCCCCAACCAACAAAAAGGCCCAGTGCGATGAACGACGTCAATCTCAAAGCCGACATGCTCCAGGCCATGCGCCGCCTGGCCAAGTCAGTCACCATTATCAGCACCAGCAACGGCTCCGAACGCTTCGCCATGGCCGCCACGGCCGTCGACTCCCTGAGCACCGAGCCGCCATCGCTGCTGATCTGCGTCAACAAGACCGCCTCGCCCCACGCCGCACTGGCGACCGGCGCGGACTTCTGCGTGAACATCCTCGGCGTCGAACAACAAGACCTGGCCAACCTGTGCAGCGGCGCGATCAAGGGCGAAGCCCGCTTCGACCGTGGCAACTGGCTGACCAGCCCCGGCGGCATTCCTTACCTGGGTGACGCGCAGTCGGCGATCCTTTGCCGCCAGGACGGCCACTTCAGCTACGGCACCCACACCGTGTTCATCGGACGCATCCTGCAAATCCACACCACCGCCGAGATCACCCCGCTGGTCTACCTCGACGGCAGCTACACCACCACCGCCAAACCCGTACCTTCTCTCGCTGCTGCTGGCTGAGGCCCGAGCATGAACGGCGTGAACGGGTTGACGGCGTTGCGAGTGAACAGCGCCGACCAGTTGCCATGGGATGACCGCTGCGACTTGCTGATCGTCGGGTTTGGCGGTGCCGGTGCTTGTGCCGCCATCGAAGCCAGCACTCGCGGCCTGTCGGTGCTCGCCCTGGATCGTTTCGAAGGCGGCGGCGCCACGGCGCTCAGCGGTGGGGTGGTGTATGCCGGCGGCGGTACGCCGTATCAGAGTCAGGCTGGCTATGAAGACACCAGCGAAGCCATGTTCAATTACCTGCGTCAGGAAGTCGGCGAGGCCGTCAGCGGCGAAACGCTAAAGCACTTCTGCGAATGCAGTGCCGAGCAACTGGCCTGGCTGGAGCAACAAGGCGCAGCGTTCGAGGCCAGCGTGCCCCCGCATAAAACCTCGTACCCGAGTGACCAGTTCTACCTCTATTACTCCGGCAACGAAGCCGTGCCGGCCTATGCCGCCAGCGCCAAACCGGTGCCCCGTGGCCACCGTACCAAAGGTCCGGGCATGTCCGGCGCCAGCCTGTTCGCCCCGCTCAAGGCCAGCGCCTTGCGCCACGGTGCACGCCTGCGTAGCCAGTGCGAAGTGCGGCGACTGGTGCTCGACCTCGACGACAAAGTCCTCGGCGTCGAAGCCTGGCAATTGCCCTCGGGTAGTCGCGCCGCCAAACAGCATGCGCGTCTGTCACGCTGGGCCGCCGCCATTCATATGTACGCCCCGGCGTTGGCCGATCGCTTGCGCGCCCGTCAGCGTCGCATCGAGCAGATCAGCGCCATTAGGCAATTGATTCGCGCCGAACAGGCGGTGCTGCTGAGCAGCGGCGGCTTCATCTTCAATCGCGAGCTGGTGCGCCAACACGCGCCGCAGTACCTGGCCGGTCTGCCGCTGGGCGCCACCGGGTGCAATGGCAGCGGCATCGCCCTGGGCCAGAGCGCCGGTGGCAGCGTGGCGCGGATGGACAAAGTCAGCGCCTGGCGCTTCATCAACCCGCCTCTGGCTTGGGCTCGTGGGCTGATCGTCAATGCGCGCGGGCAGCGTTACGCCAACGAAGAAATCTACGGCGCGACCCTCGGCCACGCCATGGTCGAAGAACAGGATGGCCGCGCCATTCTGATCCTCAATTGGGCGCTGGTTCGAGAAGCAATCCGTCAGGTCGGCCCCGGCAAAGTCTGGAATTTCCAACGCCTGCCGGTGCTGCTCAACCTGCTGTTCAACGCCAAGCGCAGCAACACCCTCGCCGGGTTGGCCAAGCGCTGCAACCTGCCGCCGGAACTGCTGCGCCAGAGCGTCGAGCGTTATTCCCGCGCGGCACGGGGTGAGGTCGCCGACGAGTTCGGCAAATCCGCCGCCATGCTCACCGACCTCGACCTAGGCCCGTGGTACGCCCTCGACCTGTCCTTCGACAGCAAACTCTTCCCCTGCCCGGTCATCACCCTGGGCGGGCTGAAGGTCTGCGAGGAAAGCGGTCAGGTCCTGGACCACGCCGGCCAGCCAATAGACGGCCTGTACAGCGCCGGCCGCAATGCGGTCGGGGTCGCTTCCAACCTGTATGTCTCCGGCCTGTCCCTGGCCGACTGCATTTATTCCGGTCGCCGGGCTGCCGCCCACGTGGCCGACCAATTCGCACTTCAAACCGCACGATCAGGAGAACAACAATGCAACGTGTAGAAGGCAAAGTCTGCATCATCACCGGCGCCGCCAGCGGCATCGGTCGCGAAGACGCAATCCTGCTGGCCCGCGAAGGTGCCAAAGTGGTGCTGACCGATCTCAACGAAGAAGCGGGCCGTCAGGTTGCCGCCGAGATCGGCAGCAACGCGCTGTTCATCCGCCACGACATCGCCAGCGAAAGCGATTGGCAGAACGTGGTGAAAACTACTGTTGAACACTTCGGCCGTCTCGATGTGCTGGTCAACAACGCCGCGATCCTGGCCCTCGGCAGCATCGAAGACACCACGCTGGAACTGTGGCAGAAAGTGCAGAAGATCAACGGTGACGGCTATTTCCTCGGCTGCAAATACGCGATCCAGGCGATGAAGGAAACCGGTGGCGGTTCGATCATCAACATGTCGTCGGTGGCTGCGTTGGGCGCGATGCCGATGTTCTGCGCCTACTCGGCGTCCAAAGGCGCGGTGGCGGCGATGACCCGTTCCATTGCCCTGCATTGCAAGCAGCAGGGTTACCGCATCCGCTGCAACAGCGTGCACCCCGATGGCGTGAACACGCCGATGACCCAGGCGCTGGCCGGTGGTCAGCCGATCCCGCAGGAAGCGCTGGACCAGGACCCGATGAACCGCATGGCCGCGCCACGGGACATTGCCAACGTGGTGCTGTTCCTCGCCACCGACGAGTCGCGATTCGTCAACGGTGCCGAGATCCGCGTCGACAACGCCCAACTGATCAGCGGGCTCTGAGGCCGAGGTGAACATGGGCACGCAACAACAGAACCTGACCCCGGCCGAACACACGACGGGAAGCGTTTCATTGCGAGTGTGCGCGGTGATCGACGAGACCGCCGATGCGCGCTCGCTGGTGCTGGACGTACCGCCAACCCTGCGTGAGCGCTTTCGCTACAAACCGGGCCAGTTCCTGAGTTTTCGCGTGCCCTTGGCCGGCAAACTGTTGACCCGCTGCTATTCCATGGCCAGCTCGCCCCACGCGGACGCGCTGCCCAAGGTCACGGTGAAACGGGTCGACGGCGGCCGGGTGTCGAACTGGATGAACGAAGTGCAGGTCGGCGACTGGCTGGAAGTGCTGCCACCGGCCGGGCTGTTCTGCCTGGATCCGCAGGCAGACACCGAAAAGCCGCTGGTCCTGTTCGGCGGCGGTTCGGGCATCACCCCGGTGTTTTCCATTCTCAAGTCGGTGCTGCACAGCAGTCGGCGGCCGATCAAGTTGATCTACGCCAACCGCGATGAAGCCTCGGTGATTTTCAAGGACGAGCTGTGCCGCTTGATCAAGGCGCATCCTGATCAACTGCACGTGGTGCACGTCCTCGATTCGGTGCAGGGCTTTCTGACCGACGCTCAAGTGCGGCATCTGTTGCGCGGCTCGGCTGGCGGTGACTATTTCATCTGCGGGCCGGGGCCGTTCATGGATACCGTGGAACGCACGCTGCTGGCGCTGGGCGAAGCGGCCGAGCGGATTCATGTCGAACGTTTCGTCTCGCCACCAGACCCCGATGAATTGCTGGCCGAAGAAGCCCTCGCCCGCGAAGCAGCGATGGGTTCGCAGTGCGAAGCGTTGATCGTCGAGCTCGATGGCGAGCAACACGAAATCGCCTGCCAGCCTGGTGATACGTTGCTGCAAAGCTGCAAGGCCGCCGGCCTGGATGTGCCGTCGTCTTGTGAAGAAGGTTTCTGCGGCGCGTGCATGTGCGTGGTCAAGGAAGGTGAGGTTCAGTTGGCGCGCAACGATGTGCTGACACCCAAGGAACTCGCCGATGGCTGGACACTGGCCTGCCAGAGCCGACCAATCGGGGCGAAAGTACGCCTGAAATTCCCGGATTGAGGCTTCGCCTCGCCCCCTTGTAGGAGCTGCCGCAGGCTGCGATCTTTTGATTTTTTAGAAGCAAGATCAAAAGATCGCAGCCTGCGGCAGCTCCTACAGGGATCGATTGAGGCGCTCTGTCGCCATAGTCTCAACGGACGATCATGTCCGGCCCGGTCTGCGGTTAGACTCGGCCACAGCATTAGCCCACAACAATAAAGAGGTGCAGTTATGGCTCGTTTGCAGAATAAGGTCGCGGTGGTCACCGGCGGCGCTTCGGGGATCGGTCTGGCCTGCGTGCGCCGTTTCGCCGCCGAAGGCGCGCAAGTGGTCGGGCTGGACATCGGCAGCGCACCGGCAGACTTTCCCGGCCTGTTCATGAACCTGGACGTGCGCGATGAAGCGCAGGTGCAGCAGGTCATGCAAGAAGTCATCAGCCGCTTCGGGCGCATCGACGTACTGGTCAACGCCGCCGGCGTCGCCGACCAGGGCAGCGTGACCCAGACCACCACCGCCAACTGGCAACGGGTGATGGACATCAACCTGACCGGCAGCATGCTCACCAGCAAATACGCAGTAGAGTCGATGGTGTCGCAGCGCAGCGGTTCGATCATCAACATCGGTTCGATCTTCGGCCTGCAGGCCTGCGACAACAACGTCGCCTACAACGTTGCCAAGGGTGGCATCAACCAGTTGACCCGTTCGATGGCCATCGACTACGGCCACGCCAATGTGCGCGTCAACGGTCTGTGCCCGGGCCTGATCGAAACGCCGATGACCAGCATGGTCCGCGAGCATGAAGCGTTCCACGCCTTCTTCGCCTCGCAGCACATGCTCAGCCGTTCCGGGCAGCCTGAAGAAGTCGCCAGCGCTGCGTTGTTCCTGGCGTCCGATGACGCGTCGTTTGTCAGCGGCCAGATGATCGCCGTGGACGGTGGATTCTCCGCCGGCCGCCGTTTCGCCCCGCCCGCGCAGTAACTCGCTATCCGGCCGGGCGCCCTGCCCGGCCCACTCCCTTTTTCGTACTTGTCTTCTAACCGGGGAGGCCCCATGCCGCCTGTCGCCACCGCACTGACCATCGCTCAACTGTTCGCCAACATCGCCCAGGCCTACGGCGACCGCCCGGCCATCGAAGACGCGGGCCATTCGATCAGCTACCGGCAACTCGACCAGTTGCGCAGGCAAGCCGCCCGCGCGTTGCTCGCGCTCGATGTCCAGGCCGGGGACCGCGTAGCGATCTGGGCGCCCAACGTGTGGGAATGGATCGTCGCCGCAGGCGCCCTGCAAAGCGTCGGTGCCGCCCTGGTGCCGCTCAACACGCGGATGAAGGGCAGCGAGGCCGGCTACATCCTGCGCGAAAGCGGTACCTGCGTGCTGTTTTCCATCGGTGAATTCCTCGGTGCGGACTATCCGGCCATGCTGGCGTCGGAGGACCTGCCTGAGTTGCGCCACATCGTCAGCGTGCGCGGCGCCAATTCAGGGACTTTGTCCTGGGAAAGTTTTATGGATCTGGGGACCGACGTGTCGCACCTGGCCCTGCGCACCCGCGAACAGAGCGTTGGCCCGCAGACCTTGTCCGACGTGCTGTTCACCTCGGGCACCACCGGCAAACCCAAAGGCGTGATGACCAGCCATGGCCAGAACCTGCGGATCGTGCGGGATTGGAGCGATATCGTCGGTTTGCGCGAGGGCGATCGCTACCTGATCGTCAACCCGTTCTTCCATTCCTTCGGCTACAAGGCCGGCTGGCTGGCGGCGTTGATGCGCGGCTGCACGATCTTGCCGCAGCAGGTGTTCGATGTGCAGGCCGTGCTTGAATGCGTGCAGCGCGAGCGCATCACCGTGTTGCCGGGGCCGCCGACGCTGTATCAATCGTTGCTGGCCCATCCGCAGCGCAACGAATTCGACCTGAGTTCCTTGCGCGTAGCGGTGACCGGGGCGGCGGCGATTCCCGTGGAGATGATCCACCGCATGCGCGACGAACTCGGCTTCGCCACCATCGTCACCGCCTATGGCCTGACGGAAGTGTGCGGTTTCGCCACGATCTGCCGCTCCGGCGATTCTGCGGAGCTGGTCGCCAACACCAGCGGCCGGGCGATGCCGGGAGTGGAAGTGCGTTGTGTCGGCAACAGCGGTCGCAGCCAGCCGGCAAACATTCCCGGTGAAGTGCAGATTCGCGGCTACAACCTGATGCAGGGTTATCTCAACAATCCTGAAGCCAGCCAGGAACTGCTCGACGCCGACGGCTGGCTGCACACCGGCGACATCGGCATGCTCGATGAACAGGGTTATTTGCGCATTACTGATCGACTCAAGGACATGTTCATCACCGGAGGCTTCAATGTGTACCCGGCGGAAATCGAGCAGTGTCTGCTGACATATCCGGGGGTCGCTCAGGCGGCGGTGATTGGTATTCCTGACGAGCGTTTGGGTGAGGTGGCGATGGCGTTTCTGCTACCCGCGCCGGGGATGGAAATCGAACAGACTCGGTTCCTGTCCTGGTGCCGTGAGCAGATGGCTAACTACAAGGTGCCGCGTCGAGTGCAGGTGCTGCAGAGCATGCCGATCAATGCGGCGGGGAAAGTGACCAAGAATGTGTTGCGCGAGTGGGCGTTGCAGCCCGTCAGTTAAACGCAATCCCTGTAGGAGCGAGCCTGCTCGCGATGGTGTGTCAGTCGACATCAATGCAACTGATAGACCATCGCGAGCAGGCTCGCTCCTACAGGTTTTTGTGTATGCCTGGATGGATCAGACCACCCGCGCCGGATGCTGTTGGCGCGGGTCGCCGAGCAGGGCGCGGTGGGACGGTGGCTGACGGCCTTCGGCTTCGCTGATGCCGTAACCGGGGGCAATTTCTGCGGTGATCAGCGTCTGCCCGGATAACCTCATCAACTGCGGATCATTGAGCAACGCATGAATCACCCACCCGTTGAATTGCGGGGTTTCGGCGTGGGCGAGAAACGCCTGGTACTGCTCGCCATGCTGCTCGCCGGCAATCTTCGTGCGCTCGGTCAGTTGCGGGCCGAGCCACAGCGACAACGCCGCCACGCTCTGCCCTTCGAAATCGATCGCCATGTCCGCCGCCAGTTTGTCGATACCCGCCTTCTGAGCACCGTACGCCGGGCCGTGCATGTAGCAACCGGCACCGAATGATGAGGTGAAACAAATCAATCCTTGGGCACTGCGCAGCAACAATGGTGCGGCGTAGTAACTGGCGATGTAGGCCGAACGCAAACCAACATCGAGAATGCGCACCAACTCCAGCGGCTTGGCCCAGAACGGTCCCGGCTCCATCAACTGGTCATGGATAAACGCTGCGTTGTTCACCAGCAAATCCAGATGGCCATACTCTTCGTCTACGCGTGAAAACAGTGCCTGAACCTGCGCATCATCGGCATGATCACAGACCACCGCGATACCGCGCCCTCCGGCTGCGGTGATTGCCGCAGCGGTGTCTTCCAGCGAGCCGCGCAAGGCGTGCCCATACAAATTCGATCCGCCCTGATCCGGGGCGCGACCGGTGACATACACGGTCATGCCCGCCGCACCCAAGGCCAGGGCGATGCCTCGCCCTACTCCGCGACTGGCGCCGGTAACGACGGCTATCTGTTGGCGTGGCTGATTCATTCAACACTCCCGAACAAGGTTTTCGCCGAGGCTGTTTCGCTCTGGCGCTTGATGTGATTGGCCGCCAGATACCCGAAGGTCATGGCCGGGCCGATGGTCGAGCCGGCGCCCGGATAGGTGCGGCCCATCATCGATGCGGCGCTGTTGCCGATGGCGTACAGGCCGTTGATTGGCTCTCCGTCTTCATGCAACACGCGGGCGTGCACGTCGGTCAGCAAACCGCCCTTGGTGCCGATATCGCCAGCATCGATACGCACGGCGTAGAACGGCCCCTTGAGCAACGGCGCCAGGCACGGATTGGGCTTGACGCTCGGGTCGCCGTAGTAGCGATCGAACAGTGATTCGCCCTTGTGGAAATCTGCGTCGACGCCCAGTACCGCCATGGTGTTGAAGCGCTGCACGGTGCGCGTCAGTCCATCAGCATCGACGCCGATTTTCGTCGCCAGTTCTTCCAGGCTCGGTGCCTTGTGGAAGTAATCGCGCAGGTGTTCGGGCAATTGCCAGTCGCGCTGGGCATAACCCGGCAGCAACGCGCCGCAGGGGTATTTGCGCCGGAACTCAGCGTCGAACACCATCCAGCACGGCACGCTCGCCGCGCCTTCGCGGTTGTTGGCGTACATCGCGTAGACGATGTCGGTATAGGGCGCGGCCTCGTTGACGAAACGCTCGCCCGCCGCGTTGACCATCACACAGCCCGGCAAGGTTCGTTCGACAAACAACGCGCGTTGTTTTTCTTCGGCGCGCACGTAAGTGGTCGGCGCCCACCAGCTGTGTTCCATCAGCGCGGTTTGCCCACCGACGGCCTGGCCGGCGCGGATGCCGTCGCCGGTATTGTTCGGCGGCGTGGCACTCCAATCCGCTTTGGACGGTTGCGGCAAATACTGCTCGCGCATCGCCTGATTACGCTCGAAACCACCGGCAGCGATGATCACCCCGTAACGCGCCTTGACGTTGAGCAACTGACCGTTGCGATTGACCCGCGCCCCGCCGACCCGGTCGCCGACCAGCAACAATTCTTCCAGTGCACAGTTGAGCCACAACGACTTGCCGCGATCCTGCAACGAACAGCGCAAGGCACCGATCAAGGCATTGCCCAGGGTCAGGTAACGGTCGCGACGGGACAAACGTCGGCCTTCGCGGTCGCGCCAGTAACGCCACATCACCCGCAGGGTCAGGCGCAACCAACCGGGGCCACGGCACAGCAATACTTGCGCTTCCTTCATGGTCATCGCCATGCGCCCCATCATCAGCGTGCCGGGAGATGGCGCACGCATGCGCAGGAACTCTTCGCCAAGTTCAGCGGCGTCAAACGGTTGCGGGTCCATCGAGCGATAACCCGGTTTTCCGCCTTCGACTTCCGGGTAGTAATCGGCGTAACGCGGTTGCGCTTCGAAGCGCACGCGGGTCTGGTTTTCCAGGTACTCGACCATCTCGCGACCGTGTTCGACATACGCCTCGATGCGCCCATCATCGATCTCGCCACGGGTCACCGCACGGATGTAGGCAATCGCTTCGGCCGCCGAATCGCTGCCACCGAGGGCATTGATCCGGTGGTTGTCGGGGATCCAGATACCGCCGCCGGACACCGCCGAGGTGCCGCCATATTCGCTGCTCTTTTCGATCAGCAGCGCATTCAGGCCCAGGTCGTGGGCGCGCAACGCAGCGGTCATGCCCCCCGCGCCGGAGCCAATCACCAGCACATCACAGCACTCGTCCCATTTGATCCCGGCAGCGTTCATGCGATCACCCTTGTTCTGCGCCCATCAGGCAAAAACCGCCGCTGCCGGATCTTCGCCCGGTGCAGTCGGTCTCGGGATTGTTCGCCGCGCGCGCCGGGTGTTCATCGTCCCATCGGACTAAGCCACAGCTCCTCGTCATCCCCGATCCCCTGTAGGAGCTGTCGAGTGCAACGAGGCTGCGATCTTTTGATTTTTCAAAGCAAAGTCAAAAGATCGCAGCCTTCGGCAGCTCCTACATGGATCCGTTGTCCCCGTGCAAATCGCTTAGTCCGCTTGGACGATGTTGCGCGCAAGTCGTGACTCCATAGTCGCCCACAGCACCAATCACCCCCCCTGAATTGCAGGTCGGGCAGGCCTGACCTGGGCATGAGGACGACATGATAAAAACAATAATCGCCCCACAATCGCTGCATCCGCGCACACAGTTGGCCTTGCTGTTGCTGGCCGGCGGACTGAGCACTCAAGTCAACGCGATGAGCTTTCAGCCCAGCGATGACCTGAGCGTCGATTGGGACACGACACTGACCTACAGCCTTGCATGGCGCACCGAATCGCGCGATCACAAGCTGGTCGCCAATGCCAACGGCAACGACGGCGACAACGCCTTCGACAGAAACAGCCTGATCAACAACCGCGCCGGTTTCCTCACCGAAGCCAACATCAAGTGGCGTGAGGATTACGGGGTGTTCCTGCGCGGTACGGGTTTCTACGACAACGTCTACGATCGCGGCAATGACAACGACACGGGCACTTCGAACTGCTTCGCGGGCGGTCATTGCAGCCGTTCCGACCGCTTCTCACAGGACACCATCGACCAGCATCGCGATGAACTGCGCATGCTCGATTACTACGCCTATGGCACCTGGGACCTGAGCGGTCACAACCTCAATGCGCGTCTGGGCAATCAGGTGGTGAGCTGGGGTGAAAGCCTGTTCTACCCCGGTATTTCTGCGGCGCAGAGCCCGGTGGATGCGACCAAGGCGACCACGCCGGGTGTTGAGGTCAAGGAAATCCTGCTGCCGGTCGGCCAGCTGTTCACCCAGTTCAGCCTGACTGAGAGTCTGGGTGTCCAGGCCTACTACCAATACAAATGGGAGAAGACCGAGCTGTTCGGCGTGGGCAGCTATTTCTCCACCACCGACTACATCGACAAGGGCGGCTTCAACGACGCCACTGGTTTCCTCACCCGTCTCAAGGATGACGAGCCGAGTGACAGCGGCCAGTACGGTGTGGCCTTCACCTATGCCGCCGAGTCGTTGAACAACACCGAGTTCGGCATTTACTACTCGCGTTATCACGACAAGACCCCATCGCTGGATTTCCAGACCGATCTGGGTCACTACCGCGTGCGCTACTTCGACAACATCGACTTGTTCGGCGCGAGCTTCGCGACGGTCATCGGCGACGTGAGCTGGGCCGGTGAGGTCAGCTACCGCGACGGTTCGCCGGTGATGGTCGACAACGGTTTCTCCAGCCCCGTGCGCGGCGAAACCCTGCAGGCGCAGACTTCGGCGATCTACGTGGTCGGCCCGACGTCCTGGGCGGACAACACCACCCTGACCGGGGAAGTCGTCTACAACACCGTGCTCAGCAACGACAAGTCGCAACCGCTGACCCTGGCCCCCGGCTTCACCTTGCCGGGCACCGACAGCCTGGTCTACGACCGCGATGCCTGGGGTTACACGGTTCAGGTCAACCTCGATTACAACAACGTGTTCAGCGGTTGGGACATGTCGGTGCCCGTCACCTACAGCACCGCCGCGCAGCATGACAGCGCGCTGGTGGGCTCGATCAACTCAGGCCAGGGCGACGACCGCGCCAGCATCGGCAGCTCTTGGCGCTACCTGGGCAACTTCACCGTCGAGGCCCGCTACAACGCCTACCTCGGCAACGCCAACAACAGCCCGTTGGCCGACCGCGACAACGTCGCGCTCAACTTCAAGTACCGGTTCTGATTCCCCAATCGGAGGAGCACAGCATGTCCAGATTCACCCAAACATTATTGAGCACCGCGCTGACCGTCGGCCTGCTCGGCAGTGGCCTGGCCTACGCCAAGGTCAGCCCCGAAGAAGCCGCGCGCCTGGGCCAGGACCTGACCCCGATGGGCGCGGAAAAGGCCGGCAACGCCGACGGCAGCATCCCGGCCTGGAGCGGCAAATGGCTGGGCCTGCCGCCGGGTCTCAAGTTTGACGGCCCCGGCACGCCGTACCCGGACCCGTACGCAGCGGAAAAACCGTTGTTCGTGATCGACTCGAAGAACATGGACAAGTACGCCGCCAACCTCACCGATGGCCAGAAAGCGTTGCTCAAACGCTACCCTGACACCTTCAAGATCCCGGTGTACCCGAGCCACCGTGACTTCCGCGTTGACCCGAAACTGGTCGAAGCGGTCAAGCACAACGCCCTCAATGCCGAGCTGGCCAACGACAACAACGACACGAAAAACGCGTGGGCCGGTTCGCCGTTCCCGATTCCGAAAAATGGCAGCGAGTTGATGTTCAACCACACCCTCGCCGGCCGCGCCGCCGCCGAAGAGGCCAACTACCGCCAGGCCGTGGTGTATTCCAACAAAGAGCGGGTACTCGAAGAGGTCAACTACAAGATCTTCTCGATCTGGTCCAACCCGGACAGAACCCTGGAAACGTCCAACGGCATTCTCACCAACTTCCTGATTACCACCCTGGAACCGGTGCGCAAGAAAGGCGAGATCGTCGTCGGCCACGAGTTCATCAACCCGACGGCCTCCCCGCGTCAGGCCTGGCAATACAGCCCGGGCCAACGCCGGGTACGTCGCGCGCCGACCGTGGGTTACGACTCGCCGACCGGTGCCGGTGGTTTTCGCGTCTACGACGAAGACCGTTTGTTCAACGGTGCGCCGGACCGCTACAACTGGACCATCGTCGGCAAAAAGGAAATCTACATTCCGTACCACAACTACAAGATCGACGATCCGAGCGTCAGCACCGATCAGATCCTGGACACCACCGGCCACATCGATCCGCAGTACATGCGCTACGAAAAACATCGGGTCTGGGTGCTGCAAGCCACCCTCAAGGAAGGTGCCCGCCATGTCTACGCCAAACGTGTGATGTACCTGGACGAAGACACCTGGGCCGCGACCCTGGCCGACAACTACGACAGCCGTGGCCAGTTGTGGCGCACCAACATGCAGACTTCGATCTACGCCTACGAGATGCAGCGCTACCACGCTCGCCTCGGCATCTACCACGACCTGATCGCCGGCTCGTACCTGGTTGACCGGATTCTGATCGATCAGAAACCGGCCAAGCTCAACGCCACCGCCTTCACCGAAGACGAATTCACCCCTGGCAACCTGCGCAAACTCGGCACCCGCTAAACCCACCGCGCCCCGACCGATTCATTCGGTCGGGGCGTTGTGCTTTTCTATATCTGCCATCTGCCCACTTCACGGAAAACCTCCCATGAACAAACTGCTCACTGGCGTGATCGCCATGGCCAGCGTCGGCCTGTCGATGCAGGCCAACGCCCTGAACATCCTGCTGACCAACGACGATGGCTGCCGCGCGCCCGGCATCGATGCGATGTACCGCGCACTGACGGCTGCCAGGCATAAGGTCACGCTGGTTGGCCCGTTGAACGACAGCAGCGGCATCAGTGCCGCCAGCGTGGTCGTGCCTGGTCAGGCGTTGGCGGTTACAGAGCTGGCTGCGGACAAGTTTTGCGTTGGACCGCCGGAGGGTTACACCTCGCCTGCCGGTAAGACATCTGCCATCGGCACGCCGGTGGATGCGGTCAACGTCGGTCTGGATGTGATCCTCAAGGACAACCGCCCAGACCTGGTGGTGTCCGGCAGCAACTTCGGAGAAAACGTTGGTCCACTGACGCAGATGTCCGGCACCCTCAACGCCGCCGTGCGCGCCATGTTCAAGGGGATTCCGGCGGTGGCGGTATCCACGGCCATCGACATGGACCTGATCATTCGCGATCAACAGGCCGGGTATCGCAAAACCCTCGACGCCATGGACGACACGGCGCGGTTTGCGGTGAAGGTCATTGAACAGGCGAGTCTTGCCGGTGCGGAAGCCAAACAGGCGTGCGCCAAGAACAAACAAAAATGCGAACTGAACGTACTCGGCCTGCCGGGCGTCAACGGCCTGAATCTCAACTATCCGCCGCTCAAACCTGACGAGGTCAAGGGTGTGAGCTTTGCTCCGATCGGCAATTGGGACCGCGTTAACTTCACCTCACAGCGCGGCACTGATGGCGTGGTCCACGTCAACCTCGCCCCGCCATCGACCCCGACCGCCGAGCAGCAAAAAGCCGATGCGTATCAACTGTGGCAGGGGCATGCGGTGATCACCGTGATCGACGGCAACATGACTGCGCCGGATGCAGTGCAGGATCAGGCGAAGGAAATGTTGCGAGGCATCAAGCCTTAAGGGCTGAGCACATTCGACATTGCTGTCGCCTGATACACCGCCATCGCGAGCAAGCTCGCTCCCACAGTGGATCTGGGTGTTCGCGGACGTTGCATACACCTGATAACCCTGTGGGAGCGAGCTTGCTCGCGATTGAGGCAACACGGTTCCAGATCAAACCCATATCGCGTCCCACAGCGCATAGTCGCCAAGCTTCTCCACCAACCCAGCCCGCAACGGGTTGGCGACGACATAACGAGCAAGCTTTACCAAATCCTCATCCCGCCTCAGCGCCCGATCGTGATAGCCCTGCTGCCAAAGGCTGCCTCTACGACCGGCGGACAGGTTCACAGCCCGCGTACTCAAGGATTTTGTTTTTTGCATCAGCTGACTGAGTGAGCACTGTTGCAGTTCGATCAACCAATGAAAATGATCAGGCATGACGACCCATGCCAAGGAATTCGCCCAGCCTTGCTTCTGCGCTTGTCGAAATTGCTCAACGACCAATCGGCCTAAGCGGAAATCCTTGAAGACTGGCTCCCGGTGGAGAGTGTTGGTGGTTAACAGGTAAACCCTGCTGAACTCAGCATAACGACCGATACGTAGACGATGTGAAGAAGGTACGTCAGGCATTCCGTTGCCCCCCAATATGAAGTCATGAAGGCTAGACCGAGGAATGCCCGAGCGTGGGCGCAACTTTGGACTAGATGTGTCTGATAGTCAGTCATCGCGAGCAAGCTCGCTCCCACAGTAGATCTGGGTGTTCGCAGACGTTGCGTACACCTGACAACCCTGTGGGAGCGAGCTTGCTCGCGATGGGGCCGGTACATTCAACATCAATGGCGCCTGACAATCCGCTATCGTCGGATCGCCGCCCGGAGCAAGCTCGCTCCCACAGTTTTTTTGTGTTGGCTTTAGATTGGGGGTTGGAACGGTACGAATTCCGTCACTTCCAGATCAAACCCTGACACGGCCTTGTACGGCACCGGCGAGCTCATCAGGCGCATTTTGCGGACGTTCTGGTCCCGCAGGATTTGTGCGCCGATGCCCAGGGTCCGTTGCGGAAACTGCGGCGTGCGCTGCTTGCCTCCGCTGCGCTGACGCAATTGCTCCAGTACGCCATCGGCCGTTTCCTTCTGCGCCAGCAATACCAGCACGCCAGAACCTGCCGCGGCAATACTTGCCAACGAACGCTCCAGCGTCCATTGCTGCGGTCCGCCTTCGCTTTCGCAGCTCAAGGCATCGCGCAGGGTCTCAATGCTTTGCACCCGCACCAGCACCGGTTGCGAGCTGTCGACCTTGCCCTTGACCAGCGCCAGATGCAGCGCACCTTGGTAGGTGTCCTGATAGGTCGTCACCCGAAACTCACCGTGGCGGGTGTGCAAGGGATACTCATCACCACGCTCGATCGTGCCTTCATGCAGGATGCGGTAGTGAATCAGGTCGGCGATGCTGCCGATCCGCAGGTCATGGCGCTGGACGAATTCGAACAGCTCGGCACCACGGGCCAACTCGCCCTCTTCATTGAGAATCCCCACCAGCGTTGCCGCCGGTTGCAGGCCTGCCAGGCGCGTCAGGTCGCACGCGGCCTCGACATGCCCGGCCCGCTGCATGACGCCACCGGGCAAGGCTTGCACCGGGAAGATATGCCCCGGCTGCACCAGGTCCGCCGGACCGCTGGCCGGATCCACCGCCACCTGAATCGAACGCGCCCGATCCGCCGCAGAGATGCCGGTGGACACCCCGGTCGCCGCTTCGATCGAACGGGTAAACCCCACGCCATGCTGCGCCCGGGAATTGGGCACCATCAAATCCAGCCCCAACGCACGGCAACGTTGCTCGGTCAGGGCCAGGCAAATAAGCCCGCGTGCCTGCACCGCCATAAACGTGACCGCCTCGGCCCCGGCCTGTTCGGCCGCCATCAGCAACGAGCCTTCGCCGTTGTGTTCGTCGTCGGTGATGACCACCATCTGCCCGGCCGCGATGGCCTCGATCAACTGCGGCACCGTGTTGAACACCGCGCCGTTCAATTGAATGCCCTGCGCAGGTCGGCTGCCGCATCGGCCAACGCGAGTGCCGCGCGTTCGACAAAGGGTGCCATGCTGATGAAACCGTGAGTCATGCCTTCGCAACGTTGCAGGCGCACCGAGATGCCGGCCTTAAGCAAGCGCCGGGCAAATGCCTCGCCTTCATCGCGCAAGGGATCGAATTCAGCCGTGAGCAACGTTGTCGGTGGCAGTCCCGCCAGTGACTCGGCATGCAGCGGCGAAGCCAAGGGATCATCGCCCTGCCCAGAGTCCTGCAAATATTGCTGCCAGAACCAGTACATCATCGCGCTGCTGAGCAGATAGCCTTCGGCGAAATCCTCGTAGGACTGACTGTCGCAACGCGCATCGGTCACCGGATAAAACAGACATTGGTAACTGATCTTCGGCCCTTGCCTTTGCGCCGCCAATTGACTGACCGCCAGCGCCAGATTGCCTCCTGCACTGTCTCCGGCCAGCGCCAGCCGACGGCCATCGACACCCAGCGCGGCAGCGTTTTCCACCAGCCAGCAGGCGGCGGCATAACAGTCGAGCGGTGCCGCCGGAAAATGATGCTCCGGCGCCAACCGGTAAGCCACAGACACCACCACCGCCTCTGCCTGACGGGCCAGGGATCGGCAGAGATTATCGTGGGTATCGAGGTTCCCCATGACAAAACCGCCACCGTGGAAAAACACCAGCAGCGGCAAACTGTCCTCGTCCAGTGGCCGATACAGCCGTGCATCCAGCTCGCCGCCCGCGCCGGCAACCCGCAGGTCACGCACCTCGATCATCGGATCGCCGGGAATGGCCGGCAGCAGGTTGTCGGAAAACTGCCGGTATTGAACGGCGTCCACCTGGCTGAAATCGGGCTCCGGAATGTCGCGAAACTGCTGGAGCACCGCAGCGATCTGTTTATCGAGCGGCATGGGCATCTCCTTCTACATCGGTCATTTGAAACTGTGGGTTGCGCTCTTCCAGGATGCTTTGCACCCGCCGCTCCAGCGCCGGTTTGAAGCCTTTATGGGGCAGGATCCAGAAGCGTTTGTCAGCGATGGCGGCGAACACCTGCGCCGCGAGTTCGGCCGGTGTCATGCCTTGGCGGATGGTGCTGTCGAGCAGCTGACTGAAGTCAGAGCCGGCGCTGTCCACCACCTGGTTCGAGGCCATGATTTCACTGGCCACCGGCCCCGGACACAGCACCGAAACCGATACCGGCGCACCGAGCATCGCCAGCTCGTAATGCAGGGTTTCCGAGAGCGCGACCACGGCCTGCTTGGTCACGTTGTACGGTGCCATCAGCGGGCTGCTGACCAACCCGGCAAGCGACGCGGTGTTGATCACATGCGCCGCTCGCCCCTGCCGCAGCAACAGCGGCACGAAACTGCGAATGCCGTTGATCACGCCGTTCAGATTCACGTCGAGCATGCGCTGCCATTGCGCGTCGGTGATTTCCCAACTGAAACCGGTTTGCATGACCCCGGCGTTGTTGAACAGCAAATCAACGCCGCCAAACTGCTCTAAGGCGCAATCACGCAGACGCTCGACTTGCTGCACATCGCCGACGTCGGTGACACAGGCAATCGCCTGCGCACCGCCAACATTCAATTCATCGCACAGGCTTTGCAGACCTGCCGCATCCCGATCCGCCAGCACCAGACGCATGCCCAGCGTTGCCGCGTGCTCGGCCAGGCCTCGACCGATACCACTGGCGGCCCCGGTAATCACCGCCACCGGCCCTTGTTCATTATTCATCGCCAACTCCTGCCTTGGGTCCAATGGCGCCAGTAGAGCGGGCCTGTTTGACGCAGCCATCGTCCATTCAGACGATGCCCGCTTTTACAGGGGCGGCAGAATCCCTTACATGCGCCAAACCCGTGATCCCTTGGGAGAATAATAAGATGAGTACCCTGCACCGCATCGAAGCCAAACTGCTGGAAGACCGCTACGCCCGTGGCTGGCATTGCCTGGGCCTGGCCGCGCAATACCGCGACGGCAAGGCCCATCGCCTGGAGGTGTTCGGCACCCGGCTGGTGGCCTTCCAGGGCGAAGACGGCGAGCTGCACATTCTCGACGGCTACTGCCCGCACATGGGCGCCGACCTCAGCACCGGTTGCGTCGAAGGCAACTCGATCCGCTGCCCGTTCCACGCCTGGCGCTGGGGCGCCGATGGTGTCTGCGATGACATTCCCTATGCCAAGCGCATCCCGCCACGGGCCAGGATCAAGAGCTGGCCGATCATGGAAGAGAACCAGCTACTGTTCGTCTGGAACGACCCGGAAGGCAATCCGCCGCTGCCGGAGCAACGCATTCCGCGCATCGACGCCTGCTTCAATGACGAATGGGCGGCGTGGGAAGTAGCCGAATTGCAGATCGGCACCAACTGCCGCGAACTGATCGACAACATCGCCGACATGGCGCACTTCGGCACGGTGCACGGCGCGCCGGTGGAAGAGTTCATCAACGTTTTCGAAGGCCATTTGGCGACCCAGATCATGC
The DNA here is from genome assembly GCF_047784845.1 of Pseudomonas sp. NFX98. Classification (NCBI taxonomy): domain Bacteria; kingdom Pseudomonadati; phylum Pseudomonadota; class Gammaproteobacteria; order Pseudomonadales; family Pseudomonadaceae; genus Pseudomonas; species Pseudomonas sp. NFX98. The sequence goes on along the minus strand of NZ_JBLNNF010000016.1, from coordinate 28,457 downwards.
GTGCCCGCAGTGAGCGCTTGTCCGGTGACAGCGTGCTGAGCACCGAAGCTACCTATTTCGGCCCGGCCTACCAGATCACCGAAATGACCGGCGCCATGAACGGCCAACCGATCCACTCAATCCTGCTCAATTGCCACGTGCCGATCGACCTCGACAGCTTTACCCTGCGCTACGGTGTGCTGGTGAAGAAGATCCCGGGGCTCAGCGAAGAGCAGAATCAGGCGATGGCCAAGGCCTACGTGCAGCAGGCGCAAGCGGCCTTCTATGAAGACGTCGCGATCTGGCACAGCAAGACCCGCGTCGATAACCCGCTGCTGTGCGATGGCGACGGCCCGGTCTATCAGTTGCGTCGCTGGTACGAGCAGTTCTACACCGACGTCGAAGCGCTGTCGGCTGACGTTGCCGAACACAAGAAATATGTCGTGCGCGCCACCGAACGGGCCTGACGACAGCGGCGTTTCGCCCGCCATGGGCCTGACCGGCAGCCGCCCGTCAGGCCCCGAGCCCGAGCGTTGCAAGGAGTCGATACCGGCGCTTATTCTCGGCCACCGCCAACGCTAATAATAAAAATGGTTTTACCTATGCAGCAGAGCCTCAGCCTCGATACGTTCAGTGATTTGCTCGGCAACCTCTACCAAGGACCGCTGGAAACCATTCCCTGGGCGACCTTCCTCAATCAGCTCAATGTGCATCTGAACAGCAAGTACGTAACCTTCATCCTGCGTCCGCCCAGCGCCCACGTGGACGGCTTGATGGTCAACACCACCGGCACCTCGACCGAGGCGACCGCGTCGTACAACAAGCACTTTTTCAGCCTCGATCCGTTTGTCGACCTGCCCAACCGTCAGGTTGTGACCCTCGCCGAATTCGTTTCCAACGACGATTGGCAGGAGTCGGAGTTCTACAAGAATTTCCTTGAGCCGGTGGACGTGTTCCATATCCTCGGCGCCGATATCAATACTGTCGACGGTGCCCAGTGCCGCATTCGCATCAGTCGCGGCCGCGACGACAAGGCCTTCGGAGCCGAAGAAAAAGAACTGCTGACGCACTTCATTCCGCACCTCGAACGCTCGATCAAGATCCACATGCAGCTCAACCGCATCGAAGCCGAGCGCAATCTTTACGCCGGCGCGGTGAATCAGATGGCAGTCGGCACGATCATCCTCGATGAAGCGGGCAAGGTGCTGCAGACCAACCAGGTCGCCGACCGGCTGATCCAGGAAAAGGACGGGATCAAACTGGTCAACGATGGCCTGCAAGTCGGTACGGCCCGGGACACCCAGGAATTCCGCCGACTGGTCAAGCAGTCGCTGTTGTCGCAAAAGAGCGGCAATCCGTCAGTGGTAGAAGCCCTGCGCGTACAGCGGCCGTCCGGCAAAGCGGATCTGGGGATCATCGTGCGCTCGGTGCCCTTGAGCGACTGGAGCGAAGGCAAGCAGTGCCCGACCGTGGTGATTTTCATCAGCGACCCGGAGCAGCAGTCCACCGCGCCGCAGGATATCGTCCGCGCGCTGTTCGACTTCACCCCGGCGGAAACACAACTGGCGATGTTGCTGGCCAACGGTTTGACCCTCGACGAAGCTTCGGAAGAGTTGGGCATCAGCCGCAATACCTCGCGGGCGCACTTGCGCTCGACCTTCTCGAAAACCGGCGTGACTCGCCAGACCATGCTGGTGCGCCTGATCCTGCGCAGCGTGGCGACGCTCGGTTAGTTTCCTTTGCCGCCCTCGTCCGCTTGGACGATGGCGGCCCTTGCGGTGCGGCGCACAGTGTCTTCATCCCAACCAGGGGTCAGACCCATGCGCAACTCTCCGACCATCCTCAAGACTGAACTGCTGGCGCAAAGCGGCCACTTTCAGATCGAAGCCCTGCACCTGCAATTCAGCAACGGCCAGCAGCGGATCTACGAACGTTTGCGCGGTACCGGTTATCGCTCGGTGATGCTGGTGGCGATGCCCGACCCCGAGCATGTGTTGCTGGTGCGCGAGTACGCGGTGGGTGTGGAAAAAACCATCCTCGGATTGCCCAAGGGCGGTGCCGAGCCCGACGAAGATTATTTGCAGGCAGCGCAGCGTGAGTTGAGCGAAGAAGTGGGATTGCGTGCCGCGCGTCTCACTGAGCTGGGTGAACTGACGCTGGCGCCGGGGCATTTGTGCCATCGCTACCGTGTGGTGCTGGCTGAACAATTGAGCCCTTGCCAACTGATTGGCGACGAACCGGAACCGCTGGAATGTTTGCGCGTGCCGATGGTGCAGATTCCTGAACTGGTGGCCCGGGGTGAACTGCATGAAGCACGGGCGATTGCCGCGCTGTTCATGGCAATCGGCGCCCTCGCCCGCCGTGACTGATGCGCAAATTTTGTAGGAGCTGCCGCAGGCTGCGATCTCTTGACCTTGCTCTTAAAAATCAAAAGATCGCAGCCTCGTTGCACTCGACAGCTCCTACAGAGGATCGTGGATTTATGCAAAATTTTCGGCCAAACCCGCTCCCACAAGGGATCCGCTGAGATTCAAATTGTTCGGCTAGTCCATTCGGACGAAGCCACCCGTCCCACACCGCCATAACCTGTCTCTACAACAATAAAGCCGTGTCGAGACCCATCATGCGCAAATCCACTTGTGCTCTATTCATCATCGTCTGTGCAGGCGCGTCCACCAGCCTTTGCCAACTGTTCAAGAACGAAGCCTATCGACCGACCACCGCGTACTTCAGCTGTGCGAGCACGGCCATCAACTGCTATCCGCCGCTGGTACGCAACCTGTTGCCTTGAGCACAAGGTCTCATCGGACATAAAAAAACCACCGAATCATCGGTGGCTTTTTCGTTGCTTCCAGGATCAGGTTGGCAATACACCGCGAGCCCGCGACAGCGTCAGCGCCAGGTCTTCGATCATGTCTTCCTGACCGCCCACCGTGCCACGTCGACCCAGCTCCACCAACAGTTCGCGAGCCGCAATGCCGTACTTCTGCTCGGCACGCTTGGCGAACAGCAGGAACGAACTGTAGACCCCGGCATAACCCAACGTCAGCGCATCGCGGTCGAGGCGGATCGGTTGGTCCATCATCGGCACCACCAAGTCTTCGGCGACGTCCATGATCTTGTACAGGTCGACGCCACTGTTGACGCCCATGCGTTCCAGTACTGCGACGAACACTTCCAGCGGCGTGTTGCCCGCCCCCGCGCCAAGGCCCGCGACCGAACCGTCGACGCGAGCAGCACCCGCCTCGATAGCGGCCAGGGAGTTGGCGATAGCCATGCCCATGTTGTGGTGGCCGTGGAAGCCGACCTCTGTTCCGGCATTCAGACCGGCACGCAGGGCACCGATTTTTTGCGTCACTTCATCGGGCAACATGTAGCCGGCCGAGTCGGTGCAGTAGATGCAATTGGCGCCGTAGCTCTCCATCAACCGCGCCTGCTCAAGCAGTTTCTCCGGGCTGACCATGTGCGCCATCATCAGGAAGCCGACGGTGTCCAGGCCCATCTTCGCCGACATGCCGATGTGCTGGCCGGACACGTCCGCCTCCGTGCAGTGGGTGGCCACGCGAATGGTCGACACGCCGTGTTCGTGGGCCATTCTCAGGTGATCGAGGGTGCCGATTCCCGGCAACAGCAGCGCCGAAACCTTGGCCTGCTGCATCTTCGGGATCACGGCGGCGAAATACTCTTCGTCGCTGTGGGCCGGGAAGCCGTAGTTCAGCGAAGCACCGCCCAAGCCATCGCCATGAGTGATTTCGATCAGCGGCACACCGGCCGCATCGAGGCCGGTGGCCACCGAAACCATTTGCTCAATGCTGATTTGATGCTGTTTGGCGTGCATGCCGTCGCGCAGGCTCATGTCGTGCAGACGGACGCTCTTACCTTGCAAATTCATCGGGATTCTCCACTCAACGGACGGGCAGTTGCAGGGCGCCCTTGTGGGCTTCTTCGGCGAACATCTCGGCCGTGCGCAAACCGGCGGCGGTCATGATGTCGAGGTTGCCGGCGGACTTGGGCAGGAAATCGCCGAGGCCTTCGACCTCGATGAAAATCGACACCTTGCGCCCGTCGAACACCGGCCCGTTGATCAGCTTGTAGCCGGGCACGTAGCGCTGCACTTCGCGGACCATTTCCAGCACCGAGGTGCGGATCGCGTCCTGGTTCGGCTCGTCATCGGTCAGGCAATGAATGGTGTCGCGCATCATCAACGGCGGCTCGGCCGGGTTGATCACGATGATTGCCTTGCCGCGTCGCGCGCCGCCGATCTGCTCCACTGCGCCAGCGGTGGTGCGGGTGAATTCGTCGATGTTCTGCCGCGTGCCCGGGCCGACCGAACCGGAGGACACGGTGGCGACGATTTCGCCGTAGCTCACCGGTTGCACCCGCGACACGGCCGCCACCATCGGGATGGTCGCCTGGCCGCCGCAAGTAACCATGTTCACGTTCATCGCCAGGCTCGACGCGTGCTCCTTGAGATTCACCGGCGGCACGCAGAACGGGCCGATAGCCGCTGGCGTGAGGTCGATCATGATCACGCCCAGCTCGTTGAGCTTGCGGCTGTTTTCCGCGTGTACGTAGGCCGAGGTGGCATCGAAGGCGATGCGAATGTCATCGTCGAGCACGTGCGGCAGCAAGCCGTCGACACCGCCAGCCGTGGTCTTGATGCCCATTTCCCGAGCACGTTTCAGGCCTTCGGATTCAGGGTCAACGCCCACCATCCACACCGGCTCGATCCATTCCGATCGGCACATTTTCATCAGCAGATCGGTGCCGATGTTGCCCGGGCCGATAATGGCCGCTCTGAGTTTTTTGCTCATGGGGTCAAACTCCAAAAGTCAGGCGCAGAAAGACACCCGGGCACTGCCCAGGCCATCGATGGTCAATTCGAAGCGGTCGCCGGCGCGGGCCGGTTCCAGAGGTACGAGCGAGCCCGAGAGAATGATTTCCCCGGCCTTGAATGGAATGCCGAACGCACCGAGGGTATTGGCCAGCCAGGCCACCGCCGTCAGCGGATTGCCTTGCACTGCCGAGCCCAGGCCTTCGCTCAGTGGTTTGCCATTTTTGAATACGCGCATGCGCAGGTTCGGCAGGTCCAGTTCACGCGGGTCGACCTGGCTGTCACCGAGCACAAACACGCCGCAAGAGGCGTTGTCGGCAACCGTGTCCTGGATGCGGATGCGCCATTCGTGAATCCGCGAATCGACGATCTCGAAGCACGGCATCACGTATTCGGTAGCCTCCAGAACGTCGGCTTCGGTGATGCCGGGGCCGACCAGATCGCGCTTGAGCTTGAAAGCGATCTCGCCTTCGGCGCGAGGCTGGATCAGTTTGGTGGCCGAGAGGGAAATTTGCGCATCGTCAGCGAACGACATCTGCCGGGTGATGAAGCCGAAATCCGGCTGATGCACGTTGAGCATCTGTTGCACCGCCGCCGAGGTCACGCCGATTTTCTTGCCGACGATCTCGTCCCCGGCCGCCACCCGACGCTCAATCGCGTACAGGGAAATGTGGTAGGCGTCTTCGATGCTGATCGCCGGCCAGCGCTCGGTCAGCGGTGCCAGTGTCGAGCCGCTGAGCAGCGCCTGATAAAGCTCTTCGCCGAACTCGCGGCGCAATTGCACGCTCATCCGCGGGCCTCCTGAAGAAACGCCAGGCACTGGCGGTTGAAAAACTCACGGTGCTCGACCTGCACCCAATGCCCACACTCACTGAGCATCACGAAGCGGATACCGGTGCAGTGTTCGAGCATGGTTTGCGCACCCGAGGACGGGCAGAATTTGTCGTTCATGCCCCAGAAGCCGAGGATCGGGCATTGCAGATCGGCGAGGCGCGACGTCATGTTCGGCACCTGCATGGTCGACAGCACGCACACCGGTTGCTGTTGCACCACGGCCACGCGCTCGTTGACGGTTTCGTCGCTGATCAGGCTTTCGTCGAATAGTTGCAACACCAACAAACGACGCATGCCCGCCGCATCGTTCAGTTCACCTTTGGCGAAGGCCGCGCCCATTTTCTGGATGCCTTCCATGTGCAGGTAATACTGTTCTTTTTCCATCAGGCCACCGGGGGCCATCAGCACCAGACGGCTGACGCGCTGCGGTTGGTCGAGAGCCAGTTTGATCGCGATCGCGCCGCCCAGAGAGTTGCCGACCAGCACACAACGCTGGATGTCGAGGGCGTCGAGCAGACCGCTCAAAGCCGAGACGAAGAAGTCCAGGGTGTAGAGGGTGTCGGGTTTGTCCGAAGCCCCATAACCCGGCAGGTCCGGAACGATCACCCGATAACCGGCCTCGGCAAACACCGGGTAGTTCTGCTTGAAGTTGCTGTGACCGCTGGCGCCAGGCCCGCTGCCATGGATGAAAATCACGGGTTCGCCGTTGCCGACGTCACGATAATGCAGCTGCAAACCATCCGGCAGCGTAACGAAGTGCCCTTGCGCTGAAGCGCCCATAAGGTGTCCTCCCGGCCTGTTGTTGTAGCCGGATTATTCCGAGGGCACGGGTGGGCAACATCGTCCGACAGGACTACGGCGCCGTAGGAGCTGCCGAAGGCTGCGATCTTTTGATCTTGCTTCAAAAACAAAATCAAAAGATCGCAGCCTTCGGCAGCTCCTACAGTCTCTAGTCTTATCGGACGTTGGATTGCAGGAACCACAGACCTAGCATCGACGGCATTCCCGAGCGACAAAAAGAGATTTCCCATGCTTGATCCGATGGACTTTCGCGACAAAGTGGTACTGGTCACCGGTGGTGGCAAAGGTGTGGGGCGCGGCATCAGCCAGCGCTTTCTCGACTGCGGCGCCGAGGTGGTGATCTGCGGTCGCGAAGCCCCGCGATCCTTGCCCGCCAGCGCCGGGCGTGAGGCACTTTTCGTAGGCTGCGATCTGCGGGATGTCGAGCAATCCGGGCGCTTGATCGCACAAGTCGTCGAGCGCTTCGGCCGTCTCGATGTGCTGGTCAACAACGCCGGTGGTTCACCGAATGCCGATGCCGCCACGGCTTCACCGCGTTTCAGCGAAGCGATCATTCGCTTGAACCTGATCGCCCCGCTCAACCTCTGCCAGCAGGCCAATCAGGTGATGCAGGCCCAGACCGATGGCGGCGCAATCATCAATATTTGCAGCGTCAGTGCAACACGCCCGTCCCCCGGCACCGCTGCGTACGGCGCGGCCAAGGCCGGGTTGCTCAACCTGACCACTTCGCTGGCGGTAGAGTGGGCGCCGAAGGTGCGGGTCAACGCCGTGACCGCCGGGCTGATTCTCACCGAGCAGGCGGCCATGCATTATGGCGACGATGCGGGCATCGCCCGGGTGGCGGCGACCATTCCGTTGCAACGCCTGGCGACGCCGGAAGACATTGGCGATACCTGCCTGTACCTGGCGTCGACATTGGCCCGTTACGTCAGTGGCGCGGACATCGCGGTGCATGGCGCGGGTGAACGTCCGGCGTTTCTTGATGCCGCTCAATCCTGATGAGATCGCAGCCTCGTTTCACTCGACAGCTCCTACAGTTGAACCTCAATCCCTGTAGGAGCTGTCGAGTGAAACGAGGCTGCGATCTTTCAAGCATACTCATAACAAGAGGACTCCCGACATGCCCGCAATCGCCAGCCACAGCGTACTGCTTGACCTTTCACAACCAGCCGCATGGGCCAAACTGCGCGACCTGAGCCTCGCCCCGCATTACGTGCCGGGTCTGACCGGTTGCCAATATCATCCCGGTGCGCACGAGGGCGTTGGCGCCAGTCGCCGGGTGTTTCGCAAGGGCGGTCAGTATCTGGATGAAAGCGTGGTGAGTTGGCAAGAAGGCGTCGGTTTCGTGTTGCTGCTGCACAAGGGCAGCAATGGCTCGCCCTTTCCGTTTCGCGAGGCAAGTTTCAGTTATGCCTTGCAAGCCGAAGGGAGCGCGACGCGTATCACCCTGCAAATGAGCTACAGCCTGCGCGGGGGCAGGCTGATGGAATGGCTTCTGGCAAAAGCCTTCAACAAAGTCGTGCAGCAGATTGCCGAGAATCTCAAGGCTTACTACGAAACTGGCCGAACACAAAATTCCGATCTGCTGCAACCAGCCCTGTAGCAGCTGCTACGAGGGATTGGCGGTGATGTTTACTTCGCTCCAATAAGCCTTCATCGAGCGAATCTTGCCTTCGCCGTCGAACTCCATCACGTCGATCACATGCAGCGAACACGGTTGCCCGCCCCACTCCATGTCGACCCGAAACGGCATCGCGCCGCAGCCGTTCGAGGTCGCGCGTACCGGGCCGGTTTGGGTCGCTGAAACTTTCATCGCGCCCAGACCCTGGCGGTAGAAGCGTCCAATGGCGTCGATGCCGTGCAATGGCGCCTGACCGACCGGATCTTCGACCGTTGCATCCTCTGCATAGAGCGCGAGGATGGCGTCGATGTCACCGGCATCCACCAGTTCCAAGTAACGCGCCATGGTCGCCTGAATCTGTTGTGCGTCGATCATTCAGACCACCTCGAACAAGGCAGCCGCGCCCATGCCGCCACCGATGCACATGCTCACCACCACGTAACGCAAACCGCGGCGCTGGCCTTCGATCAACGCGTGTCCAACCATGCGTGCGCCGGACATGCCGAATGGATGGCCAATGGAAATCGCTCCGCCATTCACATTCAAACGCTCAGCCGGAATGCCCAGGGTGTCCCGGCAATACAGCACCTGACAGGCGAACGCCTCGTTCAATTCCCACAGGCCGATGTGGTCCATGGTCAGGCCATGGCGCTTGAGCAGCTTGGGAATCGCATAGACCGGGCCGATGCCCATCTCATCCGAGTTGCAGCCGGCGACCGCCATGCCACGATAAATTCCCAGTGGTTCCAGACCACGTTTCTCGGCCATTTTTGCGCTCATCAACACTGAAGCCGACGCACCGTCGGACAGCTGTGAAGCGTTACCAGCAGTGATGAAGCGCCCTTTCTCACTCCACTGACCGCCCGGCCATACCGGCTCCAGCGCATTCAGGCTTTCAAGGGTGGTGTCGACGCGGTTGCACTCATCGCGTTGCAAGGTAACGAGTTCATAGCGGGTTTCACCGCTGGCCTTATCGAAGATCGCCTGGCGGCTGGTCAGTGCTGCCAGCTCACGGTCGAAGCGGCCGTCACGCTGGGCCTGCGCGGTGCGCATCTGGCTCTGGTAGCTGTATTCGTCCTGTTCTTCACGGGAGATGCCATAACGCGCCGAGACGATTTCGGCGGTTTCGATCATCGGGATGTAGGCGTGTGGATCGAGCTCGATCACCGAACTCGACTGGTTGCGATAGAGGTTCTTGTGCTTGTTCTGCACCAGGGAAATCGACTCCAGGCCACCGGCCACGGCGATGTCGATTTCGTCACACATGATGCCCTTGGCGGCCATGGCGATGCTCATCAGGCCCGACGAGCATTGGCGTTCGACGGCCATGCCGGCAACGGAAGTCGGCAAGCCACCGGCAATCGCGCACAGGCGTCCGAGGTTGTAGGACTGAGTGCCCTGCTGCGCGGCGGCGCCGATGATCACGTCGTCTACTTCACCTGGCTCGATGCCAGCGCGGCGCACGGCTTCGCGCACCACGTGGCCGCCAAGCTGCGGCGCTTCAGTGTCATTGAACGCACCGCGAAAGGCTTTGCCGATCGGGGTGCGGGCGGTGGAAACGATGACGGCTTCTTTCATGCTGGACTCCTCGAAAATTCTGCAGACTGATTCAGGCGGGGTAATAGCGACTGATGGTGTCGACCACGCAGCCGGGGCGTTCCTCGCCGTCGATCTCGACGCTGACGCGAATGGTCGCCTGCACGCCGCCCTTCACTTCCTCGACCGCGGTCAATTGCGCGCTGCCACGCACCCGCGAACCAACGCGCACCACCGACGGGAAGCGCACCCGCTCGCAGCCGTAATTGACGCCCATGGCCAGGCCACGGACTTCGACGATTTGCGGCAGAAACAGATTGACCAACGAAAGGCTCAGGTAACCGTGGGCGATGCAAGTGCCAAACGGGCCGCTGGCAGCCTTGACCGGATCGACATGAATCCACTGGTGATCACCGGTAGCGTCGGCAAACAGATTGATCCGGTCCTGATCCAGCAACAGCCAATCGCTGACGCCGATTTGCTGGCCTACGGCATCGAACAAGGCCATCGGCGTGTCGAAAATACGTGGCATGGTCACGCCCTCTGGCTCGACACCGACAGCACTTCGCCGGTCATGTAGGAGCTGTAGTCGCTGGCCAGGAACATCATCACGTTGGCCACTTCCCAGACTTCGGCGGCACGGCCGAACGCTTCGTTGGCGGCCAGTTGATCGAGCACCGCTTGCGGTGCGGATTTGCGCAGGAAATCGTGCAGGGCAATGCTCGGACTGACCGCGTTGATGCGGATGCCGTAGTCGGCGGCTTCGACGGCTGCGCAGCGGGTCAACGCCATCACGCCGGCCTTGGCGGCGGCGTAGTGCGCCTGTTCTTTCTGCGCACGCCAGCCGAGTACCGAGGCGTTGTTGACGATGACACCGGCACGCCGCTCCATCATCTTCGGCAGCATCGCGCGGGTCATGCGCATGGTGCCGGTGAGCGTCACGTCGATGACCCGGTTCCACTCGTCATCGGCCATGTCCACCAGCAACCGTGAGCCACCGAGGCCGGCGTTGTTGATCAGCACGTCGACGCCTTGCAGGTCACGTTCGGCGCAGGTGATCAGCTGCTGAACCTGGGCTTCATCGGCGACGTTGCAGACCTGGCCGAACACTTGTTGCAGACCCGTGGTTTCGCGGATTTTCAGCACCGCTTCGGCCAACCGGCCTTCATGGATATCGCTGATCATCAACGCGCGGCAGCCTTCTTCGGCTGCCCGCACGGCGGCGGAAAAGCCGATCCCGGCGCCGGCTGCTGCGGTGATCAGAACCGACTTGCCGCGCAGCAGACCGCGCCCTTCAACATATTGAGGTACAGACATGAACTCTCTCCTTTCAGGCGCGTGGACGCGGTTCCTTGGGCATACCCAAGGCGCGCTCGGCAATGATGTTGCGCTGGATTTCGTTGCTGCCGCCGTAGAGGGTGTCGGCGCGGCTGAACAGGTACAGCGACTGCAAACGGGTCAATTGATACGGCGCCGCTTCGAGCAGTTCTGAGTCAGCGCCGAGGACATCCATCGCCAACTTGCCGAGGCTGGCGTGCCAGGTCGACCAGAACAGCTTGTAGATGGTCGCCTCCTTGCGCAGCGATCCGTCCTGACTACCCGAGAGCATGCGCAGCGAGTTGTAGCGCATGATCCGCAGCCCGCTCCAGGCTTCGGCCATGCGCTGACGCAGGATCGGATCGCGGTCGGCGCCATTGGACTTGGCGATGGCGATGATTCCGTTGAGTTCGTTCTGAAACTGCATCTGCTGGCCGAGGGTCGACACACCCCGTTCGAAACCCAGCAACGCCATGGCGATCTTCCAGCCTTCACCCGGCGCGCCGATGATGTTGGCGGCGTCGGTGCGCGCATCGTCGAAGAACACTTCGTTGAACTCCGAGGTGCCGGTCAGTTGCTCGATGGGACGCACGGTGATTTCTGCCTGAGCCATGGGCACCAGCAGGAACGACAGACCGCGATGGCCAACACTGCCCGGTTCGGTGCGGGCGATCACGAAGCACCAGTCCGATTCGTGGGCCAGTGAGGTCCAGACTTTTTGTCCGTTGATCAGCCAACTACCGGTCGACTCATCCAGCGTGGCGCGGGTCTTGACGTTGGCCAGGTCGGAGCCGGCGCCCGGTTCGGAATAGCCCTGGCACCAGAACGACGTACCACTGACGATCCCCGGTAAAAAACGCTGTTGCTGTTCGGCCGTGCCGAAGGCGGCGATGGTCGGACCGGCCAGGCCTTCACCGATATGCCCCATGCGTCCGGGGCCGCCAGCACGGGCGTATTCTTCATGGAAGATCACCTGTTGGGTGATCGACAATCCGCGTCCGCCATGCTCCGGCACCCAGCCGACGCAGGTCCAGCCGCCTTCGGCGAGCTTGCGTTCCCAGGCTTTGCGCTCTTCGGGAAACATGTGCTCGTCGCCCGGTCCGCCGCGAAAACGCAGGGCTTCGAACTCGCCGCAGAGGTTGGCGCTCATCCAGTCGGCGACTTCTTTACGGAAGCGTTCGTCCGGCTCGCTGAAACTGATTTTCATGGCTGCTCTCCCAGAATCTGCGCGGCAATCCGCTCGCGATGCCAGGCCGGCAGCCCGAGGAAACTTTCGCTGGCGCGGGCGCGCTTGAAGTAGAGGTGCGGGTCGTACTCCCAGGTGAAACCGACGCCACCGTGTAACTGGATCGATTCGGACGCGCAGTGAAAATAGGTGTCCGAGCACTGCGCCTTGGCCAGCGCCGCTGCCAGCGGCAATTCGGCGGCGACTTGCCCATCGCCCTGCGGATCGAGGACTTCCTGGGCCACGCACGCGGCGTAATAACTGGCCGAACGCGCGCATTCGACTTGCAGCATCATGTCGGCGGCGCGGTGTTTGAGGGCCTGGAAACTGGCGATGGCGCGACCGAACTGCTGGCGCTCCTGCATGTAGGCGACGCTCAGGTCGAGCACTTGTTGCGCGCCGCCAGTTTGCTCGGCAGCGAGGCCGATACAGGTTAGTTGCAGGACCTTCTCCAAATGCGACCAGCCATGGCCGAACTCACCCAGCAACGCGTCGGCTTCAAGGTACAAACCCTTGAGCGTAATCCGCGCCTGACGTCGGGTCTGGTCCATGGTCGGGAGCATTTGCCGTTCGATGCCAGCGCGAACGGCGTTGACCGCAAACAGGCTGATGCCCGTTTCGCCGGTGGAACCGGGTTGGCGTGCGGCGATGATCAACAGGTCGGCACCATGCCCGTCGAGCACATGCTTGAGGGTGCCATCGAGGACAAAGCCGTCACCCTCGGCCACCACCGTTGCCTGCACATCCTCGGCCGCCCAGCCATTGGCGCTGCTGAACCCCAGGGTCGCGGTCACGCTGCCGTCGGCAATCGACGGCAACCAACGCAGTTTCTGTTCCTCATTGGCGGCCAGTAACAGCGTCGGTGTGGCCATGCAGGCGGTGGCGAAAAACGGCGAGCACAGCAGGCGCCGGCCCATCTGTTCCAGCAGGATCGCCAGCTCAACAAAGCCCAGACCAAGGCCGCCGTAAGCTTCGGGAATATGAATCGCCGGCCAGTACATTTCCTGGCACAGACGCTGCCAGAGGGCCTCATCGAAACCCCGTTCACTGACCATCGCCGCGCGTACGGCGGCCGAATCCGAGACATCGGCGAGGAAGCCCTCGGCCGATGCGCGGATCATTTCCTGTTCGTCGCTGAATGCAAACTCCATCGCGGCGCCTTCTGCTCGTTTGACGGGGCGCGCGTGGCGCAACACCCCTTTGAGCATGAAGTTTGGCGCCGCCCGGGTTCGGCAGAATCGTTAGCCTTGCCTAGTCCGAACGGGCGATGTCAAAGTGCGTCTACGCAAGTGAAAAACATGAATCGGCTAAGGATGCAGAACATGAGCACTGAGCAAGAAACGACGTTCGACGAACCACGGCTCAACAGCACGGAGATCCGCATTCTGGGTTCGTTGATCGAGAAACAGGCCACCAGCCCGGAAACCTATCCGCTGACCCTCAATGCCCTGGTGATTGCCTGCAACCAGAAAACCAGCCGCGAGCCCGTGATGAACCTCACGCCCGGTCAGGTCGGCCAGAGCCTGCGCGCACTTGAAGGACGTGGTTTCACCAAACTGGTAATGGGCAGTCGTGCCGATCGCTGGGAGCACAAGGTCGACAAGGCGCTGGAACTGGTGCCGGCGCAGGTGATTTTGACCGGGCTGATGTTTTTGCGTGGCCCGCAGACGGTAAATGAACTGCTGACCCGCAGTGGCCGCATGCATGAGTTTGAAGATACCGAACAGGTGGTGCATCAGCTGGAACGGTTGATTGCGCGAGGGCTGGCGGTGTTGATTCCGCGTCAGGCCGGGCAGCGTGAGGACCGCTATACCCATGCGATGGGTGATCCGGCGGATATCGAGGCGATCCTTGCGGCCCGGCAGAACCCGAGCGAGCGCGGTGCCGGCAGCGGTGTTTCGGTTGAGCGGATTGAAGAGCTGGAAGCGCGGATTGCGGCGCTGGAAGAGCGGTTGGCGCGACTCGAATAAAACACGCGGTCCGTAGCAGCTGCCGAGCCTGCGAGGCTGCGTCCGGCTGCGCAGCAGTCGTAAAATCAGCCATGCAGTGATTCAGGAAAAACCGCGTGTGCAGGATTTACGACTGCTTCGCAGCCGGACGCAGCCTCGCAGGCTCGGCAGCTGCTACAGGCTATTCACCGTCCCAGTAATCGACGCCATCCTCCTGCCGCGCCACCGCAACAAACCCCGAAGCATTGCCCTCGGCATCCACCTTGAAATCATCCATCACCGCATATTTGCCGGAATCCGGGTATTCGCAGATTTCCGGTGACTGCTGGGTGCTGACGGCGAGGTAACGCAGTTCGGCGTTGCTGGAATTGATGATCTGATGGGCTTTTTCCGGGCCGCCCGGCGGGCAGGCAATCACGTCGCCGGTACGGATTGGAAACCGCTCTGCGCCGAGTCGCACCTCGCCTTCCCCGGCCACCACGTAGAACATTTCTTCGTTGACCCGATGACTGTGAAACGGGCTGCCACGCATGCCCGGTTCCAGCACATACAAGCGATAACCGAGCTTCTGCGCGCCCAATAATTGACCGACGCGGGCCAGGCGTTGCTGGTAGCGCCCGGCGGTTTCGCCGGTGGGCGCGAACGCTTCGGGCAACGGTTCGAGTTCGACCTGATTCAAATTGAGAATGGGTGGATGCATGGAATCCTCCTAGCTGCGGGCAAATGCCACCGCTTTCTGAAACTGTTCCTCGGTCGGCCGCACGCCGGTGTACAACACAAACTGCTCCAGCGCCTGGATCGCAATCACTTCCAGACCGGTGATCACCTTCTTGCCCTCGGCACGACCACGCACGATCAGCGGGGTTTCCGAAGGAATCGCCACCACATCGAAGACGATGTCCGCCGCTTTGATGACATCAATCTCGAACGCCAGTTGACCGGCCTCGGCGCCACCATCCATGCCCACTGGTGTCACGTTGACCAGCATCTGCGGGCGACGAGCCCCCAGTTCCGCCTGCCACTCATAGCCTAGGGAGTCGGCCAATGCCCGCCCGGCGCGCTCGTTACGAGCCACTATCAGGCCGTTTTTGTAACCGCCATCGCGCAAGGCGCTGGCCACGGCTTTGGCCATGCCGCCGCTGCCGCGCAGGGCAAAGGTGGTGTCCTTGGGCACGGCGTGGGTTTCCAGCAATTGGGCAATGGCAATGTAATCGGTGTTGTAGGCCTTGAGATGGCCGTCGGTGTTGACGATGGTGTTGATCGACTGAATAGCGGCGGCAGACGCATCCAGCTCATCGACCAAGGCAATGCAGGCTTCCTTGAACGGCATGGATACGCCACAACCACGAATGCCCAAGGCGCGAATGCCGCCCACTGCACCGGGCAAATCCTGGCTGCTGAATGCCTTGTAGTAGAAATTCAGCCCCAGTTGTTCATACAGATGATTGTGAAATCGCAGCCCAAAGTTCCCCGGACGCCCGGAGAGCGACATGCACAGTTGGGTGTCTCGATTGGGGTTCATCTGCATGTAAATCTCCTTCTAACGCACTTTCAGATGGACGGGATTAGCCAGCCCACAGGTTCTGATCGATGATATTCGCGTACCTGCCCGCGGCACTAAAACGTCCGTAAGCAAACCGGTACAGACCTTACACAAAATTTACCAAACGGCTGTGCTGAATCTCAAAAAAACGCTGTCTTAGAAGTATCCCCGCGACAATCCTTGGGTCTATTGCAGACGCAAGCGCCGGGTCGAAGAACCGAGGAACTATCATGATCCGTAAAATCCCCACAATTGCCCTGCTGATCGGCGCGCTCGCTCTCACAGGTCAGGCGCAAGCCCATGGTGGTGGTAATGACGCGGCGGTATTTGGAGCGATCGTCGGTACTGCCATCGTTGGCTCGGCTCTGATCAACGCCAACCGGCCAGTCTACGTCGCGCCGCAACCGGTCTACGCGCAGCCGGCACCGGTTTATTACGCGCCACCACCGCCACCGGTTTACTACCAGCCGGCGCCGGTGTACGTGCAACAGCCGATCTATTACCGTCCGGCGCCGGTCTACTACGGACCACCCCGTGGCTATTACGGCCCGCCACGCGGTTACTACGGCCCTCCCCACGGTTATGGCCGCTGGTGACAGACTTACAGGCCCCGCCCGACAGCGGGGCTTTTTTATGTCCGCACGGAAACCCTGTCCCCTGTAGGAGCGAGCCTGCTCGCGATGGACGACAACGATGACGCGTGTTTACGGGATGAACGTGGTGTCCTGAGATCATCGCGAGCAGGCTCGCTCCTACAAGTAGCTGCCGTTCGTCGGCAACGGTCTTGATAAATCGCGTCAGTGTCGTTATCGGGACAGTATCAGTTGCTCAAGCAGGCAAGATTGACTCACCCCTTCTTTTGGGGAAACCGTCATATATATGTCATGTCAGATCCGCAAGCTTGAACCTGTCCGCCAACAACAGGTTGATAACAACAAGGACGCCCTCATGCCAACGCAGAACCCGCACCGCATTGTCGGTCTGTGCACTTCCAGCAAGGTGTACAACACGCTGACCGAACTCAAGCACCTGGAAGGCCACCGCAGCGCCAAGTTCCTCTCGCTGCTGACGCAAAACCTGGTGCGCAAAGGCCTGCTCAACGAGCAGGAAGTGGTCCATATGCTCGATCAGGTGGTCGACTGACCGACAGGCGGTCGGTTAGCCACAACGACGTCAATGACCACTATCGAAAACGGTGATTGTCGGAAATTTCGCCCGCCCCGTAAGGTAGCTCCATAGATTGATGGAGGTACTTATGATGTCTCAGGTTCAGATTATGTCCGTTATTGGCAGCGCCGTTCCCGCACAGCTCAGAGCGCTCGGAATGCTCGCCTGCTGGTATCTGGTCCAGGACGGCGAACAAATCAGCGGCCCGCTCACCTCGCTACCCGACGCCCAGGCGTTGTCGCAGCAGATCAGCACTGGCCAACAAGGAAAACTCAGCGCTTAAGGCAGCTGAACCCGCGGTTTGGTTTCGATGAAAATGGCCCAGCTCGACATGAACAGGGCCGCGATCAACGGGCCGATGACAAAGCCGTTGAGGCCGAAAATCGCCAAGCCGCCGAGGGTCGAGATCAGGATCATGTAGTCCGGCATTTTCGTGTCCTTGCCCACCAGGATCGGACGCAGCACGTTATCCACCAGGCCGATTACAAACACACTGAACAACACCAGTGTCACCCCTTGCCAGATCGCTCCGGTGAACAGGAAAAACGCCGCTACTGGCGCCCAGATAATCCCCGCCCCCACCGCTGGCAACAGCGACAGAAATGCCATCAACACTGCCCAGATCAATGCGCTGGGAATGTCCAGAAACCAGAAAATCAATCCGCCCAACGCACCCTGCGTGATCGCCACCACCAGATTGCCCTTCACGGTGGCCCGCACTACCCGGTTGAACTTGAGCTGCAAACGACGCTTCTGGTTTTCCTCCAGAGGCACGGCCATGCGCACCTTGCGCGCAAGCTCCGCACCGTCACGCAGGAAGAAAAACAGCAGGTACAGCATGATGAAAAAACTGACGATGAATTCGAACGTGCCCTGACCAAAACTGAAGGCCTGGGTGGCGACGAACTGGTTGCCGGTCATCGCGCTCTTGATGATTTTCTCGCGCAAGCCATTCAGTTCCCCCATGCCGAAGCGATCGAGCAAATGCTGGAAGTACGGCGGCAGGCTGTGCTTGAACTGCGCCACATAACTGGCGATATCCAGTTCCCCGCTCTCGATGTTCTTATAAAGCGCCGTGCCTTCCTGAACCAGGAAGATAGTCAGGATGATCACTGGCAGGATCGCGATCAACAGGCAGATGCTCAAGGTCAGCAGTGAAGTGAGGTTGCGTTGCCAGCCGAATTTCAATTGCAATTGTCGTTGCAGGGGGGCAAACAGGATTCCGAGGATCACCGCCCAGAATACCGCGCCGTAAAACGGCAGCAGAATCCAGACGAAAGCGATGCTCACCAGCAACAGCAAAATGGCCAGCGATTTGTCTTTGAGCGTCTCTTCGTTCATGTCCGATCCATGCCAATCCACCGGGTCGCAGAAGTACGCCCTGATGCTTAGGCCACGACGGCCCGCGCGAGTGCCATCGGTTTGTTCATCAAGCATAGATCCAGATCAATAAACCCTTTGGGCCAGGCGTTTACCCTCGGCGGCTTTTGCGATCGACCCGCCATGAACCTCATTGCTCCCGAACTGCTCGCCCCCGCCGGCACTCTGAAAAACATGCGTTATGCCTTCGCCTACGGCGCCGATGCGGTGTACGCCGGCCAGCCGCGCTACAGCTTGCGGGTGCGCAACAACGAATTCGATCATGCCAACCTGGCGCTAGGCATTCGCGAGGCACAGGCTCAGGGCAAGCGTTTCTATGTGGTGATCAACATCGCGCCGCACAATGCCAAGCTCAAGACCTTCCTCAAGGACCTGGCGCCCGTCATCGCCATGGCGCCCGACGCGCTGATCATGTCCGACCCCGGCCTGATCATGCTGGTGCGCCGACACTATCCGCAGATGCCGATTCACCTCTCGGTGCAGGCCAACACGGTGAACTGGGCGAGCGTGGAGTTCTGGCAGCAACAAGGCTTGAGCCGGATCATCCTGTCGCGGGAGCTGTCGCTGGAAGAAATCGGCGAAATCCGCCAACAGGTCCCGGCCATGGAGCTTGAGGTGTTCGTCCATGGCGCGTTGTGCATGGCCTATTCCGGTCGCTGCCTGCTGTCGGGCTACATGAACAAGCGCGACGCCAACCAGGGCAGTTGCACCAACGCCTGTCGCTGGAAGTACTCCGTGCAACCGGCCACCGAAAACCCGCTCGGCGACATCGTCCAGCACTATCAACCGGAACCGACCCTGGGCCTCGGCGCTCCCACCGAACAAGTGTTCCTGTTGCGGGAAGCCAATCGCCCCGATGAACTGATGCCGGCCTTCGAAGATGAACACGGCACCTACATCATGAACGCCAAGGACCTGCGCGCCGTGCAGCACGTCGAGCGTTTGACGCAGATGGGCGTGCATTCACTGAAAATCGAAGGGCGGACCAAATCGCATTTCTATTGCGCACGGACCACTCAGGTTTATCGCCGGGCAATCGATGACGCGGTGGCAGGCCGGGTATTCGACCGCGACCTGATGACGGACCTGGAATCCCTCGCCCAACGCGGCTACACCGAGGGTTTCCTGCGTCGGCATGTGCATGACGAATACCAGAACTACCAGAACGGCAGTTCAGTGTCGGAACGGCAACAGTTTGTCGGCGAACTGACCGGCGAGCGGCGGGATCGATTGGCGGAAGTCAGGGTGAAGAATCGATTCGGTCTGGGCGATCACATGGAACTGATGACGCCCAAGGGCAACTTTCACTTTGATTTGCATCAGTTGCAGAACGTCAAGGGCGAAGCGATTGAAGTTGCACCGGGGGATGGGCACACGGTGTATTTGCCGATTCCGGATGCGGTGGATCTGAGTTTCGGTCTGCTGATGCGCGATATCAGCGCAACGTAAGCCCCTGTAGGAGCTGCCGAAGGCTGCGATCTTTTGATCTTAAGAAGCAAAATCAAAAGATCGCAGCCTTCGGCAGCTCCTACGCAAGTGAAACGCCTAAGCAAACTCCTCGCGCAACATCGCCACAAACGCTTCCCGCGCCGGGTGTACCCCGGCGTTTTCATGCCAGTAGAACAGGCTCTCGATTGCCGTCAGTTCGGGAAACTCGAACGCCACGCACCCGGCACCCTTGGCGTATTGATCGAAAACCCCTTTGGTCACCAGCGCCACGCCGGCTCCGGCGCTGACGCAACCGACAATCGCGCCATAGCTGGCCAGGCTGACAATCGGCAGCGACAACCCGTTGCGCAATAACCAATGCTCCATCGCCGCCCGGTAGGGACAGCCCTGAGGCCAAAGGAACATGGTCTTGTCGTGCAAGTCCGCCACATCGTGCAGCGGTCCGAGAGAGGTTGAGGCGATCACCAGCAACTCTTCGCGGTACATCGGCGTGCGCTTGAGCTGCGAGCGCTCGACGTCGACCGCGACGATCGCACCGTCGAGCTTGTGATTGAACGTGTCGTCGAGCAACTGGGCCCAAGTACCGGTGGTCAGCTCCAGCGCCACCTGCGGGAAACGCTTGTGGAATTTCGCCAGCAAACGCGGCAAACGCCCGGTGGCCGAAGACTCGATGGCCCCAATGCGTAATGGCCCGGACGGGTCGGCCGAAGGGTCCACCGCGCGCTTGGCCTCGGCGGTGAGGGCCAGGATTTTCGAGGCGTAGGCCAGAAAGGTCTGGCCCGACGGGCTGATGCGCAACCCGCGCCCCTCACGCAGAAACAGCGCGACACCCAACTCTGCTTCCAGCGACTTGATGCGTGCCGTGATATTCGACGGCACGCAATGCAGCAACTCGGCGGCACGGGCAATGCTGCCTACCTCAGCCACGGTCTTGAACATGCGAATCTGCGCCAGCTCCATACATCACCCAAAGTGAACAGTTAGCGCAGTATAAGTCAGTTGTGGCGAACGATCAGGATTCCGATACTCGGTGCATATCCCACCGGTGCACGACCATGAATCCACTCACGCCCTCCCCCTTGAAAATCATCCTGGCCATGGCGTTTGTCGTGGCCTGCTGGGGTTACTCCCCGACCGGCATCCACATCGGATTGCTGGCCTACGACCCGGTGCACCTGGCGTTGCTGCGATTTCTGATCGCTTCGGTGTTCATGGCCGTGGTCGCGGTATGGCGAGGTATTCACCTACCGAAACTGCGGGATCTGCCGCTGCTGTTCGGGCTGGGCTTCTTTGCGGTGAGCCTGCATCACGTGGCGATCAATTTCGGCCAACAGGGCGTCAGCGCCGGTGCGTCGAGTGTGCTGGCGCAGACGACGCCGCTGTTCAGCACGTTGCTGGCGCGTTTCGTATTCAAGGATCGGGTGAGCCTCTGGCGTTGGGGCTGCGTGATACTGGGATTGCTCGGCGTGGTGATCGTGGTGGCCGGGGATCATGGCTTCGGCAGCATCGATGCCCATGGCTTGCTGATCCTGCTGGCGGCGCTGTCGTGGAGTCTCTACTTCGGTCTGCAAAAGCATCACACCGGGCGTTACAACGGGTTGACGCTGGTGTGCTACACGGTCTGGTCCGGGACTGCGCTGCTGTTGGTGTTCCTGCCGGGGCTGGTGGATCAGGTGATGAATGCGCCGCAACGTGTGCAGTTGGCGGTGTTTGCCCTAGGGATTTTCCCGAGCGCGTTGGCGTATCTGGCGTGGGCCTATGTGTTGGCGCATGTGGATTTGAGCCGTGCGACGATGACGCTGTATCTGGTGCCGCCGATGGCGATGCTCATTGCTTCTTTTGCGCTGGGCGAGAGACCGACGCTGATGGTTGGGGTTGGGGCGGTTGTGGTGTTGATCAGTGTGTTGGCGTTGAATCTGGAGCACAGAGCGGTGGTACAGGTAGCGCGGGCTTGATCGACGATTTGTGTTGAGGCGTTTGACGTCATCGCGGGCAAGCCTTGCTCCTACAGCGAAAACCGGTCCCGGCTGTTGGTCAAATGCAGCCACATCGCCGCCCGCGCCGCGTCCGGGTCCTGGCGTTTGATGGCGTTGAGAATCGCCTCATGTTCGAGGTTGGCCAGTTGCCCGAGTTTGCTCAAATCCACCGCCCCGCGTTCGGCCGCGTTGACCCGGGTTCGCGGGATCATGGCACTGCCCAGGTGCTGCATGATTTCGGTAAAGCATACGTTGCCGGTGGCCTCGGCGATCAGCAGGTGAAAGCGCCGGTCGGCTTCGACACAGCTGTCGTTGTTGGCCAGCAGGCTTTGATAATCGTCGAGCGCTTCGCGCATCTGCTCCAGTTGCTGGTCAGTTCGGCGAGTCGCGGCCAGCGCCGCCGCCTGGGTTTCCAGGCCCATGCGCAATTCCAGAATGCTGCGCACGCCCAGCGCGGTATCGACATTCAGCCGTAACCCCTGCTCCGGCGCCCGCTCCAGCACAAACGTGCCGATGCCGTGACGGGTTTCCACCAGCCCCGACGCCTGCAATTTCGAGATCGCCTCGCGCACAACCGTGCGACTGACCCCGTGCTCCTGAACAATCGAATTCTCCGACGGCAGCTTGTCGCCGGGCGACATTTGCCCGAGCAGGATGCTCTGGGTCAGCTTGGCCACCAGATCGTGGGCCAGATTGTGGCTGCGCTTGCGGGCAGGTGCGTCGAGGTCTTCTTGCATGAGGGCGTCCGAAAAACTTGGCTATCGAATCGTAGCACTGCGTTCAGCGGGAATCGTTAGAAAAATCGCACCAACTTGTATGACAACACTCAACAAAATCACTTTTTTGCCCACGAAAACAGTTTTCTTCAATCGCTAAAAATTCATCAGATCAAAAATAAATCGCCATTTTGCTAGGCAAGTCCTGTTGCAGGATGAAAAATCGTAGTTGTATGATGTCTATCAACAACGCAGCAACCGTTACACCCCGCATAAAAATAACGAGTGGGAGAAAACGCAGTGAATACATCCATCTCCGGGATGAACGACGACGCCGATTCCGTGCTGAAGTCCGCCATCTCCAAAGTCAAACGTCACGTCCTGCCGCTGTTCGTCATCATGTTCATCGTCAATTACATTGACCGGGTGAACATCGGCTTCGTCCGCGCCCACATGGAACACGACCTGGGCATCGGCGCGGCCGCCTACGGCCTCGGTGCCGGTCTGTTCTTCATTGGTTACGCGCTGTTCGAAGTGCCCTCCAACATCCTTCTGCAAAAAGTCGGCGCACGCATCTGGCTGACCCGCATCATGCTGACCTGGGGCCTTGTCGCGGCGGGCATGGCGTTCATCCAGAACGAAACCCACTTCTATATTCTGCGATTCCTGCTGGGTGTGGCTGAAGCCGGATTCTTTCCCGGAGTGATCTACTACTTCACCCGCTGGTTGCCCGGTGTTGAGCGCGGCAAGGCGATCGCGATTTTCCTCAGCGGCTCGGCGATTGCCTCGCTGATCTCCGGCCCGCTGTCCGGTCTGCTCCTGCAAATCAGCGGATTCGGCATGCACGGCTGGCAATGGATGTACTTCATCGAGGGCATGTTCTCGGTGGGCCTGTGCGCCTTTGTCTGGTTCTGGCTGGACTCCAAACCCCACGACGCCAAATGGCTGACCCGCGACGAGCAAGACGCACTGGTCAAGGCCATCGACGACGAACAACTGGCCCGCGAAGCAGCGACGCCGATCAAGCCATCGCTGGGCAAACTGCTCAAGGACCGGCAGATCATCCTGTTCTGCGTGATCTACTTCTTCATCCAGTTGACCATCTACGCCGCGACGTTCTGGCTGCCGAGCATCATCAAGAAGATGGGTGACCTCAGCGACTTCCAGGTCGGCATGTTCAACTCGATTCCATGGTTGCTGTCGATCATCGGCATGTACGCCTTCGCTTCGCTGTCGGCCAAGTGGAAGCACCAACAAGCCTGGGTTGCCGTCGCATTGTTGATTGCTGCTGCCGGGATGTTCATGTCCACCACCGGCGGGCCGATCTTCGCTTTCGTTGCGATCTGCTTTGCGGCGCTGGGTTTCAAATCGGCGTCGTCGCTGTTCTGGCCGATTCCCCAGGCGTATCTGGATGCACGGATCGCCGCCGGCGTCATCGCGCTGATCAACTCGGTGGGCAACCTCGGTGGCTTCGTCGCGCCGACCACCTTTGGCCTGCTGGAAGAACGCACCGGTTCGATTCAGGGCGGACTCTACGGCTTGGCCGCGACCTCGATCATCGCCGCGATCATTGTCTTCGCCGCACGCAACAAACCCAAATCCGCGCCCGCCATCCCATCGGCTGAATCCGCGCCTCGTCACGCTTGAAAGGATAAAAAAATGATCGCACAAGACACCGCCAAAGCCCCGATCATCACCAGCATGCAGGTGGTTCCGGTGGCCGGCCATGACGGCATGCTGCTCAACCTGAGCGGCGCCCACGGCCCGTTTTTCACCCGCAACATCGTGATTCTCAAGGACAACGCCGGCCACACCGGCGTCGGCGAAGTACCGGGTGGCGAGCGCATTCGCCAAACCCTCGAAGACGCACGCAGCCTGGTGGTCGGCAGCCCGATCGGCACTTACCAGAAGATCCTCAATCAGGTGCGCCAGACCTTCGCCGACCGCGATGCCGGTGGTCGCGGTTTGCAGACCTTCGACCTGCGCATCACCATTCACGCCGTCACCGGACTTGAAGCCGCCCTGCTCGACTTGCTCGGCCAGCATCTGGATGTGCCGGTCGCGGCCCTGCTCGGCGAAGGCCAGCAACGCGACGAGGTGAAGATGCTCGGCTACCTGTTTTACGTCGGTGACCGCAACGAAACCGACCTCGCCTACCGCAGCGAACCGGAAGCCGACAACGATTGGTTCCGCGTGCGTCACGAGAAAGCCATGACCGCCGATGCAGTGGTGCAATTGGCAGTCGCCGCGCACGCGAAATATGGCTTCAAGGACTTCAAGCTCAAGGGCGGCGTGCTCAGCGGAGATGCCGAAATCGAAGCGGTCACCGCCCTCGCCGAACGCTTCCCCGATGCGCGCATCACTCTCGATCCGAATGGCGCCTGGTCCCTGAAGGAAGCGATCCGTTTGTGCCGCGACCAGCACAACGTTCTGGCCTACGCCGAAGACCCGTGCGGTGCGGAAAACGGTTATTCGGGGCGCGAAGTCATGGCCGAGTTCCGTCGCGCCACGGGCCTGAAAACCGCCACCAACATGATCGCCACCGACTGGCGGGAAATGGGCCACGCGATCCAGTTGCAATCGGTCGACATCCCGCTCGCCGACCCGCACTTCTGGACCATACAAGGTTCGGTTCGCGTGGCGCAGATGTGCCACGAATGGGGCCTGACCTGGGGCTCGCATTCCAACAACCACTTCGACATTTCGCTGGCAATGTTCACCCACGTCGCGGCGGCTGCGCCGGGTGAGATCACGGCCATCGACACCCACTGGATCTGGCAGGACGGCCAGCGCCTGACCAAAGCCCCGCTGCAAATCGTTGAAGGCTGCGTGCAGGTGCCGCAGAAACCGGGACTGGGCGTAGAACTGGACATGGACCAGGTGGCCAAGGCCCACGAACTGTACAAGGGCATGGGCTTGGGTGCGCGGGACGACAGCGTGGCGATGCAGTTTTTGCTTCCGGGATGGAAGTTCGATAACAAGCGGCCATGTCTGGTGCGTTGATTCAGCGTTAGCGCGCCCAAAGTCATAAACCCGAGCCGCCAATCAACGGCTCGGGTTTAAAGATCGAGGTTTTAACCTCTAGAATGACGCGCATCTGAATCGACAACGGACAACATCAACATGGATCGCCTGAAAACGCTCGCGGCTTGCCTGGGACTGCTGACCGCAGGCCAGTGCGTCGCACAGGACCCAATCGAGTCGGTGGTGAATGCCGCTGTTAAACCGGTCATGCAGAAAGAAGGCATTGCCGGAATGGCCGTGGCCGTTACCGTCAACGGCAAACAGCACTTCTTCAACTACGGCGTGGCGTCGAAAGAACCCGCCAAACCGGTCACCGAAAACACCCTGTTCGAGATCGGCTCGGTCAGCAAGACCTACACCGCCACCCTCGCCGCCTATGCCGTGGCCAACGGCAAACTGTCCCTGAACGACAAGGCCAGTCAGATCCTGCCAGCCTTGCGCGGCAGCGCCTTCGACAACATCAGCGCTTTGCAACTGGGCACCTACAGCGCCGGCGGCTTGCCCCTGCAATTCCCGGCCGAATTCGATTCGCCCGACAAAATGCTCGGCTACTACCAACAGTGGAAACCGGCTTTCGCCCCCGGCAGCCAGCGACTGTACTCGAACCCCAGCATCGGTTTGTTCGGCTACCTTGCCGCGCACAGCCTGGGTCAGCCGTTCGATGAAGTGATGGCTAACACCTTGCTGCCGAAACTCGGCCTGAAACACACCTTCCTGAAAGTGCCACAGGACCAGATGGGGCTTTATGCGCAGGGCTACAACAAGGACGGCAAACCGGTGCGAGTCGGGCCGGGTGCGCTGGATTCCGAAGCATATGGCGTAAAAACCAGCGCGGCGGACCTGTTGGCGTTTGTTGAAGCGAACCTGAAACCGTCGCACCTGGAAAAACCATTGCAGCAGGCGATTGCGTTGACTCATACCGGTTACTACACGGTCGACGACTTGACCCAGGGTCTCGGTTGGGAGTTGTATCGCTACCCGATCACTCTGGATCGATTGTTGGCGGGCAACTCGACGCCGATGGCGATGGAGCCGCACAAAGTCCAATGGCTGAATCCGCCGCAATCGCCAACGCAAGACTTGCTGATCAACAAGACCGGTTCGACCGGTGGGTTTGGGGCGTACGTTGCGTTTGTGCCGTCGAAGGACATGGGGATTGTGATTCTGGCGAACAAGAATTATCCGAATGCGGAGCGGGTAAAGATTGCGCATCAGGTGCTGAGCGCTTTGGGCCAATAAGCCCTGAGTTCAGTATCGACCAGTCAACCGTAATCCTTGTGGGAGCAAGCTTGCTCGCTCCCACAGGTTTTGTGATCGCTCTCCCAATGAGTCAACGCTGAATCAGTCATCCGGCATTTCAGGCGGCTTGGTAGGTTTCGCCGGTTTCACCGGTTTACCATTTTTAGCGCCTTTGGCCGCCGGTTCAGGTTCAGCGGCGGGCGTCGCCACGGTTGGCGGCGGGGTTTCCTTCTCGGCCGCCGGCAACTGGTCGACGGCTGCGAAAATCTCTTCCAGCTTGACGGTATCCGATTGTTCGAATTTCTTTTCGCCGTCCTTGCCGACCAGAATCACTTTGGTCTTGGCGCCGGCGCCCAGCTTCAGTGAGCGGATCAATGCCGCCGTATCTTGCGGCCCCAGGTCCTTGCCTTCACGCTGGCCCATCAGGTTGAGCACGGTGTACAGCACCATGTTGCGATCGGTGAACCCCTTGCGATTGGCCGGCTCATCCAGCGACTTTTTCAGGCCGACCCACGTCGGATCAACCGTGCTCGGAGCGATAACAATCAATGGCCGGGACCTGCCCTTGTCCATGTCCAGTGGTGAGTCGCCATCGGCGGCGAACAGGGGGCCGGCAATCGCCAGCAGGGTAGCCAGGGTCAGTGACCTGATGAGCATGCGCATCTCCTTTTGATATCCACGCTCTAATGATTGCGCATTGCGGCGTTCGTTCCGGTGACGCTTCGCAAATGTAGTTCGCCTTGCCCCAAGCTTAGGTCAGGGCGGTCAATGCGCAACAGGCCGAATGGAACTGAAACCATTACAAAGCGCTACCCGAACTGCGACAGCGGCTAAAGGAAATCAATGATTGTGCGGGGAGACGGCGGGTGTATTTCGATGACCCGGACGGGCATCTGCTGGAAATATTCACCCGCGAATGAAGCTGGCGTAGCGAGTTGAATCAGAACGCCAGCTTGTAACCAATCAGCACCAGCATCGTCGCCAGGCAAGGGCGCAGCACTTCATCGGAGATGCGCCCGGTCAGGTGGCTGCCCAGGTAAATCCCCGGCAGCGAACCGACCAGCAGGTAACCCAGCACCTGCCAATCCATGTTGCCCATGCTCGCATGGCCCAGACCGGCGACCAGCGTCAGCGGCACGGCGTGCGCGATTTCCGTGCCGACCAGGCGGCGGGTCGGCAATAGCGGATAAAGGATGAACAACGCGACAGTGCCCAGGGCGCCGGCGCCGATGGAAGTCAACGCAACCATGGTGCCCAGGACCAGACCGGTGACGACGGTCATGGCATTGAGGCGTGGGCCGCTTGGGTTGTAATTGCCGCCGGCGCGTTTGTGGGCGAAATCGAGCAGTCGCTTCTTGAACAGAATTGCCAGCGCCGTGGCGAACAATACAAAGCCCAGGGCTTGCTTGATGATCGCGTTCATCGCGTCGGGGCTGGAATGCAACGTGCTGAGGAACCACAGTGTCAGCATCACGGCCGGCACACTGCCGAGGGTCAGCCAACCGGTGATTTTCCAGTCGATGTTGTTGTTCTTCCTGTGCACCAGCACGCCACTGGATTTGGTGATGGCTGCGTACAGCAAATCGGTGCCGACCGCCGTCGCCGGGTTGATGCCGAACCACAGCAGGATCGGGGTCATCAACGACCCGCCACCCACGCCCGTCATGCCGACGATGAAGCCGACGACGAGTCCGGCTACAACCAACCCGATGTTCACTAAATCCATTGATACGTCCACATAGACCGCAGGGAAAATCTGGCCCGCAGCATAGCGATTTTTCTTATAACCAGTTATATCGATACGATCTATCTTTATGCCTTACTCGCCACCACCCTGTAGGAGCTGCCGCAGGCTGCGATCTTTTGA